>CBDIWQ010000291.1:0-7054 GCA_965285965.1 uncultured bacterium | reverse complement strand
GGCAGAGAGCACGATTCGCCTCTTCGCTCGTTGTGGCCGCGCTGGACGGCCTGTTGGAACATCCCGCGGGCTGTTCCAATTCCATCCGTGATCGCTTGCCGTGGAGGCTATTCCGGGTCTTCAGCATGTTTTTCAACGACCTGTTAGACGCCGATGGCTGACGACAGGAAGAGAAGCGCCGTGTGGGCAAAGGGAGGAAGCAGCCATGATGACGGTTGAAACAGAAAGCATCCCGGCGGCCGTCGAGCGGGCCGTCGCGGCGTTGGATGTGGAACGTGTGCATCGCGAGTATTGGGAACAGAATGAATTTGTGGTGATCAAGCAGTTCCTGCCCCGTGCGTTCGTGGAAGAGATGCTGGTGCCGCAGGCGCTCGGCATGAAGGCGGATCTCAACCGCAATTATATCCCTGGACATAAAAAAGGCGGCAGCGTCAGCTATTACACGGTGCAGGAGAAAGCGCCCGGGTTTCTTGATCTCTATCGGTCCGATTCGTTCAAGACGTTCTTGAGCCGCCTGACCGAGGCCCAGCTGACCTTCTGTCCGGACAATGATCCGCATTCTTGCGCGCTGTACTACTATACCGAGCCGGGAGACCACATCGGGTTCCACTATGATACCTCTTATTACAAGGGCGCCCGCTACACGATTCTCATGGGGATCGTCGACCGGTCGACTCAATGCAAGTTGGTGTGCGACTTATTCAAGGGCCATCCGACCAAGCCGGTCCGTCATGTGGAACTCATTACCGAGCCAGGCGACCTGGTAATTTTTAACGGTGATAAGTTGTGGCACGCCGTGACGCCGTTGGGTGAGGGAGAAGAACGGATTGCGTTGACGATGGAGTATGTCACCGATCCGGCGATGGGCAGGTTCAAGCGGCTCTATTCGAATTTGAAGGATTCTTTCGCATATTTCGGGCTCACCACCGTCTTCAAGCGGGCATTGATCGGCTCCAAATCTGGCTCATCCTCGCGGTCCAAGGGCTAATCCACCATGCCGACTGATCCGATGACGCGGGCCGGTGCCCCGTCCTGCCCTCTCAGCGCGTGGCCAAACCACGCCAGCCAGTGGCGTGATCCATCGGGCCAGGAGGCCCGATGCCGGAAGGCATAGAGATCTGAAAGGGTGGGCTGGGCTGTCAGCGTCGAGGCGGTGCGGGCTCGATCTTCCTTGTATACCAGTGCGAGTAATTGAGACCGTGACAGGGAACGGCTGTGCAGCGCCTCGCCAAGGAACTGCATGGTCCGTCCCGAGCAGTAAATTGTGTCAGCGATGCAATCCCAATCCCAAATGCCGAGATCCGCAGAGGCGAGGGCGAGGTCGATCCGCTGCTCGCTCCGGCGCAGCGCGTCTTGGCACTCTTTTTCCGGCGTGATGTCTTCCGCGAAGCCGGCGACGCGGGACACCACGCCCGACGCATCCGGAACCGGGAAAGCCTGGTCTCTAATCCAGCGCAGAGTGTGATCCGGACGGATGATACGGTATTCCTCGCAATAGGAGCCAACGGCCTGCTTCGTTCCGGCCGCATGAAACACCCGGGCGCGGTCTTCCGGATGGATGCCGTCCAGCCAGGAGCCTGACGTGCGATAGAGTTCCTCACAAGAGCGCCCCCAGAGGCGCGCGTAAGACGGACTGACATACAGGAACTGGTTCCTGAACGGATCTCTGATCCAGAACACCTGTGCCAGACGATTGGTGAGTATTTCGAACCGGTCCATGTTGTCGCGCAAGGCCGATTCAGTGTCGGCGCGCAGGGTGACGTCCCGAATGATGCCGCTATAGAACGACCCGTCCTGTCCCGTCCAGGTGGCCAGCGACAACTCGATGGGAAACTCGGTGCCGTCCTTCCGCAAGCCGTGCAGGCTGATGGTCTTTCCGGTCATTGTGGATTGCCCGGTCATCCGCATGCGTTCAATGCCCATTTCGTGCGCCTCGCGGTAGCGCATGGGCATCAGGATGGTGAGCGGTTTGCCGAGGACTTCAGCCGACGCGTACTGGAACATCGTCGCTGCGGCCGGATTCCATGACACGATATAGCCTTGGGCTTCGGCCACGACGATGGCGTCCGGCGCCGATGCGACCAGCGACCGAAAACGGTCCTCGCTTTCAGAGAGGGCGACCGCAATCCCTTCTGCTCTGGTGGCCAGCAGCTTCATGCCGATCGCCCGTTGAAGGACGGCCCGGAGCTCCTCCCGATGGTACGGTTTGGTCAGGTGTGCGAAGGCGCCTTGTGTCAGAGAACCGACCCTGCGATCCAGCGACGTTGTGGCGGTCAACACGATCACGGGGAGGGACGGATCCGTTTCCTGCACTCGCTGGAGGACGCTTTGGCCATCACCGTCCGGCAGACCCAGATCGAGCAGGACGGCATTGTAAAAGTGCTGTGCGATGGAAGTCAGCGCTTCATGGCAGGTCTGGGCGCAGTCCACGTGAAAGCCTTCAAACTCGAGCAGGTCCTGCAAGGCCGTGAGAATGTCCGGGTCATCGTCCACGACGAGCACGGATTGTCGGGCCTTCGTTCCGCTCATCTCATCCTCGAGGGCTGTAGGCCCGCTCACGGGTGTCGAACATGACTCGTCGTTTCTGCGTCTGCATTACACCCTGGGTGGTCCCCTCACGACGAACCGGGTGCAGTGCAGCGGCCGAGGTCACTCTATCCCGGCCTGAGCCCTGCGCAATGAGCTGGCGTGATCGATCGTGCTGGGTCCGGTCGCATGAGGACATGAGCGGCCGGTCTGTGTCGTTGAAGGAAAGAGGGCTATGGAAACGGCTGCCTGACGGGAGTCCTCCTTCTTCCGCGGACGGCCCGCCTTCAATTCCCGGGTGCGTCTTGGGAACCGTCCGCCATGGTGGGCTTCCAGCTGGCGGAGAGCTTCCTCAATGGCCTGGGTGACCAAGCCTGAAAGAGTACCCTGCGAGATACCAAACACGGTATCTCTGAGCCGTTCTACCAAATCGGTAGAAAGACTCACCGTCAGCCGAGTGCTCCCTGGGCCACCGTCGTTTGGGTGAGGCATTTGACGGGCGACTGGAGGGGATGATCCTGCGGGGTCGATGTGTAAGAGAGCGCGCATGTCCATAACGATCCTTTCCATGGAGAGGGAGACTGTACCAATCCTCCCCCTAGGGCCGCAGGTTGCCGGGAAGGCTGACACCCTGCCTCCCGGCACTGGTCGACAAACGGCGGCTCATAGGCGGCAGTCCGGCGGCTGCCTGTGCCGCCGCCTGCGTTTCCAAGCCTGCTGTGACAATCCTGTTCTGCGACAGAGCCGTAAACCAGCAATGCGCATACCAGCTGCGGCAGCGAAGAATGACGTAGTCGACTAATGGAGCTAAATAACTGAGAATCCCTGCTTTTCAGAATTCCTGGCAGGAGAAAAACGAGTGGAGGTTTGCCGCCGATCTGATCGGTCTGTATCAGATTGGGTACGGCACTAGTCGGGTTTGATACATAACAGGAATCGGCAGGTTACTGATGCAGGTGCTTCATGGCAGCCGCACAAAGGATGATGAAGAACCCCATCCACAAAGCGGCTCGCTGGTAGGGGATCGCCTCGTAGGTGCCATCTTCGGTGTCTTCATCGTCCGCCTTAAAGATCACGGTGTAGAGGAACAGCGTTAAAAGACACAGGACTAGAAACAATTTGATAAAAAAGACCGTGAGATATTTGGCGTGGTGTTGGACGCCACTGCCTGTTTGCGACGTGAGCACCTGGTTTACATAGTGCAGATTGATGCCGCCGGTAAAGAGCAAGACCACTAACAGGATGCCAGCGACTTTCTTATAGTGCTGATAGAAGATATCCGTGATGGGTTTGATCTGGTCCTTGGCCACGGCTTTCTGCAGCCCGGGAGTGACCGCCATGACGAGAAACGCCAAGCCGCCGATCCAAATTACCGCTGAAAGCAGGTGAAACCAATGATTGATGATCGGGATGAGCGTATTGAGATCCGTGACGATGCTTTGAAGTGCGTCCATGCTTACATCAATGCGGGAAGCAGGGTTCGGAGAGCAGAGCCGTTGTAGACACTGACCTGCGCGTAGGGAGCGCCATGCTCATTCCTTTCCCTTCATATCGAAATTGAACACGGGGGCATCGTTCCCGAACCGCTTTTTTCGCAGTTCTTCCATCAACTCCACCGTCACCAGCGCCACGCTGTTCTCGCGGGCATGCTTTTCGACTCCCTTTTTCACCATGGCCCGGAGGAAGTAAGGGATGCGGCTGAGCCGGAGCGCTGAGGCTTCATCCCATGCGACCTCGGACTCTTCGGGAATATTGAAGGCGACCTTGATTTTCTCGCCGCCCTTCGGCGTATAGAGACACCACTGGTCTTCGTCCAGCCAATCGCCGTGATCCACGTACGGACGGGCGCGGCAGCCGCCGCAGATATCCGTGTACTCGCAATCCCCGCACTTGCCCTTCAGCTGCGGGTAGCGGAAGGAGTTGAAGACATCCGACTTCTCCCACAGGTCCACGAAGCTATTCTGCCGGACGTTGCCGGCCGACAGCGGCATATAAGGGCATGGTGTCAGTTCACCGTTGGGAGTCACGCGCGCATAATTGGTCCCGGCGAGACAGCCTCCGCCCATGTATCCGGTCGCCTTCGTGATCGGCGAGTTGGGGTCTTTCTCGTACGCGAGCCGCTTGAAATGAGGAGCGCAACGCGCGCGGACCAACATCCCTTTATAGTTATCCTGACAGTTCACCAGATACCCGAGAACTTCTTCGTACTGGGCGGGAGTAATGTCGGTCAGCTCTTCCCCGCGGCCGGTGCAGACCATGAAAAAGACGTTCAGGACTCGAGCGCCCAGATTATGGGCCCAATCGATCACGGCCGGTAATTCTTGGTAGTTCATCGGCTGGGCGCTGAAATGGACTTGGAACTGGAGGCCGTTGCGTTTGCTGGCTTCAATGCCCGCGATGGCGGCTTCCCAGGCGCCGGGCACCCCTCGGAAGGCATTGTGCTTGGCCGCATCCAGTGAATCAATGCTGATGCCCACGCCCATGACGCCGATCTCGACCAGGGCCTTGGCCATCCGGTCATCGATCAACATGCCGTTCGTCCCGAAGACCACCATGAAGCCCAGCTTCACCGCATGCCCCGCAATGTCCAGGATGTCGGGACGGACCAGTGGTTCGCCCCCGGTGATGACGAGCAGGCAACCTTTGTTCACCACGGCGATTTGGTCGATCAGCGTGAAGCATTCCTGGGTGGAGAGCTCATCGTCTCCCCCGGCGGCCTTCGTCGTCGCGTCGAGATAGCAATGGTCGCATTTGAGATTACAGCGCTTGGTGAGGTTGAGCGCCACGAGATACGGCTTGAAATCATCCACCGTACGGCCGTCGTAAGGGCCCTCACCCTTGGGCGCCGGCGTGAAGAACTGTGTGATTTGCTGTTGAACGGATGCGAGCGCACCCGGCAGGGACGGAATACTCACCATCGGTAGAGACTTGCCCATAGTACAAACAGTTCAGAGGTGTTGAATCGAGCGCTGCATCGGAAGGGGGGAATCCAGTGCTTCCTGTACGCTGCGTCGTTCAGCCCCTACGAACTGACCTTTCCCGTGAGGTTCGCGATCATGTCCTTGAGGTTGCCGGTCTTCATGGCGTCCGCCATATAGTCCTTCGCCTGTTCGATGCCTTCATGGGCGACCTCAATGGTGATGTGTGTGACGCCGAGCTTTTCCGCATGCTTGATGATCAAGGCCTTCGTGCACTCGCGCATGAAGCCTTCCGGGGCACGATCCAGACGGGCCTGGGCCTCGGCGGTCCAGGTGTAGGGAGCGGTTTCCGCATCGCCATGGCCGCTTTGGTGGGTTCCATTGGTCTCCTGCCCGCTCGCTGCGGCCAGTTTGGCTTCGGCTTCGGGAGAAGTTCCCGCGCCCTTATTGGCAAAGATCGGCTGGTAGTCCTCCGATGCGGCTTCCTGAATCATGGGTCCTGCATACTCGAGCGTGATGGTGGTCATGCCGAGCTTGCGAGCCGTCTTTTCAATCTTGGCTTTGGCGCGTCGGCGCTGGAAGCCGGCCGGCACGGCGCGAATCGCTTCTTTGGCGTCCTTGGTCCATTGCATCGGCACGTCATCGTAAGCCAGGTCGGTTTCAAGGGCGCCTTCGGCATTCGCGGCCGCTTCGAAAATGCTCTTGTCGACCAGCTTAAACCGGTCCCCGCCAGCCCCGCACACGGGGCACTTCACCGGCGTCTCCCCCTTGCCGATGTACCCGCATCCGTCGCAGACGAAATAGTTCTGGCTCATGCGATCCAGGTAGGCCTGGGTCGCTTCTGAATTCTTGGGTTTCTCTTCGACGACCTGTGTCATCATGCCGCTCAATGTCGAGCCCATGATTTCTTTAGCGACGGAGTCGTCCGCTTGCATGGTGTCACGGTCGATGCCGGCCGCGTCCAGGTTGCCGCCCAACGCCCGCATGGCGTCCATGGCGCCCTTCGGGAGGATATGGCCGACGGCGGTATCCACGACGGTATTGCTGATGATGGTGTGCCCTTTTTCGATCGCATAGCGGTGAATGGCGGTCTTGGCGACACCGCGGGCGAAGATGGGAATCCGTTCCATGCGCCGGAGCGCTTCTTCGGTCCAGGCAATCGTGTATTCGGCCTGCGTATCGATCGGCGGCACATACTTGCGGTTGGAGATCAACACGTTACAGGGAGCCGACCTGAGCAGATTTTCGGTGTTGCTGCCGATATCCATATCCTCATCGCTGTGGACGCCGATGCGGCCGACGATGAGCAGCGTCGGGATATCCTTGCGCACGTATTGAATGATCTTTTCGAACGCCTTCCCGTCGAGCAAGGTCGTTTTTACGTCGGTTTCTTCGGCTTGCGCGATTTCCCGGGAGATATCCAAATGGGACTGATAAATTTTTGCCAGGCCGCTGTCGATGATCTCTTCGTGCAGCTTTTCCTGTTCTTTGAAACGGAACACCTTCCCGGCTTCTTCATTTAAGACACCGGAGATGCTGTGGAAGGCGGCATAGTGGAAGTACGGGTCGAAAGCCGAAATCGCTTCGACCGGCATATTGAACGCCTTACC
>CBDIWQ010000290.1:0-2924 GCA_965285965.1 uncultured bacterium | reverse complement strand
GACGCACCATGGCCCGGAACGCATAGTAGGGAATGTGGGTCAAAAACAATTCGTAGTTGGACGCGGGATGCGGGCGCGGGCCGACCAGGTTCATATCGCCCCGCAGCACGTTATAGAGCTGGGGCAGTTCGTCGAGACGGAACTTTCTCAGCCAGCGCCCGACGCGCGTGATCCGGTCGCCATTGTCGCGCACCCATTCGGACGCCCGCTGCACCACCGGATGCATGGTCCTGAATTTCAAGAGCGGAAAGCGCCGTCCATCCCGTCCGATCCGGTCCTGGATGAACAAGATCGGTCCGGTTGAATCGAGCTTGATCAACAGCGCCACCGCTGCGAAGAGGGGCGCACAGAGCACCAGGCCCACTCCGGCGCACAGCACGCTGGTGAACCGCTGTAGCGCACACTGCCACGCCGACGGATGGAACTCCGACGCAAACACCACATGACTCGGCTGGAGCCAATCCAGATCCAGCTTGCCGGTCAGCCGCTCATACATGTGCATGCCTTCTTCGATGGCGATGCCGCGTCTTTTGGCCTCCAGCAATCCTTCCATCGGAATCCGTCCCCGACGTTCGCTCATGGCCACGACGATGCGATGCGGCGGCGCCGACATGTGTCGCAGGTCCAGCGGGGGCAAGAACGGCACGCCGTCCTTCGGCATGCGGCCGGTCTTTCCGCTGTCCGTGGCGTCCAGCACCCGATAGCGCGGGCGGCGGGCCATTTCAGCGATGAGGGCGCGGGCCAGAGCCGTTTTCCCCAGCACCAGCACGCGTTCGACGAAGGGCGGGTTGATCAACAGCCGGTACCACACGGCCCGACTCAGGAGCAGGGCGCCCGCCATCGCCACGATCGCGGCGGCTACCCCGGACCACGAGAGCGTCCGCGAGGGCAGCACCGTGTACGAGAGCAGGCCCGCCGTGACGACCGCAGCCAGCGCGCCCAGGGGCACCCGCCGGAGAAACTGCGAGAACGTGCGCACGGTGAGCACATCGTACAACCGCGCGAGGTAAAAGGCCGCGACACAGCAGCCGGAAAACAGGAGCGCGGCCAGAGGCGCGTTGAACCGGCCCCCCGGGCCGTCGGCCGTGCCGAGCAGGGCCAAGAAGACCGCAAAGAACACCACCGACTCGACGACGACGATCGCAAGTGCCATAAGAAGCCAGCTTGGTATCCGGGTGAATGGGTCTCTGAGTGCGTCTGCGCTTACTCTGCGCTTACTCTGAATGAGAGGGCATGCAGTACGGCCCGTAGGTATACGACTTCAACAGGCGGTCGTCACTGTTGAAGACCAGGCCGACCACTTTGGAGGCTCCCAGAATCGTCAAGGCTTCACCGACTTCCTGGCGCGACGTCTTGTTCGCGCAGACCACCATGACGAACCCGTCCACGGCGCGACTCATCATCAAGCAATCCGGGGCCAGCACGAGCGGAGCGGTATCGAGGATGACCCATTCGTAATCGCCTCTGGCCTCGTCGATCAATTCCGCGAAGCGGGTGGATTTGAAGATCTCGTGCGGCATAACCTGGGCTCGTCCGGCGGTCACGATGGACAGGTTCCAGGCGGGGTGCCGCCGCACCACCTCTTTCAAGCTCATGCCGGCATTCAGGAACGCGTCCCGGAATCCCAGCACGTTGTCGCGCAGTCCCAGCTGAGCCGCCACGGAGGGTTTGCGCACGTCCAGATCGATGACGAGCACGCGCGCCGACGGGGACTGCGCAATGGCGCCGGCGAGATTGATGGCCGTCACCGTCTTGCCGTCTCCCACCATGGGACTGGACACGCCGACCACCTGCAGCAGGCCGGTCTGCCGGCGTTGCTCCAGCATGAGGCTCAAGGTCCGATATTGCTCCGCTTCAATGGTGGCCGGCGAAAGCAGGCTGACGAGATGCTCATCCGGTTGCGCACGGCCCAGCATCTTTTCCAACACGGGCGCGTCTCCCCGGCGGTATGCCGGCGAGCCCGGACCGGGCTCGGCCGGGACCGCTCTAATCGCAGGATTGCTATGATCTTTGATGGCCAAGGCTATCCTCCCTGTTGGGGCAGACGACGCTGGATCACCGAGCCTGCGGCTGCGGCTGCTTGTTCTCACTCAGCATCCAGACCAGTTGTTCGTTTTCCGATGCCATATAGTGAAAGGCGCCGATGATCAGGACGAGGCTGACGACCGAAGCCGTCGCCTGCAGACTCACCCTTGCCATGGCCTTTCTGCGTTCCCCTTTGGTCTGGATCAGCGGGATCCTGACCAGGATGGGAACCTTGGTGAACTGACGCAAGTCTTCCACGCCGTGAAACGATTGGTCCCGGTACTCGAGAAACATCACGCCCCCGACGGACAGCCCCAAGGCCAACACCAGTCCCATGAGCATGATCCGCAACCGGTTGGGCGCCGACGGCGCCTTGGTCGGCATCGCGGGATCGATGATCCGCATTTGCCCGCCGTTCCGCACCTGCTCCATCGTCTCGGCGAGCTGCGCGTCCTCGTACCGCTGCAGCAGCGAGAAATAGAGATCCCGCGTCATTTTGTAGTCGCGTTCGAGTTGCTGGAATTCCTGCGCGTGGTGCGGCGAACGCTCGACGCGCCGCTGGTAGGCCGCGACTTCCTGCCGGAGCCGCTGTTCCTCCGCCTTCAGGTGCTTGAGGTCGCGATCCAAATCCCGCAACGCCTCCTTGATCTCATCCGGACTGGCCAGGAACGCGGCCGCCTGCGCCGGATCGAGCTTGGAATCCTTCGCGGTTTCCTTGAGCGCTTTTTCGATGGCCGCGATCTCGCCTTGGATGCGCAACACATCGGGATGCTTGTTGCTGGCGCGCGTGCGCAGTTCCGTCAATTCAGTCTTCAGTTTCTCCAGGTGGTACGGCAGAGAGTCAGGATGCGCGACGGTGGCGGGTCCAAGTCGGATCGTAGCCATGTCGTTCTGTGAGC
>CBDIWQ010000289.1:0-2986 GCA_965285965.1 uncultured bacterium | reverse complement strand
CTTTACCATCACGTTCAATTCCATCGCCACCTGATTCAGGTTCCAACCGGGTCCGTAGATCTGGCCGGATGGCACGAGGATCGTGCGATAACCTTCGCGCGCCGCCGCTCTCATTTTGTCCGGAATGTTCCCGACCGGTCCGACAAGTCCACCCGGTTCGAGGGTGCCGGTCATGGCGATCCCTCGCAGGAGCAGATGCCCTTTAAACATCGCAATAAATCCGACGGCCATGGCGGCGCCGGCGCTGGGGCCATCACTGTTGGCCGGGCGGTAGGCATGGCCAAAGATCGACACGGTCCCGCTGGGCCGAACCTGTAAGGCACGTTCGACGGCATAGGCGAACGCCCGATCAATCGATTCCATGCTCGCTGTACCCAGTCGCACACGGCTATGGTAACGGATGAGTTGGATCCGGCTCCGGCCGTTGATCCCATTTCATGATCATCATTTCGAAGACGCCTTGGTGATTCCCCGGGATTGTGGCGAGCACGGGGACTTCGATGACATATTCGGCGGACACCGCGGGAGGACAGAGACAGGCCGGCAGGAGAAACAGGCGGATCAGACACTTGAGGATGGTCATAGGGACTTCCAGGCCGAAGCGCGTGAGCCTTGGTCGCCGCACCCCGGCTGCGCCGAGTGTAGCAAAGCGGGTGAAGCTGTACAGCGTTCCCTCAAAACCGGCTTGCCTTGAGGGCAGGCCTCTCGTATAACCGCCCGCATGGCTCCTGCTTCAATGCGACGATGGATCCCCTGCCTGCTGCTGGTCTTTCTCGCCTGCCTGCCGGTGCTCCGGGCTCAGGAGGCCGGGGCGGCCTGCACGGTCGAGCCGCCTGTCCCTGAGCCGGTCGGACGGTTCGCCTTGCATCTGGCCGGGGACTGTACGACGGCTGAACGGGAAGCGCGTGCGGTGAACGGCGCGGCTCTGATGGAGGCCATGGCAAAGGGGCAGGCCATCGACCTTGTCGGTGTGCTGGTCCGTGGCGATCTGGTATTCGATACGCTGCCGGTGCAAACGACGCAATTGCCGAAAGGACTGTCGCCCGAGCAACAGGCGGCGCTGACGCAGCTCAATGCCGAAGAAGTACGTCTGGTCTTAGCGCCGGTGACCATCCGTAATTCAGTGATGCTCGGCGCGGTGCGACATCGGTCGTCCCAAGGAACCCTTCAATTCGCAGGCCCTGTCGATCTTCATGGCACCACGTTTAAGGACGGCGTCGATCTTTCCCGGGCCGTGTTCGAGGGGGCGCTGGATATTGGGGAAGCGAAATTCGAAAAAGAGGCGTATTTCGTCCAGGGTCAATTTGCGCATGTTCTGACTTGCCAAGAGACCCGGTTCGGACCGCATACGAGATTTCACCGGTCCATCGTTCGGGGGCCGGTGGCATGCACGGGCGCCATCTTTGACGGGATGGCCGAATTTCTCGAAGTGACTTTTGAACAGCCGGTTACGATGGAGCGCGTCCGATTCGGGTCGGGGACGGGATTCTCGGGGAGCCGTTTTACCCGGCATGTCGATTTTTCCGACGCGATCTTCAGCCGCGAGGCCTTTTTCACGTTTGCGAGGTTTGAGGGCGACGTGTCGTTTGCCGGCGCCCAATTTCTCGGAAGCACGGATTTCTCGGATGCCCTCTTCAAAGGACCGGACGACCTCATGAAAGCGCGGTTCGATCAACCTCCGCTCTTGACCCGGACCACCAGGGTGACCCAGGACCTGGGGACCGGGTTGTGGCAATCTCCGACCGGCCAATATGCGGTGACCCTGTTTTTCCTGCTCATGGCGGCCCTGCTCGTCGCCTACGCCTTCAAAATCAAGTAAGTGTGGGCAAGAGGCGTAACCCCTACATATAGAATCAGGCTTGCCCAAGTCCCCAATAATTGGTATAAGGGCCCCCGTGGATCCTCAGATTCAAGGCTTCGAACAGACAGAGCTGCCCTATCAGGTCCGTATCGAGAATTTCGAAGGGCCGCTCGACCTGTTGCTGCACCTCATCAAGAAAAACGAAATCAATATCTACGATATTCCGATTGCGATGATCGCGCAGCAGTATCTGGAATACGTGGAGGCCATGAAGGAACTGAACCTGAATGTGGCAGGGGAATTCCTCGTCATGGCGGCGACGCTGTTGCAGATCAAGTCCAAGATGCTGTTGCCGGTTGATGAGGCGGCGGAGGATGAAGAAGACGGACCCGATCCACGCGAGGAGCTCGTGCGTCGCTTGCTCGAGTACAAAACGTTCAAGGAAGCGGCCCGCCAGCTGGACGGGCAGGAAAAGCTGTGGCGGGAAATCTTTGGCCGGGAAGCCGGGCCCCCCGAGCCGGTGGAATCGGACGAGACCTTGATGGACAACGTGACATTGTTCGATCTGGTCGAGGCCCTGAAGGGGATCATGGACCGGAATCCCGGGAAGAAGCTCATTGAAATTATTCCCGATAACCTCACGGTACGAGAACGGATGAACATGATTCTGGAGCGGCTGGAAGGCAAGGACTCCGTCTCGTTCGTGTCCCTGTTCGAAGAGTCATGCCATCGGTTGGTCATCATCGTGACGTTTTTAGCCATGCTGGAGCTCATGCGTTTGCGCGTGGCACGCATCTTCCAAGGCGAGACGTTCGGACCGATTCTGGTGTCTCGGACTTTCTCGTTGGTGCCGGACCCGGCAGAATTGGATGACTCAGATTCGGAATGGAGGGAGACATGACTCCAATCACCGCAGATATGACTGACGATACGCCCGCGTGCGAACAGATGGCCGCCGGGCCGGAACAGGTGGATGGACCGTCGATGAACGGGCATGAGACCGGCGCTGTGCCCAGCGTCGCGGAAGCGATTGCCGAACGGGAGTTGAAGGGCATTCTTGAGGCCATGCTGTTCGTCTCGCCTGAGCCGCTGTCGGTGGCCCGCCTCGTGGCCGTGCTGGGAGACGTGACAAAAGCCGAATTGGAACGTGTGCTGCGGAGCCTCGGCGACGATCTGGAGCAGGAA
>CBDIWQ010000288.1:0-13359 GCA_965285965.1 uncultured bacterium | reverse complement strand
CCGTGGTGTCGCCCTGGGGCGCCTCGCTTCGTCGGTATTTTCTGATGGAATCGGATGGCAGGGAAACCGACCTGGTCTGGGGCTATTCGGGAGCAGCCGGCAAAAAAGGCGGCCAGGGCGATGTGCTGATTCCTTTTCCCGGCCGCGTGGCGGGTGGCCGGTATCGGTTCGATGGGCAGCAACTGCAGTTGGATTGTAACGACAAGGAAGGTCCCAACGCGATCCATGGATTCGTGCGTGCGGTGCCATGGACGATTCATGAGCAGACCCCTCAGAGGGTGGCCTTCGGCGTGGGCATTGATGAACGGGAGTATGGGCCGCGAGGCTATCCCTTTTCACTGGAGGTCCGCCTCACCTATAGCCTCGATGGGGACGGCCTTACGTGTGCGTTCGCCGTCCGCAATGTGGGGCGCAAGACGGCGCCGGTCGGTGTCGGCTTTCATCCCTACTTCACCGTCGGGACGACCGCCATCAACGAGGCGGAGGCCACAATCCCCGCGTCCGGCTATCTGGAATTCAATGACCGGTTGACGCCCACCGGAGTCGTTCTGCACGTGGCCGATACCGAATGGGATTATCGTGACTACCGGACGATCGGCAGCCGGCGCTTCAACCATTGTTATCTGCAGCTGGTCCGAGATCCAGCCGGCTGGAGTACCGCCTCGCTTCGCAATCCGCGGAACGGGTTCACGATCGAGGTCGCCATGGATCGGGCCTTCACTGCCCTGGTGGTCTACACGGGCGACGCGATCCCGGGGGCATCCCGGCAGGCGCTGGCCCTCGAACCCATGACCTGCGCGACGGACGCCTTGAACCATCCTGAGTGGGGTCTGACCAGGCTCGCTCCGGACCAGACGTTCGGAGGCCGGTACCGGATCGGGTCACGGCGCTCATAAGCGGCCCCACGGCTTCTGGTTCGCCATCGCACGATTGGCGTCGAACGGAGACGGACCTCCGGCATCCTGCCTCTGGGGCATCGGATGGCTGGGACCTATACCTATATGGGTCAAGAAGGGGCTGGTTAATCCGTCTCTTCGGCCGCTTCCAGACAGTTCGTGCATTGTTCCATGTGCGGCGTCCCGTGCTCGCTACAGAAGGGCCGGTTGCATCGACTGCAGATCATGAAGGTCATGCGAACCCGGTCGGCTTCTTCACAGACATAACAATTCTTTGCAGTCTTTGATTTTGGCACGAGCACTCCTCCCCACAATTAAGTAAGCTGCGCACGTCGTTACTATACCGGCTTCTCCCGGCTTCCGATAGAACAGAAAAGTCCTGCTTGGAAATTGCGATCAGTGCCCGCCGCCCAGGCTCATGCCGATTGAGCCGCCGTTTGTCCGAGCAAGAGCGCGCCGAGCACTCCGGCATGGGCGCCGAGTTCTGGCGGGACCACATAGCCTTCGAGGCTGTCCCGCAAAGACAGGTGAGGAATGTAGTTATTGAGCAGCTCCCAGAGACGCGCACGGATCATGGGAAAGAGACAAGCTTGCTGCATCACGCCCCCGCCCATCACGATCCGCCGCGGCGACAAGGTGCAGACCCAGGTGGCCAGCGCCAGGGCAAGATACTGTGCCTCCAAGGCCCAGGCGGGATGATCCGGCGGTAGGGCGTTGGCCGCCATTTTCCAACGCGCGTCGATCGCCGCACCCGAGGCCAGGCCCTCCAAACAGGTGCCATGAAACGGGCAATGACCGGCAAACGGATCCTGTGTCACATCATGCGGGATGCGGATGTGCCCCATCTCGGGATGCATGAGGCCATGGAGCAGTCGGGATCCCACGACGGCGCCGCCTCCGATGCCGGTTCCCACCGTGAGATAGAGATAATCCGCGAGTTGGCGGGCGGCGCCCCAGCGCCCTTCGGCCAGGGCGGCCGCGTTGACGTCGGTGTCAAACCCGACCGGGACGTGCAGCGCGCTGCTCAGGGCGCCGACCAGATCAAACTGTTGCCAGGCCCGCTTCGGCGTTGAGGTGACAAACCCGTAGGTGGGAGAGGCGCGGTCCAGATCGATAGGGCCAAAGGAGCCGATGCCGAGCGCTCTGAGCTCGCTTCCGGCGCGCGCTTGAAAAAACTCAACGGCTCGCCGGACCGTGGCCTGCGGCTCTCCGGTGGGAAAGGAGCACACGGTCAGATCCTCCGGGCCCGTCCCGATCGCGCACACAAACTTGGTGCCCCCTGCTTCAATGCCCCCGTACATGTGTCGTTTCCTTTCGTTGTCGGGCCGCCCTCATGCAGTGAAATCCGAGACCAGGGCCAGGATGCCCTCATCGGCTCTCAATTGCACGCGATCATGGAACCAGTCTCCTTCCCGATCCAGTGCGGTCGAAAGCCGGACCTGGCCCTTGACCCAGGAGCGGCCCAACGGAACCGTCAGCGGTTCGGGCGAAAGATTGAGCGCGATCAACCACCGCCGATTGCCGGCTTCCCGCAGATAGACGAGTGCCTGATCAGTCGCCGCCACCGGCCGGTACGAACCGGAATGGAGTGCCGGTTCGGCGCGCCGTAATGCGATGAGGCGGCGATACAACGTGAGGAGAGACGTCGCATCGGTCCGCTCCACCGCGACATTGGTCGCCTGGAAGTCCGCCGGCAAAGACAACCAAGGCCGGCCGGTGGTAAACCCCGCATGAGGAGAGGCGTCCCACTGCATGGGTGTCCGGGAAGGATCGCGGCCCAACCCGAGTCCGGGGAGATGTTTCTCCCAGGGATCCTGCACCGCGTCCGGAGCAATGGCCCCGGCGTCCATTCCGATTTCATCCCCGT
This sequence comes from uncultured bacterium, assembly GCA_965285965.1. Lineage (GTDB taxonomy): Bacteria > Nitrospirota > Nitrospiria > Nitrospirales > Nitrospiraceae > Nitrospira_D. The sequence continues at coordinate 10,596 of CBDIWQ010000288.1, read as the reverse complement.
AATAGAGCGTTGGGGTGCCGCGCAGAGTGAGCAGCAACATGGCGGCCGCGCGGGCCTGCCCCGTACCAAGGCGCGCCTTGATCCGCGGTTTATCGTGATTGCCTAAGACCCAGTTGGGCCAGCCATGAGGAGGCAGCGCCGCTTCATAGGTCTCGATCGTGGACGCAATCGTCGGGGCATGCCAGGGCACTTCGATCAATTGAAAGTTAAACGGCAGATGACAGCCTTTGCCGGCGGTGCCGTAGTAGGTCACCAGGCGTTGAAGGGGCAAATAAATCTCGCCGATCATCAGCCGATCGTCGTACTCGTCCATGACGGCGCGCATGCCGCCGATGACGTCATGGATTTCCGGACGATCCGTGGTATAGGTCGCCAGCAATTGGCGATAAGGCCATTCCCCCGACCGATAATGAGGATTCGGCGGATTCGGACGGAATTCCTCATCCTTGATGAGATGCCAAATGACATCGACCCGAAATCCGTCCACGCCGCGGTCCAGCCAAAAGCGCATCACGTCATGCATGGCACGCTGCACCTGAGGATTCCGCCAATTGAGATCGGGCTGCTCCTTCAAATAGGCATGATAGTAGTATTGCCCGGTAGGGCCGTCCCATGCCCAGGCGCTCCCGCCGAAATTGCTGAGCCAATTGTTCGGAGGTCCGCCGTCCGGAGCCGGCTCTCTCCACAGATACCAGTCGCGTTTGGGATTCTCGCGTGAGGATCGCGATTCCAGGAACCAGGGGTGCCGGTCGGAGGTGTGGTTGGGCACGAGATCGAGAATGATCCGGATGCCCCGCCGGTGAGCGGCGGCCAGGAGGCGATCCACGTCGGCCAGCGTGCCGAACAGCGGATGCACAGCCGTATAATCCGATATGTCGTATCCGAAATCCGCCATGGGGGAAGGATAGATCGGCGAGATCCAGACGGCATCGACGCCGAGCCACTCCAGATAGTCGAGCTTGTCGATGATGCCGGGCACATCTCCGACGCCGTCCCCGTTGCTGTCGGCAAATGATCGGGGATAGACCTGGTAGATGATGCCGGTCTGCCACCAGCGGTGGGTGACCGGATCAATGCGACATTCGGGTGCTCCGTCAGTTCGTGGCATGCGGCCCTGACGCGTCATCCTTTCGATCGGACTCTCAGCGGTCGGTCAGACGATACCAGCGGTAGCCGTAGGGTTCCAAGTCGATGCGGGGCAGCGGATCGCAAGACCCGTCCTGGCGGCTATCCAACAGCGCTGCGCAATGCGTCTGCGGAGAGGCGAGACGCATGCGGACCAAGCAGGGCTTGTCGGCCAGATTGTGAAACGCCAGCAGGGTGGAGCCCTCCCATGTCGTTTGATGCGCGAACACGCTCGGCTCCTCCGTGTCCAGGACCTGGCACGATCCCGATCCCCATTCGGGGCACCGGCGGCGCGCATGGATCAGACGTTTCATGCGATTGAGCAGTGAACCGGAATCGCGCGCCTGATCGGCGACATTGACCGCCTGATACCCCGTAGCGCCTTGTGACAGCAAAGGCGCGGCCAAGGCCGCCGCCGGGGCGGAAGAAAAGCCCGCGTGGGTCTCCTTTGACCACTGCATCGCGGTGCGGACGGCGTTACGGCCCGGCAGCGACAGATCTTCTCCCATCCGGATTTCATCCCCGAACATGATGAGCGGGGCGCCGGGCAGCGAGAATAACAAGTTGTACGCCATGGCGATCCGGCGCCGGTCGCCGAGCATCGGCGCCACCCGCCGACGGATGCCGCGTCCGAATATCCTCATGGCGGGTTCGGGAGCAAACGCATGAAACACGGTTTCACGGTCGGCTTCGGCCAACCGTTCAAGGTCCAGCTCATCGAAGTTCCGGAGAAAGTTCACCCACTGGCACGCGGCCGGGGCCGAGGGCAGCAGCCGGAGCGCATGTGTGATCGGGTCGGCCCGCTCCTGCGCGAAGGCCAGAAACAGATAGTTGTCGAGGAAGAAGTTATACAGCATGTGCAGTTCGTCTTCGTCGCCAAAGAACTGTCGCAACTCGGCCGGCTCCACGTCGGCTTCCCCCAGCAGCGCGGCGTCGGCCCGACGGGTCGAGGTAAAGGTCCGCAGATCGCGGATGATCTCATGAGCGCCATGGCGAAGGGACGGGCGGTCCGGCGACTCGATCATATGGGACACCGCGTCCACGCGGAAACCCGCAATGCCGAACGACAACCAAAAGTCGATCACGCGTTTGATTTCGTCCCGGACCTCGGGGCACCCGGCATCGAGATCCGGCTCGAAGTGGTAAAAGCGGTGATAATAGTATTGCCCCGCCACTTCGTCGTACGTCCACACGGCCGCCTCTTCCCCGGGAAAGAGATTCGTATGGCGCGGATCCATCGGGGGTGGCGCATCGCTCCATTCGTAGTAGCGGCGATACCGGGACTGGCGGTCATGCCGCGCCGCTTGAAACCAGGGATGTTCGTCAGACGTGTGGTCCATGACCAGATCGATCAGAATGCGCAGGCCCCGTTCTCCGGCTCGACGGACGAGCCGGATGAAGTCCTGGAGCGTGCCCAGCCGCGGATCCACGTCGTAATAGTTCGTGACGTCATAGCCGTTATCCCGGTTTGCCGTGGGGAAAAACGGCAGCAACCAGAGGCACGTGACACCGAGATCCGCCAGATAGTCCAACCGTTGGCAGACTCCGGCAAAATCCCCGATCCCGTCGCCGTCGGCATCCTGGAACAACCCCACATCAATGCCGTAGAACACCGCATTCTTGTACCAGATCGGTGACGGCGTGCGCTCCATCTGTCCTCCGTCCCTTCCTGCCCGACCAGCCGGGCTTGCACGCTTCCTGTTCCACCATACCGCAAATCTCATTGACGTCCTGGTCCGCGGCCCACGCCGGCTGGTGCGCGCTTCGGATCCGACCGTTTTTCTTAGTGAAAAAATAAGCCTGCGGGACAGAAGCTCCAGGGATTCGACTAGTTCTCGCCGCGCGAGGAGAGTGCCGTATGATGAAGGCAAGGAGAGCGCGGTGGATCGCATGCGAACCATCATGATCGCGGTGGACGAGTCCTCCGCCTCCGCGCAGGCGCTGACGTACGTCGCCGGCCTCATGGGCGGGCGGAGCGACTTGTCCATCCGACTCCTGCACGTCCTCCCCCCGCTCCCGCCCAGCCTCCGGGAGTTCGGCGGGTCGGAGGATCCGCAGGAAGAAGCGCGGTTGAGCGCCGAACTCCGCGAAGCCCAACGTCGGTGGACCGAGAACGCGACACGGTCCGCCAGGCCGGGGATCGATCGCGCGATCACGCGGCTTGTCGAGCATGGGTTTACGGCGCAGCAGGTGAGCGCCGAAGTGTGTCAGCCCGTGCAAGACCGGGATGATGTCGTACAGGTGATCCTCGAGACCGCCAGAGAACGGGACTGCGGCACGATTGTCGTCGGCCGTCGTACCCTCCCGTGGTGGCAAGAACTCTTTGCTCACCATGTCAGCGAAGAACTGGTGCGCAAAGCGGAACAATGCGCCGTGTGGGTCGTGGAACCGTCCGCCACCCGGTAAGGCGGCATGGAAGGAACAGGAGGCCCGATGATGAAGAAGACCATGTCCGTGTTGGGCGGGGCGGGAGTGGGAGCAGGCCTCATGTATTTCCTCGATCCGGATCGAGGCAATCGGCGCCGGGCGATGGCGCTCGATCAGGCGATTCGTGCGGCGCACGTGATCGTGGAGGAAATGGGCCGTGTCTGGCGCGATACAGCCGCTCGAAGCCGCGGCGTGCTGGCGGACGCCGGCCGGCGGTTCCAACAGGGGATGCCGGACGATCGACGGCTCGAGGCCCGCGTGCGGAGTCGATTGGGGGTGATCGTGCAGCATCCGAGAGCCATTCAGCTGTCCGCCCGACAAGGCCATGTGACGTTGCGCGGACCGATTCATGCGCAAGAGGCGGACGGCTTGCTTTCGCAGGTCGAGCAGATTCCGGGGGTGACGTCAGTGGAGGATCAGCTGGAACGTCACGAGAGCGCCGAAGGAGTGCCTGCTCTCCAAGGCGGCCGGGGCCGGTCCGGACAGGGCCGGCGGCCGGAATGGCTGCAAGCGAACTGGTCGCCGGCGGCTCGCGCCTTGGCCGGCACGGCGGGCGGCGCGCTCATGCTGTACGGCTTGTGGCGGAGGAATCCGGTGACCACGCTGGGCGGATTCGCCGGGTCGGCCTTGATGGCCCGGGCGGCGAGCAATGTGCCGCTCAAGCGATTGGTCGGCGCGCGGGCCGGGCGGCGCGCCGTCGATATTCGAAAAACGATGAACATCGCCGCCCCCCGGCCGAGGGTATTCGAGTTCTGGAGCCGGTATGTGGACTTTCCCCGCTACACCAGGCAGGTCCTCGATATCCGCAACCTCGGGGAAGGCCGCTCACGGTGGAAAGTGCTCGGTCCGGGCGGCGTGCCGCTCACCTGGGTCAGCGTGATCACCGACTCACGGCCCGACAAGCTGCTGGCCTGGAAGACGGAACGCGGGTCCGCCGTCCAGCATGCGGGCCTGCTCCGGTTCATGGACTCGCATGACGGCGGGACCATCATCCACTTGCACGTCAGTTACAATCCTCCGGCCGGAGTGCTGGGGCATGCGGCCGCCAAGGTCTTCGGAAGCGATCTGGAATCGATGCTGGAGGAGGAATTCCTGCGCATCAAAACCTTCCTCGAGACGGAGAAGGTCCCCCACGACGCGCAAGGGGCGCAAGAAAGCCGCCGGTCATGAGGTGGGGACGGCGGAGTCAAACGCGGGGCGCCTCACCGAATGCGACGCACTGACCGGCCGCCCCCGGACATCGACCCGGCTGCGCAATGGGTGCGCGTGCGGAGCGGTCCCCTGTATACGCGCATGGCGGGGCAGGAGGTCGGCGCGTGTCCCGTCGTGCTCATACATGGGTTCGTCATTGCCAGCGATTACATGTTGCCCATGCTGAAGGCGCTGGCGCCGTGGTGCCTCGTGTACACGCTTGATCTGCCCGGCTATGGACGGAGCGCGAAGCCGCGGTCGATGCTGGGGTTATCCCAGCTGGCCGATGCGCTGGCGGAATGGACTCGAGTCCTAGGACTGGGTCCGGTGCAGCTCATCGGCAATTCATTCGGCTGTCAGATCATTGCGGAATGTGCGGCGCGGCATCCATCGGTGGTCGGGCGCATCGTGCTGCAAGGTCCCACGATCGACGCCCGTGCGAGAACGATGGCCGGACAGGTGAGGCGGTTGATTCGCAATTCACGGTTTGAATCACCGGGACTGGGGTGGCTCATGCTGCGCGATTATTGGAGAGCGGGGATCCGGCGAATTATAGCGACCGCCCGGATCGCGTTGCGCGACCGTATCGAAACGAAACTGCCTCGCATCACCGCTCCGACCTTGATCGTCAGAGGGGCCTGCGATCCCCTCGTGCCGCAGTCCTGGGCCGAACACTTGACCGGGCTCTTGCCGCGCGGACGCCTGCTCGTCATGCCGGGGCTCGCGCACACGCTCAACTACACGGCTCCAGTGCCTTTCGTTCGGGCCATACGGCCATTTTTGCAGGTGTGACATGTCGGAGAAGCCGGAGTACCTGGCCGATTTTGATTCCGCCTCGGCCATGCTGGTGGCCCTCGGGCGATTGTTGCATGGACGGGATTTCCCGCTGCTCGGCGTCATGCCCAGATGGATGGGTCCTGCCATGAAGATGGTGGGCAACGCCGTGAACCAGCTGCCGCGCTGGGCGCAAGAACAGGTCTACATCTGGAGCGGATGGCTCGAAGCCATGTCCGAGCGGCAATTGGCGCAGGTCAGAGACGCGGATCTTTCCGATTGGGCGGTCAGCCTGTATCCGAAGCGGCGCTATCCGGCTGTGGCCATCGGCTCGTCAAACGGCGCCGCCACACACCTGTGGGCGGCGCTCGGCATGCCCTGGCTGCCCCAGACCTTTCTCGTCCCCGTGAGCCGGTCCGGTGTGGACCCCGATGAACCGCGGCAGGAAATGGCCTGGGCCAGCAAGCCGGCTCGCCTGCTCCTCGACCGCAATCCCGAACTGGCACTGCACCATATGCAGGATCCGGTGCAGGACCGCCTCATGGTCCGGCGCATGAGTTATTTCCGGCTCAAAAAGCTTGCGCTGGGACCGGCGTACCGTCGGTTCCTGGATGAATGCCTGGAGCCGGGAGGCACCATTATGCTGATGGATTGTCGGTTCGCCTGGCCGGTGACACGGTGCGGTGACCGGCATCTGTTTCAGTTCGGCGCGCTCGGAGGCGCCACGGTGGAAGAAATGCATCACGGCAGTCCGCGCGTCGTGGAATTCTTGCGACGGTCCGGTTCGCAGTACCGACGATGGCGGCCGCCGGCCCCGGATCTGGTGGCGCCGGAAGCGGAATGGGGCTTTGCTCCGTCGTTGGGAACCGACGTCCTGGCATATGCGCGGGCGAGAGGGTGTCAGGTGCGGCGGGTCCTATTCGATCATCCGGAAGACATGAGTCCCCTCGTGGCGGATTTCTACCGCTGGTGGAACCGCAGTCGAGGGCTGCCTGATTCCCGATTGCTGGTGGACTCCTTCATTCTCATGGAACCCTACTGGACCATTCGCACCGGGTCAATCCCGTTCTGGATGGTCTTTAACACGGAAGGGTCCTTGAAAGCCTTGGAGGAGTATGTGCGCACCCGTTCCTTCCGGGAACTGTACCTGACGCTGTTCTCTCATGGCGTCGATTCGATCGGCCTGCCTTCCATCGACGACTGGCGCCGCACGATGGCCCGCGTCAACCACCACAGGTTTCTCGGTGTCGATGAGCGCGCATTCCCGCGCGACTTCGCGGTCTTCATTCGGTACCATTTTGCGCTCCTTCGCGCCGTTCCGGCCCGGCATGCTCTGGATCAGTTGGACCTTCGGGACTTCGATCACTTCCTTCACGAGCATCAGCATCGGTATCGCGTCACCTGGCGTGACGAGTCCCAGCGGATGGCGGCCTGATGCAGGAGCCGCCTTCCTGGACGCAGCCGCTCAAGAGATGGCATCGGGGACTGTGTTCCCGCCTGGCTGTGCGGTATCCGCCCTTCAGCCGGCTCCTGCCGACTCCACGGCCGTTGTCCATCATACGGCGTCAGTACGGAGGCCCGGCTGGTCCGCGCGATCTTCTGGTCCTCTTGCCCGGCATCGGAGACTATGCCGAAGACTTCGAGCGGCAGCAGTTTCTTGAGCTGCTGGGGGCCGGCAAGTGGGCGGTGGATGCTTGGATGGTCGACGCCCATTACGGCTATTACGCCGACCGGACGATTATCGAGCAACTCCACCAGGACGTCCTGGGTCCCGCGCACCGGGCCGGATATCGCCAGGTGTGGCTGGGCGGAATTTCGCTGGGCGGCTTCGGTTCATTGCTCTATGCCAGCCGGTACGGAGAAGGGCTCACTGGGGTGCTGGCGCTCGCGCCCTTTCTGGGCGAGCCGGACATGATCCATGAGATCGGGGCAGCCGGAGGGTTGGCGGCCTGGGCCAGCGGATCGGTGGGGGAGGCCGATGTCGTCAGGAGATTGTGGCGGTGGCTTCATGACCGGCAGACGGGTCTCCCGCAGCCGCCCCGCATTTATCTCGGTTTCGGAGAGCAAGACATCTTTGCGCAGGCCCATACACTCCTCGCCGCTCATTTGCCAAGCGAACAGGTCATGACCAGGCCGGGTGGGCATGACTGGCCGGTCTGGCAAGGGCTCTGGCAGGACTTTCTTCACCGCCGTCTGCGCTAACCAAATCCCCACCTGACAAATGTGAGCTGTGGCGGGCGGGCGAAAACGCCCGGCGGCTTATCCCCTTTACTCCCGGTGACTCATCTCTGTATATCGTAGGCCGTCCGGTTTAGACGCGTCAGGCAGGAGACGAGCCACAGGCTTCATGGGCCGCCGTCCGCTGTAAATGCTGTATCGGATGCGGATCGAGACCGTCGCCTTGCACTTATCCGGAGAGAGCCAGGTGTTACCATTCATGACGAACGAGGTAGTGCCGGTTTTCGCCAGGTCTTTCCGGATGCATACGCTCATCCCGTGCCAGACGCCGGTGTCCCGCCATCTCAGCCCACTGCCGTTTCATCGGTGACCACGGGGCGTCATGACATGATGCGGCCTCGCCACCTCCCCGGGCCAGTCCTTGCGGTCCTTGCCTCCCTGCTCCTCCTTCACTCCACCATCGTCCATGCCGAACCGGAAGACGGCCTGGCCGTGGACGACGTGGTAGTCGCGGCGACGAGAATACCGATGTCCCCCTCCCGTATTTCCGCGGCCGCCACCGTGTTAACCCAAGCCGATATACAGCGGACTCCCTTTCAGAGCGGCACGCAGATCGACGACCTCCTGCGTTACGTGCCGTCCGTGCAGCCCAGCACATTGAGCAGCCGGTACAACCATCCCACGGCCCAATCGGTGAGTATCCGTGGATTAGGGACGCGGCGGGCCCTCGTCCTGTTGGATGGCGTGCCGTTGAACGATGGCTTCGGCGGATGGATCAACTGGGGGCTGGTCCCGGATCGCGTGGAGCGTATCGAAATCATTCCCGGCGGCGGATCGAACCTGTACGGAACTTGGGCGATGGGCGGGGTGATCAACATCATCTCGGAATCGGGTCATCCGGCGACCGGCGTGAGCAGCGACCTCAGCGGAGGATCGCTCGGCACGAACAGCCAATCGGTCCGTGCCCGCTATGGGACCGACCGGCTGGGAGCCGTGTTGAGCTATCGCCACTTCAATACCGCGGGATTTGTTACCGTGCCTGCCTATCAGCGCGGCCCGATCGATACGCCCGTGGATTCAGGCCACCATCAGTTCACCGGCCGCCTGTCTTTGGAGTTGGCTCCCGGGACCAAGGCCACGCTGTCGGGCACGTTCTTTCAAGAAGACCGGTCCTTCGGCACGCCCTTGAGCCAAGCTTCCCGGACGATCGGCACTACGGCGCTCGGCCTGCAGGGGGATGCCGGCCGCTGGGGTACGTGGGAAACCAAGGCCTTCGGACAATGGCAGACGTTTCGCAATCAAAGTGCCGCGGTCGGGCCGTCCCCCTTGTTGCGGCAACAGGACCAGTTGGACCGGTTGCAAACGATTCCGTCCAACGATTTCGGTGGAATGGGGCAATGGACCATTCCACTGGCCTCCTTTTCTCGACTGGTGGTCGGCAGCGACGTGCGGGCGATTATCGCCCAGTCGGAGGAACAGCTCTTTCCCTCCCAGGCGCAGCTCCTCACCCGGGGGAAGCAGATCGGGCTGGGCACGTTTGGAGAATGGATTGTAGAGCCGGTGGACAATCTGGTGCTCACCACGAGTGTGCGATGGGATTGGTGGAAGAACTTTGACGGGATGCGGCAGACCTCGTCGGGGAGCATCATTGGCACCCAAGACAATGTGGCGAGCCTCCTCAATCCGAAAGTCGGTTTGCTGTACGGCCTTACCGAGCAGGTACGGATCGGCGCCTCGGTGTACCAGGCATTCCGCGCCCCCACCTTGAATGAATTGTATCGGGACTTCAGTTTTGGAGGATTCACGTTCCAGAGCAATGACCGTTTGGAGCCGGAGCGGTTGACCGGCGGCGAGATCAAACTGGAGGCGGATCTGTTGCCCCGCGGCCGGCTCGGGCTACGTGCGACCGCGCATTACGATATCGTGAAGGATCAGATCCTGCTCGTGACGCAGGGGCCGGCCACCGCGGTACGGCAGAACGTGGGGCAGGGTCGATCCGTCGGCACGGAGGTCGAACTGCGCAGCCGGTTGGATGACCGGTTGTACATCAATGTGGGGTACTCGTTTGTGGACGCGGTGGTTACCAGCTTTCCGGGCAATCCGTCGCGCGAAGGGTTACAGGTTCCGAACGTGTCGCGCCATCAAGTGACCGCCGGCCTGACCGTCGGCCGGATCACGTTCGTGCAGTTCACTCTGCAGGGGCGGTATCTGTCCCGGCAGTACGCGGACGACACCAATCGTCAACCGGTCGCGGATTTCGTCGTGCTGGATGCCTCCCTCCGGACCCGTCTCATGGCCGGGATGGAACTCTTCGTCAATGGGGAAAATCTCACAGATCGCCAGTACATCGCGACGCAGACAGGAGTCATCAAAACCCTGGGTCAGCCCTTACTGGTGCTGGTGGGATTGAAGATCGACCTGTAGAAAAACCCGATCGGGGCGCCGATGTCCGGCTGGCGCCCCTAGGGGGATCCCTAGTATGATTCACTTGTGTCGGTCTTTAGGCTGTCCGCTTTGCCCGGGGAAAGAGGTGTACTGACCGATCTGTTCACGATCATGTCGAAGGGCCTCGCGAGCCTTTTGTCCCAGCCGATGCAGATGCCGGAGATCGTCTAAGTGTGATGGACGCGGTTTCGGCCCTGGGCTCTGGCTCTAGGCTCTGCATGAGGGGTTGGCCGACCGAGCCGGTCGCTGCTGGCAAAGTCTAGATCTGTCATGTAGCGTACCCGCCTTCCCCCGGCACGGAGAAGAGTAGGATGAGTCCTGTTCCAGCACTGCGAGAAATGGCTCGTCGGCTGACGGCCCATGAACTGGGCTCCAAGCAGACATCCGATGAGCTGGCCTCCGCTACCGTCAATCTCTTTACAACCCTGTTGGCCAGTCTCTCCGTCCTCCTCGGCG
>CBDIWQ010000287.1:0-7634 GCA_965285965.1 uncultured bacterium | reverse complement strand
ACGTGCTCATCACGGGAGAAAGCGGAACAGGCAAAGAACTCGTGGCGAAAGCCATTCACTATAATAGCGACCGCAAGGATAGTCCGTTCGTTCCCGTCAATTGCGCCGCGATTCCCGAGCCGCTCTTGGAAAGTGAGCTCTTTGGGCACATGAGGGGCTCTTTCACGGATGCCAAGATGGACAAACGCGGCCTGTTTGAAGAGGCACAAAAAGGAACTTTGTTTCTTGATGAAATCAGCGAGCTGCCGTTGATGCTGCAGGCGAAAATCCTCCGTGCGATCCAGGAAAAGGAAATCCGGCGTGTCGGAGCGAATAGGTCCATCGCGGTGGATGTGCGCATCATCGCAGCCACTAATCTCAATTTGAGCGAGGAAGTGAAGGGCAAACGGTTCCGTGACGATCTCTACTACCGGCTCAACGTTATTGAGTTGAAGTTGCCGCCCTTGCGAGAACGGCGTGAGGACATCCCCTTGCTCGTGGATGCCTTCCTGAAGAAGTGCGGAGAAAGCCGCGGTAAGGACGTCAAGGGGGTGAGTGAATCGGCGCTTGCCATGTTGATGGACTATGACTGGCCCGGCAATGTGCGGGAGTTGGAAAACATCATCGAGCGCGCCGTCACCTTAAGTCGTGGGGAGAAGATTGTCTCGGAAGACCTCCCGTCGTCTATCCAAGGGGCGCGAGGCGATCGCCGCGTGCTGGATGAAGCGGCCGAGCGCATGCTGCCCCTCGAAGCGGTGGAAAAGGAATATATCCTCAAGATCCTCGAGAAGATGGGCGGCAACAAATACCAAGCGGCGCATGCCTTGGGCATTGATCGCAAAACGCTCTATCGCAAGCTCGGCGAGATTGAAGCAGAGAAATCGCACTAGTTGCAGCAGTCCATTCCCGTCGCCAGAATCAGCGTGAATCTCTCCAGCAAGAAAGCGCGCGTACTTGAAGTCGCTCCCGTCCCGCTCTTGACGGCGGCTATTTTTGTGCTCGATGTGCTGATGCCTCTTGGCTGGGGGGCCTGGATGCTGTATTTCATTCCGCTGGTCCTCACGCTGCAATGGCGTCGTCCCAACGCGCCCTTTCTTTTTGCGGCGGCCGCCACGGTTCTCACGGCGCTCGGCGGCCATCTATCTCCCGGCGATATCCATCCCGGAGCCGCGTTAGTGAATCGACTCCTTGGCATCATCGTGATGTGGGCCTTCACATGGCTGATGGTGCGACAGAAGCGATCGAGCGCCTTACTGGTCGGGGCTGAAACCGCACGGTCGCAAGCGGAGGTCCATCGGGATGCCGCGGTGGCCGCGCGGGAGTTGGCCGAAGCGAGCGCCATGGGCGCGATTCACCGTGAATCGCAGGCCGCCAGAGAGCTGCTGATCAGCAGTTTGCGGCTGGAGAGCATTCTCCAATCCGCGATGGACGCCGTCATCACGGTCGATGAAGCGCAGCACATCTTACTCTTCAACGAGTCCGCCGAACGGATGTTTCAGTGTCCGGCCAGGGAATCGATCGGCCAAAGCCTCGACAAATTTATCCCGGCTCGCTTTCGCGATGCCCATCGTCACCACGTCGAGGGCTTCGGCCGGTCAGGCGTCACGAGCCGCCGGATGGGGGAACTCGGCATGGTGACGGGACTCAGGGGAGACGGAGAGGAATTTCCCATTGAAGCGGCCATTTCCCACATTACCGTGGAAGGCAAGACCTTCTATACGGTCATCCTGCGCGACATTACGGAACGCAAGCGGGCGGAGCGTCTGATGCGCCAGAGCGAAGAGCGGTATCGGCGTCTCATCGCGGTATCTCCGCTGGCCATTTTCGTGAACCGCGGCGATCGCGTGATTTTCATCAACGATGCGGGCGTCCGATTGTTCGGAGCGGTCAAGGCCGACGAACTCCTGGACAAATCTCCCTTCGAACTCTTTCATCCCGAGTGCCACGAGGTCATTCGCCAACGCATCCGGCAGCTGATGGACGGACATCCCAATGTGCCGGCCGCCGAGGAGAAAATCCTGACGCTCGACGGAAAAATTGTGGATGTCGAAGTCAGCGCCGCCCAATTTACCGACGAGGAAGGCCCGGCGATTGTGGCCATGCTGCGGGATGTGGGCGAACGCAAGCGGCTTCAGGAGCAGCTTCGGAAAACGGAGCGCATGGCGGAACTCGGTACGGTCGCGTCGGGCATGGCGCATGAAATCGGGACGCCGATGAATGTCATCCTGGGCCGCGCCGAGTACCTCATGGAGCGGGTCCAGGAAGAGCCGATCAAGAAAGGCCTGCAGACCATCGTGGCGCAGGTCGAGCGCATCACCAAGGTGATGAACCAACTCCTGTCGTTCGCGCGTCGCCGGCCGCCGGAACGGCGCGCGGTGGATTTGAAGGAAATTGTGGAAAATAGCGTGGACATTTTTCACGAACGCTTCGCGAAGAGCCGCATTCGTGTCGAGGCACAGCTTGATGCCGATTGTCCCCGCGTCCATGCCGATGCGGATCAGATGCACCAGGTTTTAATCAACCTCATCATGAATGCCGTCCATGCCATGCCGGAGGGCGGCATCCTGAAGATTCACACAAGTCCCGCCGGGGACATGATTCGACTGACCTTATCCGACACCGGCCACGGGATTCCGCCACAGGCCCTTGATCACATCTTTGAGCCGTTTTTTACGACCAAGGAATTCGGCAAGGGCACGGGGTTGGGGCTCACGGTCGTGAAGGGCATTCTGGAGGAACATGGAGGGACGATTGCCGTGTCAAGCGAACCGGATAAGGGCACGACTTTCTCCATGCTGCTGCCGAAGAGCCACTAGCCACAGTTCAGCACTGGCACTCACTCCTCCACTGATCCGCTGTTTCCGGCGCCCCTGCGTGACGGCTGCTCCATACGATCCATGGGGCATCTCGCAACAGAACGGATTCCATCCAATGGGGTCTTTCTCGCCAGCCGATCGGCTGTGGACTGTACTGCCTGCCTAGAAGTCTTTCAAAACCTTTGGATTCCGAGGTCTCCGTGCTTCGGCGAGATGGCATCCGGCTTGCTTTTTCTCTATGCACGGGAAGAAGGAGATCACTATCGTGGTATGGAAACGGCCATCGGTGCTCGTCGTGGAAGACGATCTGGAAATGCGAAATCTTCTCTTTGAAGAACTGTGGAATGAAGGGTATCAGCCGCGGGAAGCGCGGGATGGAAATGAGGCGTTGTCCACGCTGCTGCAATCCAGTCCTGATCTGATCATCACCGACCTCCGCATGCTGGAGGGCGGCGTGGAGTATGTGAGCCGGTTGCATAGGCGTATGCCCCATTGTCCGATCGTCGTCATGACGGCCTTCGGCGACGACAAGGCCAGCCGGGACGTGTTGGCCGCGGGCGCTACGGCCTACTTTAATAAGCCGGTGCGCCTCTCGGAATTAAAGGCACGGGTTCGCGAACTGCTGAGTCCGGCGCTCCATGCATCAGAGAGCCCGGGGTAGGTCAATCGCATCGCAAGGATGGTTCCAACATTCCAGTGAGTCATGAGATGGCCGGATCTCAGCCAGCGGAGTTCACTGCTCCTGCGTTCAGCGACCCCATTCTGCAGGCCCGCCTTGAAGCCATTCGTCAATTGGCGGGCGGGGTGTCGGATTGTGTGGCCGTCATGGACCGCGATTTTAACGTGGTCTATGCGAATGAAGCCGCCTTGCAGAGCGCCACGTCCTCGGCGGAGCCGGTGCGCCAGGCGAAATGCTATGAAGCGTTTGCCGCCCGGGTCGATCCTTGCGGAACTTGTCCGGCGGTCAAAGTATTCGAGGCTCCTCAGGTCCAGGCGGTGACCTCCGACGATCGACACGACACGCCCTCGTGCGGCATGCACCAGGCTTTTCCATTGACCGGCGCTGATGGGACGGTCAGTTCCATGCTGGTCTTGTTCAAATCGCGGCCATTCCAGTCCTATTCTACTTGTCCAGCGGCTGTCTCGGCCGTCGCGGCATCGGGTTCGCCGCAAGGATTAGGCGATCTCCTTGGCCGCAGCCCGGCCATGCGGGTACTCTTCGATATGCTGAGATTGGTGGCGAATAGTCACGCGACGGTCCTCATCCATGGTGAAAGCGGAACCGGAAAGGAACTCGTCGCCAAAACGATTCACCGTTTGGGTTCGCGGCAGGCCAAGCCCTTCATCGTGGTGGACTGTGGGTCCCTGCCGGAGACGCTGCTGGAAAGCGAGCTCTTCGGACATGTCAAAGGCGCGTTTACCGGCGCGACGGCCAATAAACGAGGTCTCTTCGAAGAAGCAGACGGCGGAACCCTATTTCTCGATGAAATCGCCGATACGACCGCGACGTTCCAGGCGAAGCTCTTGCGGGTTCTGCAGGAAGGGGAAGTGAAGCGGGTTGGCAGCACTCAGCCGATCAAGATTGATGTGCGGGTGTTGTCGGCGACCAATAAGGATCTCTCCGAGCTCGTCACGGCGAAGAAGTTTCGTCAGGATCTCTATTACCGGCTTGCGGTGTTGCCGATCCATGTGCCGGCCCTGCGCGAGCGAAAGGACGACATCCCGCTCCTCGTGGAGCATTTCACGGCGCTGTCCTGCCAACGGCATCATCAGCCGGTGCGCCGGGTTCCGGAGGACGTGCTGCAGGTGCTCAGCGAAGCCCCATGGCCCGGGAACGTGCGCGAACTGCAGCACTATATCGAGCGTGCGGTCGTGACGACCGCGGGGCCGACCCTCTCCTGCGCCGATCTAATGCCTTCGGCCCTCAAGGAAGCGGAGGGCGATTTGAAAACAGTGGGCCGGAGTGCCGTGAAGCAGGCGGAACGCGTACGGATCATTCAGGCCTTGAAGCAGGCGTCAGGCAATCGGGTTCGTGCGGCCAAGATCCTCAAGATTAGCCGCGCCAGTTTGTACCTGAAACTGCGGGATTATGAGATCAACAAGATAGAGTCGGAGGGCTGAGGATCGACGGGGGTGATATGCAGGGCAGTTCGAACAACCGGGTGAATTCCGGCGGATCTTTTGGATCAGCCACTCGTGGGAAGGCAACGTCCTGGTTCCCCTCCGTACCGTGACCTCCGACACAGTCGTCGGATCCCTTTCAAAAAACTTCGGTGCCGATGCGGCTGCAGGTCGTTTCCAGGGTCGAGTCAGGGCGCAACTCGGTGCTAGTTGCGGATCGATGGGGCAGTGCTTGGAATTGCCTCGTTCGGGCCAGCCATATGAACGCCGACATTCCGATAGATGCCGCTTGCGCAAAGTCCGCGGCATCGACGGTGTATTTCCAAGGGATCTGCAGTGTGGTCAGAGCGCATGTCTATCGCGTGAAGCCGCTTTCTCATGAATAACCGATTTTGAGATAGGTTCTAGTCTCCTTCCTCACGATCGTGACGTCCACCGAGCCGCGTTGTTGGGCTCATGCGCCATCGGTCGTGACTACAATACAAGCCGAACAAGCCGATAAAACCGCCGTCCCCTTTCATCAGTGGTCCGCTTGAATTCGGATGCTCCGGCGGGACCTGCCGACCGGAACAGCCGTCCGGCCATCGCGCCGCTCAGGACGAGCGTCCGGCACACTCCATACTTCATCTCATCTGAGGCGGCGATAGAGGGACCTCGGGAATGCCCCATTTAGACGCAGTCTGCCTTTGTCGCTGTCTAAGAAACTAGACAGCATAACTCCATGATGTTTCAGCAGTCTCAAGTTTAGTGGCCGGTACCTGTCCAATCGGCGGGAAGAAAGCGCCACAAGATGGAAACGTGCAGTGGTCCTTCAGAAATCGCAAACGCCTTTCCAGTCATGACGATTCGATAGCGCGCCATCCTGGACGAAAACGGCACATCTATTGCGCTAGGAAGGAGTCGCTGGTGGAGGCATGGGTGATTTTGGACCGGCCTCCGAATGACCCTCTCCTTCGCAAGAAGGGCGCTTCCACCAGCACTAAGCAAAGGCCGGGGAAAGCCGTCAGCGATCAGCTGTCAGCACACGTGGAAGCTGAGAGCTGAGAACCGAACGCTTCATCTTAACCATCCGCCGATGATGGCGGGCATAACCGGGGAGGCCGTATCTATGAGGTCTTTTCTTTCACAATCAAGACGCAAGCGGAGGCGCCCACAGGCGGCGCTGATGCTGCAAAGCGTCCTGCTGGCCGGCAGTCTGGTGGCAACACCGGGATTGTTCGCGGCGGGGCCGGGGGATTCGCATGACGGTCATGCGACGCCGGTCGCCATGCCGGGCTGGACGCAGCAACTGAAGGGGCAGACGGTGGTGGAAAACGCCATCGAAGGCCGCGCGGGGAACGCCGAGAAGATGGAGATGCAGCACCATCGTCTCATGCAGAAGCTCGAGCAGCAGGCGCAGAAGGACGCGGCGGCCCAGCCGACGTCGGGGGCGTTCAACAACACCTCGATGATGCACCAGTACATGGGGCAGGACGGGAGCAGTTTCCTCTTAATGACCGATTCGGGCAAGGGCGAGCCGGTGTCGCTGTCCGGAGGCAAGTGCCCCGCCAATGCGCCGGTGAAATCATTTGACGTCTCGATGATCAACATCGAAATCACCTTGAACCGCTGGCTCGACTACTATCCCGGCTATATGTACGTCCTGACAGAGGATGTGGCAAAAGTCCGGGCGGAGGAAGACCAGAACAAAGCGGCTCGTGACAAAGAAGGGTTTGATCCGGGAGCGGTGAGCACCGGGTTGCAGGGCGACATGATCCAGCCCCTGGTGATGCGCGCCAATCAGGGCGACTGCGTCAAGATGACTTTGCGCAATCAGATGGAGGGCGAGGACGGCAGCTTGTTCATCCAGGCCTCCAGCATGATCGTGAGCGCAACCGGCAAGCCGGCGACCACGACGAATCCCGAGTCCATCGTGGCGCCGGGCAAGACGCAAGAGTTCGAATGGTACATCCATCCCCAGATGCAGGAAGGCGTACGGCAGTTCCATTCCTACAGTCATGACCGGGAATTGACGGTGTTGGGTCTGTTCGGCGCATTCATCGTCGAACCGAAGGGCTCCAAGTACCTCGATTCGCTCGGCATCGGGACGGATAAGGAAGTGAAGAGCGGCTGGCAGGTGAACATCGACAACGGAACTGGACCGGACTTCCGGGAATTCGTGCTGTTCTATCACGAGATCGGCGATGAAGCGTTTCGCCCGTTGAATAAGAAGGGCGACTTCCTGCCGCAGCGCGACCCGTTGACCGACGCCTATCGCCCGGGCGGCCGCGCGATCAACTATCGCAGCGAGCCCTTCGGCATCGATCAGATGCATTTGCAGCACGAGTATTTCGGCTTCGAAGATGAATCCATGGCCTATAGCGCCTATACGTTCGGCGATACGCCGACGACCATTGCCCGCGGCTATTTGGGCGATCCGGTGAAGTGGCGCTTGGTGCATGGCGGATCTGAAGTGTTCCATAGCCACCATCCGCACAGCGGAACCATCCGCTGGCAGCGGAGCCCGGGGACGGAGCCCAACAACATGTGGGCGATGGGGTCGGATGGTCCGGTGAAGTATCCGGTGGTCCGGACCAAGTCAGACCGTGTGGACGTGGAAGTCATCGGTCCGTCTGAATCGCTCGATCTGGAGCCGGAGTGCGGCGGCGGCGGTTGCCAGCACCTGGCGGGCGAATTCCTCTATCACTGCCACGTGGCGCACCATTACGTGGCGGGGAT
>CBDIWQ010000286.1:0-15709 GCA_965285965.1 uncultured bacterium | reverse complement strand
ATGAGGAAATAGGCGGCCGTCAACCCGATCAAATACATCAGGCCGTACCAGCGGAACTGCAGGGGGCCGAGTTCGAAAAAGACCGGATCGATATGCGGGTAAGGAATAGCGGCTAATGAGCCCATGCCGTCTCCTGGTTGTGACATCGCGTCAAGGGAGCGGATCATAGGGAACGACCAGGGGGCATTGCAAGCCGACCCCTCGATCCGGGGAGCCGATTGCGAAGGCCGGACTGCCAGTGGACGCCGTCAGTCTGCTATGAGATTCACTCCGGCTCCGATCATCAAACGGCGTGCCGGCCGTCTCGAGTCGGGTGGAAGGAGCACTGTTGGATTTCTGTAACGACTGTGTCGCCGGCTGTTCGATAAACGAGACCATTTATTAGCCTCTCTTTAATCGCAATGAGGGGTTCCTCTTGTTTTACACAGAAAAGTGACGGTTCAAGACGTTTTTCCCCCTGGCATGGAGCATGCTGATACACGATTCACAGGAAGGGCGTTATGGAACCTTCCAAGTCATTCACACTCATCAAGGAGGTTCGCCATGTCAGAGCACGGGAAACAAGTCGCCAAGGCGGCAGCACTGATTGCCGGCGGTGCCGTCATCGGCGCCGGTATCGGACTCCTTTTTGCACCCAAGACCGGTGCGGAAACCCGCCGGGATGTCAGCCGTTATGCCCGCAAGGCTCAAGTGCAGGCGACGCGCTGGAGCAGAGCGGTGCAGTCCGGCATGAAGGACGCTATGGACCGTAGCCGCGAATTCGTGAAGCGCGAAGGCAAGCCGGAACTCGAAGCCGCGTTGAATTAAGCTGGTACATCCGGACAGCGAGTGGGCGGACGGAAGCCTGTTGCCGCTTATCGGCACAGGCTCTCTGCTCTCCGATCAGCCGTTCGTTTCATGGTCTGCCTTATCGCAGTATGTCCGCATCCCATCCACGCCTCGCCTGCTCAAGCCGTCGGCTATCCAGCCAGGCCGTCTCGCACTTGCTTGGGCCCCCAAAGGACAAGTGAGCCGGTTCACGATTTTCCGATAACGCGGGGACGCCGGATGAGTCTGCCGGTTATCTCAGAAACCGCACGATAGTCCGGTAGAGATCATCCGCTGCCAGCTCTTTGCTGAGGATGGCGGCCGCACCGGCCGCGAGCAGGGCATCGATGGCCTGCGGCGACGGGTGCACCGACAAGCCAATCACGATAATGTTTTGCCGCCGGCATGTTTCATCGTATTCATCAACAGCTCCCGCACGGCCTGGAACAGCAGGTCCGCCTGGCTCTCGTTGAAACGCGGCCGTTCATCGGTCAGGACCCGGACCTTCACCGTGAGCCCTTGCTGCCTCATCTGTTCCGCGAGCCACTGGAGCGCCGGCACCAATCCCAAGTCATGCAAGACGGCCGGGCTCAACTGGGCCATCAGTGTGCGGGTGAAGCGTAGGCTATGTTGGAGCATGGTATCCAACTCGGCCAGGGCCTCCGCCCCAACCGGCTCTTTTTCGAGACGTTGCTTCATATGACTGATTTTGATCCGCGTCAGGGCCAGGAGTTGCGCCAGATAATCATGCAAGTCGGTGGCGAGCCGCCGGCGTTCCCGCTGCTCCGTCTGGCTTAATTGCGAAGCCAAACCACGGAGCCGCTCCTTCGAGCGGAGCAGTTCGCGAGTCTGCTCCCGGACGCGGGCCTCCAGTTCGGCGTTCCAGCGCTGCAGCTGCCATTCCGCCTGCCTGTTCGCCGTGAGGTCTCGAAAGACCAACACCACGCCCGCCAACCGATCCCCGGAGACGAACACGGGCGCGGCACTGTCATTGATCGGCATGTCAGCGCCGTCCGGCCGTACCAGCCGATGGTTGGCCGGCTCCACGAAGGCGCCCTCGCGAATGACACAGTCGACGGGACACACGACGCTGTGGAGAGTCTCCTCATGAACCAATGTGAACAGTTCCGCCAAAGGGCGGCCGATCAGCTCGCCGGGTGGTCTGCCCAGCAATTCGGCCGCGCCGGCATTCGCGAACGTCACGACCGCCGAGGCATCAGTCGCCACGACGGCGTCCTTGACACGGTCGAGAGTGACCCGCCAGCGTTCTTCGCTTTCATGGAGCGCCCGTTCCAGGTCTCTCATCTTGGTGGCGCCCCGCGCGATGGTGGAGGCCCCAATGACCCGTCCCTCCTCATCGAAGAGGGGGGAGACCGACAGGGACACCTCACAGAGTTGCCCGTTGCTCTTCAATCGCACGGTGTCATACTGCGGGACTCGTTCGCCGCGACTGATCCGCGCGGTGATCGCGGCTTCTTCAGCCCGGCACTGGGGCGGAATGGTTTGCGCCAGCGAAGACCCGATCATGTCCTCCGCGGTATAGCCGAACAGGCCGCAGGGTTCCAGCTCATGACAGTACCGGATAGCCTGTGGCTGATGAGGGCGTCGTCTGAGGAGCCCAGAATGGCCTCCAAATGCGCGGCGGCGTCCATCGACCGGGGAGTTGAATCAGGCATAGAGATGATCCTTCGATCGGGTTCGTCGTGTCGGCGTCGGGGTGTTGTCTGCGGTCAGCGACGGCGATTAGGGATCGGCGCCATGGAGGGCGAGATGACACTTTCGGCACAGCTCTTCATGATCGATCGGCTTCTGCAGGAAGTCGACGGCCCCCGCTCCAATAGCGTCCCAGAAGGCTTCCGGTCTCGCGGTGGCCGACATCATGATCACCGGGATGGCGTTGTCCGGACCGCTCAGTCGGCGGAGGACCGTCATCCCGTCCATGCCCGGCAGGTGGAGATCGAGCAAGACCAGGTGGACCGGAGAACGGATGGATTCGAGCGCCATCACCGCGAGTGCACAGGGGCCGTCATGACAGGTGATGACATCGTAGCCGGACGCGTGCAGCCGATCCCTCAAGGCTTCGCAGATATCCCGGTCGTCATCCACGATCATGATCCGAGAGATGCCATTCATGGGCGGCTCCTCATGTTACGGCCGAGCGCTCACGGCAGCGTGATCGCAGGAAAGGCGGCCGCCCCCTCGGGGAGGACGACCAGTACACCGCGCATGACCGGGTGTATTTCACAGTGATAGGGGTAGCGACCCGATGGCAGCGGCGCAATCATGAAAGTGTCGGACGGTGGGAGGGCAGGAGACTGAAAGGCGCAGATGCCGCCGCTGAGACACCCGTCATGACGAATGCTGTGCGGTGAAGCGGTCGGATTGCGCCAACGCAGGGGAACCCCTGCCGAGACAATGGCGAGGTGAGGATCGTAATAGGGCGCACTGGCTTCGAGGGTAATCTCAGCGGGCGTCACTCGCTGGTCGGGCGTCACGTGGTCAGCGACATCGTGGATCGGAAGCCAGTTCGTGATGAGGAGGGCGAGGGTCGTGACAGTGAGGCTTTTCATGGCGCCCTTCCTTTCCACCCCGGGGGAGCGACTGGGGGGGTGCCTGAGAGCCTACACAACAATCGGATAAGGACTCGATATGGAAATGCGGCGGAAGGTATAAGGAACGTGTAAAAACCCTGCGTGCCGCCGGGGTTGGGAATGCGCGACCCTTACAGGGGCTCCGATTCGGTACAGAACCGATATCCCACGCCGGGATCGGTGATGATGAAGGACGGCCGGCCTGGAGTCCGCTCGATTTTTCTCCTCAGTTGCCCGATGAACACGCGCAGATATTGCGCCTGCTCCAGGTAGGCCTCTCCCCAGATCGCCTCCAGCAGCATGCGGTGGGTGAGGACTTTCCCGGCATGCTCGATCATATACTTCAGCAGGTCGTACTCCGTGGGGGTGAGCTTGACGGGTTGCTGATTCAACAGCACTTCGCGCCGATGGAAATTCACCCGCATGCGTCCGCAGACAAATACCGGCTCGGGACCCTGGGCGCCCGCCGCCCGCCTCAGTAACGAACGAATGCGTGCGAGCAGTTCCTCCATGCCGAACGGCTTCGTCATGTAGTCGTCCGCTCCGGCCTCCAACGCCTCGACCTTGCGCCGTTCTTCTCCCAGCGCGGACAGGACGATGATGGGAACCGCGGAGGACTGGCGGATGCGTTTCGTGACCTCGACACCATTGATGCCGGGCAGCACTAAATCCACAATCATCACGTCCGGGCGGCGATTCGAAAAGGATGCGAGCGCTTCCTCGCCCGTTTCGGCAGCCTCCACGGCATAGCCTCGGCGTTCCAAGTTGATGTACAAGGACCGCCGGATATGCGACTCGTCATCAATCACCAGGATGCGCGCTCCGTGAGCCACCATTGCCTCAACCTGCTTTCCCTTGCATTGTGTGGAGGCGATTGCCGGGCATGTCCTTCACCAACGGAAGATAGAAGCGGATCGACGTCTCTTTGCCCGGAATGGACCGTGCTTCAATGCGGCCGTCGTGCGCTTCAATGATGCCTTTGCAGATGGCCAACCCGAGGCCGGTCCCTTGAATGGCTGAAGTGGGAGCCGTCAACCGATAGAACCGATCAAAGATCCGCTCGAGTTCGTGCATCGGAATCCCGGGTCCCTCATTCCTCACGGACACCTCCACCTCCTCGCCTGTCAGCCTGGCCTGGAGCCAAATCGGGGTGTCCCGTGGCGAGAACTTGACCGCGTTGTCCAACAGATTGACCAATACCTGTTGGATGGCCACGCCATCGACATACACGGGCGGCAAGGTCCCCGGCAGGTCGATGTGCAATGGACGGCACTCGAGCCGTCTGCCCAGACGCCGAATGGCCGCTTCCGCCAACTCCTCCACCAGGTTCCACTCGCGGTTGGGCGCAAGGACGCCGGCCTCAAGACGCGACATGTCCAACAGATTGTCCACCAGCCGGTTGAGGTAATCCACTTCCTCGTCGATATCCTTGAGGCATTCCCTATGACCATTCTGCTGAGCGGGAGAACTTTCCTGCAGGCTGAACAGCATCGCCTTAATGGCCGTAAGCGGGGTTCGAAGTTCGTGGGAGACCGACGATAACAACGACGATTTGACGGCGTCGCTTTGCTGGAGCGCCTGCATGGTGGCGGCCTGACTCTGGCGGAGAGCGTTTTCCACTTGCAGGAGTCGCCAAGTGCGCGTCAAGGCCAGCGCCACCACCAGGGCCACCACGATCAATTCCCAGCGGATGACCGCGCGCACCTGTCCCTCGGAATACCGGGTGAGCATTGTCACGGCGTCGTTGGAGACCTGCAGGAGAACCGCGTTGCTGGCCAGCACCGCCTGCCGGCGCAGGGCGAAGTCGTCGGCCGACGGAGAGGTGCGGAGAAAGGCGTCCGCTTCCACCATAAACTGTGTCAATAAATGTTGCTGCTCCAGCAGGCTGGATCGAATCTCATCCGTAGGGGCGGGGGGCAGTACGAACATCCCATCGGGTTCGCTCTTGGCCGGCGCCCGTCCGCCGGAGATCAGCGCGGTGACTCGCTGATTGAGCAGAGTGCCGGTCTTCTCATAGGGAGCGGGAAACCCTTGGGCGGCCAGGAGGACTTCCTTGATGTATCGTTCCAGCAACATGCGTTGCTGTCCTGCCACATCAATGACACTGGCATGGGATGCGCCGAGATGATACAGCGTCACGGTCACAGGAACGATGGAAACTGCGGTGAGCACGAGCAAACTGAAGATGCCGGCGAACGTCCAATTGACGCCCCAGAGCCGTCCGGAGATGAGGCCATCATCACCCATGGTCACCTTACCAGGTGGGAGGATCCTAACAGGAAGTCAGTGTAGACTCTAGGACAGGCGCAGGACAGTGTCCAGCAGGCTTCGATCCATCCAGGCGCCGCGTGCGACGGCGTCGCTGGACGGGGGTGTGAAGCCTCGGCAAGCGTCAGAGATATGGACCGGTCAATGAGAACGGAAGGTAGCTTTGTAAATTCGAAGCCAATGAGATTGTTTCAATCTCCGGCCGCAGAAGGTGCAGACATAGGAACCGGTTAGATAGCCTTGTTCTGTTTCCTCGAGGTTGTACTCACAGGTATGGGTGGTGCTTTTTGATATGGATTGCTTGGACGCCAACGCCTGCCGCATGATGAGAAGTGTATCCTAACACCCAGTTCTGGCAAGGCCTAGGCGATCCCCCAGTTGAGGAATCAATCACTACCGTATAGCGAGAGGCCGTTTGGACGTGGTTGAAGCCCAGCGCTGTAGTCCCTTGCTGATAGACAGAATCGCAGACCCGGTCTAGAGTTGCGGCGACAGAGTCGGTAGTGTCACGTCACTCAGCCCTCCTCTCTGTTTGCTGCCATGTTGTCCAAAAACCGCTCTCACATGTTGAAGAGTTTTGATGAGGCGGCCGACGAGTTGCGACTGTTTCTTCGAGCAGGCCACCCGCTGTCCGAGGCGGAACAGTTGTTCATCGAAAATCGATTGATGATGCTTCGGATGGAATACGGCCTCTGGGCAAATGACAAGTCGAAGGATCGGCACAAGGAATGAGTACGGACGCATCAAAGGATGACACCCCAGGGGAGGGAAGTATGCAGTCGCTGCCCCGCGAGTCCTTTCAGCAGAACCCGCCCAGTTGACACCCTCACTCTACGGACCTAGACTTTCTGCCTAGGCCGGACTGCCATAACGGAACCGTACGTAGACTGTTATGATCTACAACAGAAAGGCGGTGTCCTGTGGACGGTATCAGCAGCGATGTGGCGCAGTTTACGAGAGGGTGCGAACATCTTCTCTCAGCGTTAGCTTCTCACACCGAGTTCTCGGAAATGGAGCAGCGTCTCATTAACTACTACTGCATGAGGTTATTCAGAAAGCCGTACCGGGGCGCTGACCCAAGGGCAGTAAGATCTTCAGGGGAAACAGGTCTCAACAGCACCAGCGATAGGAGGGCGGTCAGTCTACGAACTGGTGAGGATGAGAAACCGAACCTGATTTATTCCTTAGACGGCGTTTGCTCGGTCACTCCGCAAAAGCTGGAGAGGTGGCTGTTGAGTTCCTTGGTGTAATAAGAAAGCGCCGCGCACTCTTCAGCCGTGAGGCCGCCATTCTGGTGCGCGAAGCCCAGGAGTCTTTCGCACTCACGCATGAAATTCTTGACGCCTTGCCGAATTCCACCCTCTTCCATGGTGTTTCCTCCTCAGCCCCGTTGGTTGCTTGAGCCTCAAAGAATCTCCTCGGTACCCCCTTGTTCAGTCCTTCAGATCAGGCTGAACCAGCATCATGCCGATCACTCAGGGTTGACAGTGCTTGCAGTCTCTCCATGTAACGCTGGAGTGCCTGTTCTTCGTCATGTGTCAGCGCGCCGTGTTCCCTCTTGAAAGAAAGGAAATGCTCACATGCGTCCATGAAGCGAAGCACTTCAAGCCGCGGAATGTACTTGAATGGATGCATACTGTTCCGAGATTACTCTCCCGACCAGGCCCGCGTAGCTAGACATACCTCCAGCCGCGCCACCTGCTGGAATATGCAACGTGTCTCCAGCGGAAAAAGTTGCGGCGGCGTTGCGGATAATGCAACAATCCCGCAACCAGGACATGTGCCCGAGTGGCGGAATTGGCAGACGCCCGGGACTTAAAATCCCGTATCCTTCCAAGGGTGTGCCGGTTCGATCCCGGCCTCGGGCACCATGAATCGAGGGCTTCCGTCCTCATCTTGTCAACTCTCTGACCTTCTTCGCTAACCCGGTTGTAGTTCCAAACTGAGACCCGCATTCGAGTTCACCGCCTCATGCAACGCAGTCTTCGCGAGAGGAAAAACCACATCGTCGTGATAATGGTTGAATGGCCACTTACTCACCGTAACGATATCCACACCGTTCTGAAGCAGCCGGGATGCGAAGGTATGGCGCGGGACCCAAGAGGCGCCCCTGATGCCGGCATTCGTCAGCCGTTGGTCAAACTGCCTCGAGACGTTTTGAGCCGCGTGGTGGAGCGGATTACCTGCACGGGGGAACACATAGGGCGACTCGCTGAAGTCTTCCAGCAGGATGGCCGGCACGCCATCGGTGAGGGGCACGAGGCGGGTCATCCCTGACTTAGGCAAGGGGATGGTTGCCGTCTTGCTATCCCAATCGACGTTGGGACACTTCAAGGTTGCTCAGAATTCGGCGCGCTGTCGTTCCTTCTGCTTGTTCGGGTTTGAGGAAGCCCGGGAAGAGGTGGTCACGCAAGATGAGATAGGGACTTCGTATTCCGCTAGCCCAACACCATCCCCTTGAACGGTTCTATCCGCCCCTCTGACATGCCAAAGCCTCGCTCATGGTGATCGATCATTGCGTCAATACACCAACCCAGCGCATCCTGATAAGATGCGAAGACCGGCCCATCGAGTGGGTTGCGAATGCCCAGCATGAGCCCTTGGCGTGCATTGACTACGGGGCGATAGCCGATCACGTACTTTCGCTTCACGTCCTTTTGCCTGTTTGCGCTCATTGCTCCCTCCATTCATCCGGCGGTACGTGTCTGCATCCCGACATGATCCGCACCCCGTACATTACGACCGGATCGATTCACGGAGACGATACGCCTAGCCTACGGGTCCTTCACGGGTGGATGAAAGATGCGCCGAGAGCCTTAACTAAGACATGTACTACTTTATATATATGATGTAAGTGCATGGAGGTACCGCTGGATACTGTAAAAAGTCCTTATTATCCGTTTCCCTAGTTGTTTCCAAACCCCACCCTGGCTAACCTTTCATCAATCTACGGCCCTATATCTTTGGGCGTGCATTGAACCAGAAGCGTAGGTCTCATCATGATTTCCTCCACCATCACAGAACCCGTCCACGACTTTATCCGCGTGTCAGAGCACTTGCTGAACCCCGGCATTACGATTGAGGGCTTAACCGACGAAGAACTCGCCATTGTGAGAATGCATATCGACATGCTTGGTTCGAAATTCTTTCTTGCCGGGAGCCAGGTCCGGTGACCAACCGGTTCGCGGCTCCATTTTCACTTTCCCGGCACCACACTCCTATTTCTCATCAATGCCATG
Source organism: uncultured bacterium (assembly GCA_965285965.1). Classification (GTDB taxonomy): domain Bacteria; phylum Nitrospirota; class Nitrospiria; order Nitrospirales; family Nitrospiraceae; genus Nitrospira_D. The sequence continues at coordinate 6,804 of CBDIWQ010000286.1, read as the reverse complement.
GGCGCTTGTGAGGGCTTTGGGAGAGAGCGCATGAATAAAAAGCGCACCAGCCGTTTCGAGTTGTCATTAGAATCCCGAGTGCTCCCGTTCGTTTCCCGGCTCCATTTTTCTTGCCTAGCAACTCTGCTCGTTGCAAGGAACGCATCCTACTCCCAGAATCGGACATACTACGTACTATTCAGTCATGCATGCTGTACCCTCGCATTGGCATTTGGGTTCGTCTGGTCCGACCTGAGTCTTGCTGAGTCACGGTCCCATGATGCCTGCGAGTGACGACCTCCATGCCCAGGGTCCGTTCTTGGAAAGACTGGTCTTCTCCCTTGGTGCTCACGGTTTCTGGGTGCAGTACAGTGAGGCTACTTTAGGTAGCGCGATGGAGACAGTGCGAATGAACAACGGAAACGTTGTGAAGGCGCAGTGAGGAAATCGCGAAGTCTAGAGTAGAAGGCTCGACTCCGAAAGGTGCCGGGCCTTTTTTTTGTCGGTAGACGAATCCTGAGCCGACTTCGGTAACGTAGGTAAGCGAAGAACACCGAGTTGGGCCGAAGGGCCCATTCCCTTGAATCGCCATCAAGGGCGGTCGCCCACCGCTGCAGGAGAAGCGCGCCGGTTGAGGGTACCGCGAAAGCCAAGAAAGGGGTATGCATCATCCATGTCATTTCTCAATCCTCCATGGTGACAGCCCTTACTGGCGTGAAGATCGTGCCACCTTCTGAGCTTCCCAAAACCAACGGGACGCTGATCCTGAACATCGATGATACCGATGCGATCCGCTATGCCCGCAGCCGGACATTGGCACAGGCAGGTTACCATGTCATCGAGGCTTCCACCGGTGAGGAGGGATTGCTCTTGGCGGCCAAGCATCGGCCGCAATTGATCGTGCTTGATATCAATCTGCCGGACATCGACGGCCTGGAAGTTTGCCGCCGGATCAAGGCGGACCATCAGACCGGCGGCACGATGATCCTGCAAGTGTCCTCCGCCCGCAGCAGCAAGCTGGATCTTATTTCGGGTCTGGATGGCGGTGCCGACGGTTATCTGATTGAGCCTATCGATCGGCTGACGTTTTTGGCGACGGTGCGGGCGTTGCTCCGCCTGGCTCATCGCCAAAAGGAAAATCTCAGGTTGGCCGCGATTGTGGATTCCTCCCAGGACGCGATCATCGGGAAAGATTTGTCGGGCATTGTCACCAGCTGGAACCAGGGAGCCACGGCGCTGTTCGGGTATACCGCGCCGGAGATGATCGGCACACCGGTGGTACGGCTGATTCCCGCTGACCGCCGCCATGAGGAAGACATGCTCCTTGCGCGCATTGCGCAAGGCGAAAAGGTGGAGCCCTATGACACGGTTCGGGTGAAGCAGAACGGCAGCCGCATCCACGTGTCCTTGACGGTGTCTCCGGTGAAAGATGCGACAGGACGGGTCATCGGCGCGTCGAAGATCGCCCGGGATATCACCCAGCGGACGCGCGCGGAAGCCGCCCTGCGGGAGAGCGAGGAACGGTTTAGGAGAGTCTTCGAGCATGCGCCGACCGGGATCGCCATCACCGATTCGGAAGGCCGCTTCGAACAGTGCAATCCGGCGTATTGTGCGCTCCTCGGGTACGGCGAAGAGGAACTTCGCCGTCTGGACTCTGCGTCGCTCGTTCATCCGGAGGACCGCTCGGCGGACTTAAATGAAATGCGCCGCTTGATGAACGACGAGGTGCCGCACTTCGAGACCCAGAACCGGTATTGCCGCAAGGACGGGGCGGCGGTCTGGGTCCACAAATTTGTGTCCGTACTCCGCAGTCCGGCGGGCGGGCGGGACCATCTGGTGACGCTGGTCACGGATGTCACGGAACGGCGACAGGCTGAAGAACGGGAGCGACGCGCCGCTGCAGACGCCCGGGCGGCTGCCGAAGCCAATGCGAAGTTCCGTACCTTTTTCGAGCAAGGCACTAATTTCGCCGGCGTCATGGCGCTCGACGGCACCATCATCGAAGCCAATCGTTTCAGTCTTGAGGCTTGCGGCTTCTCCCGGGAGGGCATCGTCGGAAAGAAATTCTGGGACTGCGGATGGTGGAACCGGTCGCCCGCGTTGATGGACATGGTGCGCGAGGGGACCCGCCGTGCGGCCGCGGGGCATCTGTTCATGCGGGAAACTTCGTACTTTGTGGCGGACGGGACCCAGCGAATCGTCGACCTGGTCATCGCCCCGATCAAGGATGAGGCGGGCCGCGTTTTGTTCCTGGCGCCCAGCGGTACCGATATTACCGAGCGAAAACGGCAGGAGGAAGAACTGCGCCGCTGGAAGGACGAACTGGAACTGCGCGTGCACGAGCGGACGCAGGCGCTGTCGGACTCACAAGCCAGGCTGCGGGCCCTCAGTTCCCAGTTGGCCATGACGGAACAGCATGAACGCCATAAACTGGCGGAGAACCTCCATGACCATCTGGCTCAAATGCTGGTCGTGGGACAAATGAAAACCGGTATGGTGAAGAGACAGCCGGAGTTGTCGCCCGCTACCCTGGCCATGATCCAGGAGGCGGCAAAAGTGTTTCAACAGGCGTTGAGCTACACCCGTACATTGATCGGCGAACTGAGCCCGCCCTCGTTCCGGGAGTATGGGCTGCCCGCTGCCCTGCAATGGCTCGCCGAACAAATGCAAAAGAACGGGTTGCAGGTCGATGTTCGGACGGACGCCGAACACGTGCCGTTGTCCGAGGAGCAGGCGGTCCTCGTCTTCCAATGTGTGCGCGAGCTGTTATTCAACGTGCTCAAGCACGCCGGTGTCCAACAGGCGATGGTGCAGGTGTTGACGGGCGGTCTAGGAGAAGTGAGGGTGATCGTCCGGGACCGGGGTCAAGGCATGAGCGAGGATCACAGCCGGCGGGACGCCCAGCCCGGTCATCTCGGCCTGTTTGCCGTGCGCGAGCGCATGGCATCGGTAGGCGGCCGTGCGGAGGTATCCTCAAACTTGGGGGAAGGCACCAGCGTAACGCTCTGCCTTCCCAGGGTACATTCGGAAGTGAGGAGACGGAACGGGTCTCAAGGGTAGCCACCAGTCGTTTATTTGAGCCGCACCGAATACCCTTTTCGTATGCTCACTCAATTGATACAGGACAATCGCATCCTCGCCGGACTTCCTCGTGTGGAATGCGACATCGTCCTTCCATCGTGCGAGGTCGTCCGGGTGAACCTGGGAGATATTATTGATGAAGCCGGGGAGCCCATCCGGTTTCTCCATTTTCCTCTGGACGCGGCGATCAGTATGACGGCCTTGGAAGCTCAGCAGCATATGGTCGAGGTGGCGCTCACGGGAAAAGAGGGAGCCAGCGGCTCCTCCGTGGTGCAAGGCGGCGACCGCTCGACATGTACCGCCATGGTCCAGATTCCGGGCACGGCCGTTCGTGTGCGCAGCGCCGCGGTGATCGGCGAGAAGCCTCGCTTGCCCTATCTTAGTGCCGCCTTGGCGCGCCATAACCTTTTGCTGCTGCGTCAGGCCGTGATTTCGGTCGGCTGCACCAGTTACCATACCTTGCCGCAGCGGCTCTCCCGATGGTTGAAGGCCCATTGGTACCGCACAGGAATCGAATCCTTTCCTTTTTCCGAGCAATTTCTGTCGGCGCAAGTCGGAGTCGAGGATCCGGCACTGGTCGGCGAGGTCCTGCAAGAGTTTCAAAGTAGAGGCATTCTGAAAACCGGCCGCAATAATGTCACCATTACAGACCAGGATGCGCTCACCCGACAAGCCTGCGAATGCTTTGGTCTGGCGAAGCAAGCCATGGACGAATATTTAAACGAGCTGGCACATATTGCGGAAGCCCATGGGCATTCGTGAAATCCGGTCTCGCTGCCTGCCTGCGGCAGTAACCGAGGCCTGGCCCTCGCGTTCAGTCGCGCGATCTCTCGTTCGAGTACTCCGCGTAAGTTGTCTCCCGTTTGTCCGCACCCGCGCAGTCGTCGCTGATTCCATCGGTTCCATTCGAATGCCCCTGCCTACAAATCTGCACTAGGGTTTGTCATAGGACCATTCTTTCCCTACGTTCCACGACTGTGGTAACGCATTGAGAACGGGGGAAAGTTTCTTTCCTGTACGCTTTCGCTTACAGCCTTCTACCCATCTGGTCGATGGCACCCGGCTTGCTCTTTTCCAGTTCATCAGGCAATGTGAACGATCTTGTAAGCACCCCGGTATAGAATGCCAATGTCCGAAGAAGGAACGACGAATGAAGCACGCGTCATACACGCATCCTGGACCATGACTTCACAGAATCAGGAATCACCAACCGTAAAACGTGCGTTGAGTGTGCGCACAGTCTTACAGGCTGTCCGCAATCGACTGTGGTATCGCCGTGAGATGTGCATCTACTCGTGCCACGCCAAGAACATTCCGGATCTCCCGCGGCCGCAGTTGTTCCGGCGCAACTGTTATGAAGATCTCCGGTACTATGAGCAGTGCGACCGATGGCAAATGAGGATCGAGGAGTACCGGGTAGAGAGTTATAAGCGACTGAAACTCGGTTACCATCTGTACACCCTCGTGCAAGATGGAAAATTGGCATTTTATGGTTGGCTAGCGGAGCGGCAACAGCGCCACGAAGACCCGCTTCTTGGACAAGTGTGGTTTCCGCCATTCGACTCTTCCGTGATTTTCGATTGTTATACGCATCCGGTGATGCGTGGACAGGGGCTCTACTATCAATCCTTGTGTCAGATGCTGCACGATGCCCTCGATCACTGCCGGGCAGAGCAGGTCTGCATAGGATCGCTGGCCGACAACCTCGCTTCCCGCCATGTCATCGAGAAAATCGGGTTTCGTTACCTCGGGAGCATGATCAAGAAAGGCCGGCTAGGCATGCTGCGGCGATACTCGCTGGCCGTCGATTCTCAGTTTCGCGCCGCATTGATGTGATCGCCGCTCGCCGCATCAAACAATGAAACATCCACCCCCAAAAACCGGATCATCCTTTCTGCGCCTGGCACGGAATCGCTCAGTCCCCATGTTCTGTGGATAAGCTTGTGTATAGCTTTCACCTGGCATCCGGAACCGCCTTCATAGACCGAACACTCCTTCAATATGCCTATTCTTTAGGCATTGGTAATGCTACTAGCGATCCCCAACATATAGGGGATTCCCAAACTGGACCGAGATTTTTATACAGTCCACTGTGAAACCGTCTTGACAACTTTGAATCATCGCTGCTGCGCGGACTCATTCATCTTGTAAAGGAAAATATATCCACAGCCCTGCGCTGTTTTGCAGGCACTCGCCCATCTGAGCGTCCCGGATACAGTGGCTATCGTCCGACTTTCGCCCATGAGCCGGTCCATCGGCCGAGTCGTGGCCCTGTTCCACGTGAGCCGCCAGGCCTGGTCGTTTGCATTCCCCTTATCGATTCGACTATGACAGTCGCCGCTATTTATTCCTGATACATATTTCTTAAAGGAGACTTTCATGTTCCTTGCTTCCATCCGAGCCAATAACCGGAAATTCATTCGCGTACTGGGATCGCGACTGGTGGCCGACCTCGACTTTCCCACCCGCGAGAGCGATATGTTGATTACCAATCTGAGCCACCCGAACTCGTTACGGATCACACATGGCGACGCCCTCCTCATTCGGTCCTGTGCGACCAACGGGGTCTGGGGAGCGCGACAGGCCCGGGTGCTGCAGCCCAATCGGTTGCAGCCGCCGGCGTTGTTCCTGAACGAAGAATTGTTGCGCGCCCCCTGGGATATGGATGCACGTTGGCCCATTTCCCGCGCAGTCGGAACGGTCAAGCAATGTGTTCAGGCCTTGATCCCGTCGGCCGCCGCGCCGCATCCGAACATCAACACGCCCATCGTCGTCACACTAAATTTGTCGTTGCCCATTCTTTGGAATCCACCGGTTGCCGCGGCCCCGCCGATGGTCGGGGGGAGCATTCGCACGCCTGGTGTTGGAACGGTGCCGGGAAGCGGGACGGCCACGCCGGCAGCCGCCGCCATTCCGGACGCGGCCGAAATTCTGGAAACCGCCTTTCCGGCTCAGCGGCATGTGCTGACGCCCGAGATCCGGGTGGATGCCGAGGGACGCCTTGAGGTTCGCGGCCGCGGCACGGGCCCGGCCGGCCCTATTGCGAATTGGTTTTATCTGACCCCGCACATGATTCGCGCACGGTTTCGCCTGGCGGACGGGCGATTCTTGAATCAGCCAGGAGGCGGGGCCTTTCCGTTATCGTCCAGCAAAACGCCGTCACAAACTGTGGAGTTCACGGTGGTCCGCCTTGCGGAAGGTGAACTGACCGACTCATTCGGCTATCGCCTGTTCCATCAGAACCGCGTCTATATGCGCAGCGCCTCCGGCCAGCTGCTCTGCACCGACCGTCCGGCCAATCCCACGCGGCTGCTCGGGGCCCCGACGATTGATTCGACTCCCGCCGCCTTCCAATTTGAACGGGTCGCCGGCCAGGGTGAAATCGGGGACGGCGATTTCATCACGATCGTGATTGCCGGCACGAATAGACGTATCAAAGTGAACGCCGACAGCACGGTGGGTTTGACCACCGGCACGGACGCCACCCGGTTTGCGTTCGATCTCACCAAAGAGTTCCATCTCTATAGAAACCCCGCGACCAACGAATTTGCCTCGCTAGCCGAACCGGCCACATCCTTACCCGCCGGGTTCGCCAAACTCCGTTCTCTGGGACGCCTGTACATCGGCCCGCGGCCGGAAACGGCACCGGTCCGTTCGTTCCGGGCGAGTCCGACGGAGTTCTATACCAGCGCGCTCGCGCAAGGATCGGAATATGCCCATCAGAAAGGGTTTACCTTCCGGAGC
>CBDIWQ010000285.1:0-4318 GCA_965285965.1 uncultured bacterium | reverse complement strand
TATCTGGTCATTCATGACGCGATGACGCCCGGCGCGTTTTTTTCGTTTTTGACCGCCATGTTCATGGCCTATACGCCGATTCGCAAACTCTCGGGATCCAATAATATCCTCCAGCAAGCGTTGGCGGCCGCCGAACGGGTCTATGAAGTGCTCGACCTGAAGACGGAACAGGCCCTCGACCAGGGCACTCTCACGGCCGACGGCGTCAAACAGGGTCTCACGTTCGAGAATGTGTCCCTGCACTATCAGAATCAGGCCACCCCGGCCCTATCCGGGATCACGTTGTCCATTGTGGCGGGCGAGGTAGTCGCCCTGGTGGGCAGCAGCGGAAGCGGCAAGACGACCCTGGTCAGCCTGCTGCCGCGCTTCTACGAACCGACGGCGGGACGGATCCTCCTGGACGGCACGCCGCTGGCCTCCTATACCCTGGCCTCGTTACGGGCGCATATCGGCATTGTCTCGCAGGATATCGTGCTCTTTGACGATACGGTGCGCAACAATATTGCCTTCGGCTTGACCGGCGCCCGGCACGCCGAGGTGGAGCGGGCGGCTACCCTGGCCTATGCGCATGACTTCATTCAGCGGCTGCCGGAGGGCTATGACACGGTGATCGGGGAGCGGGGAGTGAAGTTGTCGGGAGGAGAACGGCAACGGCTGGCGATTGCGCGCGCGATCCTCCGGGATCCGCCGCTGTTGATCCTGGATGAAGCCACCTCGGCGCTGGACAGTGAATCGGAGCGGATCGTGCAGCTGGCCTTGAGCAACCTCATGAAGAACCGGACGACCGTGGTCATCGCCCATCGGCTCTCCACGATCCAAAACGCCGACCGCATTGTCGTGCTGGACCATGGCGCCATCGCCGAAGTCGGCTCGCATGGGGAGCTGCTCCGGAAGGGCGGATTGTATCATCGGCTCCATGGCATGCAGTTCCAGGATGCCACGACGGTGACGGGCCTGTGATGGGTGATGAGTGATGGGTAAGGAAGGCCAGCAGGACATAAGCCGGCGGAGGCGCGTCGAGCGCTGGCTGAAGTTCTCACTGCTGCCTCCGGTCGGTGCGTCGGTGGTCCGCGGCATCGCGGGGACCATGCGGCTGGAGACCCGCGGCCATGAAGCCGTGGATGCGCTGTATCGCGAAGGGCGCCATATCATCCTGGCGTTTTGGCACGCCCAGCAGCTCATGATCCCGCTCGGTTACCGTGGACAGGGCTCGCATGTCCTGATCAGCCAGCACGGCGACGGTGAAATCATCGCCCGGATCATTGCGCGATTCGGCCATGAGGCGGTGCGCGGATCGAGTACCAGAGGCGGAGCCGGCGCTCTGCGCGCGCTGATCAAACTGGGCCGGTCCGGGAAGGATCTGGTCGTGACGCCCGACGGCCCGAAAGGACCGCGACAGATCGCCAAGCTCGGCGTCATTCAGTTGGCGAAGGCGACCGGCCTGCCGATTGTCCAGTTAGCCTTTGCCTGCTCAAAAAAAAACTCTTCGCGAGTTGGGATCGCTTCATGGTCCCCTATCCGTGCTCACGGGGCCTGTTCCTCTATGGCAAGCCGATATGGGTGTCGCGCGAGGACAACGACGCCTCGCTTGAAGCCAGCCGCCTGGAACTGGAAACGGTCCTCAATCGGTTGACGGCTGAAGCCGAAAAAGCCGTAATTCGTAATCCGTGACACGTCAAGCGTTAGGCGTACGACCACGAGTTCCATCATGTCACGCGTCACGCGTCACGTTTCACCTGTGAGCCATGTGGCGATTCCTGTACAACAGCCTTCTCTTCCTTACGAGCCCCGTCATCATCTCCGTTCTGCTTTCGAAACGGCGCTGCCGGCGCGGCCTGGCGCAGCGGCTGGGGATGGAAGATGGTCTATCTGGTCTATTCGGTCTATCCGGTCTGTCTCGTCGACCAGACAGACAAGATAGACCAGACGGACCAGACGACCGCCCCCTCATCTGGATCCACGCCGTCTCGTTGGGCGAGGTCGTGGCTGCGACTCCGCTGGTGAAGGAGTTGCACCGCCGTCATCCCGACTATCGATATATCGTGACGACGGTGACCGAGACCGGCCGGGAAGCGGTCGAGGAACGGTTGGCCGGAGTGGCCGAACACCGGTATGCCCCGCTGGACTTTCCCTGGGTGGTCGCGCGGATGGTGGCCAGGTTTCAGCCCGTCCTGTACCTGTTTGTCGAAACAGAACTGTGGCCCAACCTCTTATGGACGTTCGAGCGACACGGCATCCCGGCGGTGCTGGTGAACGGGCGGCTTTCGTCCCGTTCGTTCGCACGGCAGGACCTTCCGGTGGTCCGGGCGTTTTACCGGTCGGTGCTCCACACCCTGGACGGTTGCCTCATGCAGTCCGCCCGCGATGCGCAGCGCATCGTCGCCTTGGGAGCCGAGGCGTCCCGGGTCCATGTCACGGGCAACATCAAGTTCGATCAGCCGCTGCCGGCGTCTGATATGGATCCGGCCTATCGCAGGAGTCTGGGATTGAACGACGACGATCGGCTGATCCTGGCCGGCAGCACCCATGCGGGTGAGGAGGAGCAGCTGTTGGCGGCCTATCACCAAGTCGTCCGGCGGCATCCTCTGGCGGTGCTGATGGTCGCCCCGCGGCACATCGAGCGGGTCGACCGTGTAGAAGCGATGATCCAAGCGGCCGGTCTCGATGTGGTGCGAAAAAGCCGGCTCGAAAGCCCGATGACTGGCCCGCGGGTCATCCTGCTCGATACCAGAGGCGAGCTGGCGCGCGCATACCGGGAGGCGGCCGTGGCCTTCGTTGGAGGCACGCTCGTTCCGGTCGGCGGGCATAATCTGCTGGAGCCGGCGGTGTGGGGAAAGCCGGTCCTGTTCGGCCCGTATACGGATCACTGCGCGGAGGTCGCCGCTTTGTTGCAGGAGGCAGGCGGCGGCTACGGTGTGAGCGGGCCGGATGATATCGTGCGGCATGTCGATGCCTGGTTGACTGATCAGACAGCGTCCGAGGCCGTCGGGCAGGCCGCGCACCAGGTAGTGCTGGACAATCAAGGCGCCCTGGCACGAAGCCTACAATGGATCGAGCAGTGCCTGAAACCGGCTGCGAGCAATGCAACCGCCAAATCCCTGGCCGGTTCAGCCATGGCAAGGCCCTAAGATGGGATTTCTCGAGCCGGGCCGGCCGGTGCGCACATGGTTATTGGGTCTGGGCGCACTCTACGGTTTCGCCGTGCGCGTGCGGCGATGGTGCTACCGCCGGGGTTGGCTGGCCTCCTCGCGCCTGCCTTGCCGCGTGGTGAGCGTGGGGAACGTGACGGTCGGAGGGACGGGAAAGACGCCCGTGGTCATTCTCCTGGTGGAATGGCTTCAGGCGGAAGGGCAGCGGGTCGCCGTCTTGAGCCGGGGATACAAGCGGCGCGGCGGGCCTGCACATCTGCTGGTCTCCGATGGACAAGGCCCGTTGGCAGCGGCCGAACAATCGGGCGATGAACCCTGGTTGATTGCCCGGCGTTGCCCCGAGGCCATCGTGGCGGTGGGGGCGGATCGCGCGGCACTCGGACGATGGGTGCTGGAGCAGCGTGCCGTCGATTGCATCATCCTGGACGACGGCTTCCAACACTGGTCGCTAGAGCGGGATGTGGATCTGGTGTTGCTGGATGCGACGGATGCCACGGGCCTCGACGCCATGCTGCCGGCCGGCCGTCTGAGAGAGCCGATCAGCGGGCTCGCGCGGGCCGCTGCCCTCGCCGTCACGCGGGCCGATTCCAAGGAAGACGTCGCCGCCGTTCGCCGACGAGTCCACTCGATTCCCGGATCTCCGCAGGAGCCGGCCGAGATTATCTTTCGTCCCGAATCCCTGGTATCGGTGGTGACCCGGCAATGCCTGGCGCTGAATGACTGCCGGGGGAAAACAGCCTGGCTCGTGAGCGGCATCGGGAACAGCGGTTCATTTCAGCGATCCGCCGCCTCCATCGGAGTCACGATGATCGGGGAAACCGTCTTTCCGGATCATCACCATTATCGCCCGGACGACGTGCGCCGCGTCCGCACGTTGGCCCGGGCCGCAGGCGCCGATCTCGTCCTGACCACGGAGAAGGATGCGGGCAAGCTGGCGCCGCTGCTGACTCCCGACGAGGACTGGTGGGCCTTGCGAATCCGCGCCGAAGTAGTACAAGGTGAGGCGGGGCTGCGCCGCCTCGTGTGTTCGGCTGCGAGGAACGGGCGCGCCGACGTTCATGCGTAAGGAAACCATCAAACGACTGCTCGTCCGCGCGCCGAACTGGATCGGCGACGCGGTGATGTGCGAGCCGGCTTTGCGCGGCCTGCGGCTGCTGTTTCCCGCTGCC
>CBDIWQ010000284.1:0-19912 GCA_965285965.1 uncultured bacterium | reverse complement strand
CGATCCCCAGTATGCCAAACGGATCTTTGTGGTCTTTCAGCGCCTGCACAATATTTCGGAATATCCCGGCACCGGCATCGGCCTGGCGATCTGCAAAAAGATTGTGGAACGCCATGGGGGCCGCATATGGATGGAATCACAATTGGGGCAGGGCGCGACGTTTTACTTCACGCTGCCGGCGTAGAACGGGTTGTCATCAGTGGGGTGCACGTGAAGCGCCGTCGTGCTCCGATTGAATGCGGGTTCACGAAGCAGCGCTGTAGGCATGCACAATCAAGAAGGAGGCACGATGGATATTCCAGATTTAGTGAGACCGGTCGAAATTCTGCTGGTCGAAGACAATCCCGGTGATGTGCGGCTGACCAAGGAAGCCTTGAAAGAGGCCAAGGTGATCAATCATCTGACCGTGCTGAAGGATGGCATCGAGGCGCTGGCCTTTTTGCGCCGCCAGGGGCCGTATGCCGCCGCCGCCACGCCGCATCTTATTTTGCTCGACCTGAACCTTCCCAAGAAGGACGGTCGTGAAGTGCTGGCCGAAATCAAAGCCGATGACAAATTGAGGCGCATTCCCGTGGTGGTGTTGACTACGTCACAGGATGAACAGGACGTGTTCAAAAGCTATCATCTCCATGCGAATTGCTATATCACGAAGCCGGTCGATTTAGAACAGTTCATGACCGTGGTGAAATCCATCGAGGATTTTTGGCTCGGGATCGTGGTGCTTCCGAAAAACGGAAAACGGTCTAAGGGGTAATCCGGCCCATGCGCATACTGCTGATCGAGGATAACCCCGGCGATGTCCGGTTGTTGCAGGAACATCTCCTGAAGGACCGGAGCAGCCCGGAAGAATTTCGGCTGGTGCACGTCGACCGGCTCGCGCGCGGCCTGGAAAGGCTGGCGGAAACGCAGGTTGATGTCGTGCTGCTGGACCTGTCGCTCCCGGATAGCCAGGGCATCGCCACCCTCGCCCAAGCCCGTGCGGCGGCGCCGGGCGTGTCGATCGTCGTCCTGACCAGCCTGGATGATGAGAGCCTGGGCATGCAGCTGCTGCAAGCGGGTGCTCAGGACTACCTGGTCAAGGGAGAAGTGACCGGTTCCCTCCTGCGGCGGTCTCTCCGCTACGCCGTCGAGCGTAGGCGGGCCGAAAAAGCCTTGTTGGAAAGCCAAGCGCGGCTCCGAGCCATCCTCGATCACAGCCCGGGGTTGGTGTTCCTCAAGGACCTGGAGGGCCGCTATGTGCATGTCAACCGGCAGTATGAGCGGACCTTCCACATGTCCTGCGACGCTATCGTCGGTAAGACTGACGAGGAGCTGTTTCCGCCTGACCAGGCGGCCGCGTTTCGTGCCAACGACCGCAAGGTGCTCGACGCAGGCGTCGCCCTGGAGTTCGAGGAAGTCGCCCTGCAGGACGACGGCCTTCATACGAGCATTGTGTTCAAATTCCCGCTGCGCAAGGAAGACGGGGAGCCCTACGCCATCTGCGGAATCACGACGGACATCACGAACCGCAAACGGATGGAAGAGGCGCTCCGGCAAGCGGAAGAAAAATACCACAGCATCTTCGACAATGCCGTCGAAGGGATCTTTCAATCGACGCCAAACGGTCAGTATCTCAGCGTCAACCCCGCCCTGGCGCGGATGTACGGATATGACTCACCGGAGGATTTGATCCACAGCGTCCGGGACATCGCCCGTGACATCTATGTCAACCCCGCATACCGGGCGGAGATCATGCGGTTGCTGGAGGGGCGGGATGTGCTGCGGGGCGTCGAATACGAAGTGTATCGGAGGGATGGCGGGACCATTTGGATTTCGGAATCCGTCCGGGCGGTACGCAATGATCATGGACAGATTCAATATTACGAAGGATCCATCGAGGATATCACCGAGCGCAAGCGTTCGGAGGAGGCTCGTACGCAGCTGGCGGCCATTGTCGAGTGCTCCTATGATGCGGTGATCAGCGTGGCCAGCGGGTGCATTACCAGTTGGAACCCGGCAGCCGAGCGGCTTTTGGGGTATGCGGCCGGGGAGATCCTCGGCAAGCCGAGGACAGTCCTGGAGCCGGCCGGCCGCCGGAATGAAGAAGACCGGATGCTCGACCTGGTGTTGCAAGGCGAGCGGCTCCATGACGTAGAGGCTCAGAGAGTGCACAAGGACGGCCGCATCATCGACGTCTCGCTTACGGTGTTCCCGGTCAGGGATATGGCGGGCCACATCACCGCGGCCTCGGCCATCGTCCGGGACATCACCGAGCGCAAACGCGCTGAGGAAGAGCGACAGAAGCTGCTGAAGGACCGACTCCTCTTGCTGGAATCCACGGGGGAAGGGATCTACGGCATCGATCTGCAAGGCCGCTGTACCTTCATGAACCGGGCCGCGGCGAGCATGCTCGGGTACCAATCCGAGCACTTGCTCGGCAAGCCCCTGCATGATCTCATTCATCATGCCCGTCCCGACGGTTCGCGGTATCCAAGCGAAGAATGCCATGTCTATGAAGCGTTCCGTACCGGACAGGCCTGTCAGATCGACGACGAGGTGTTATGGCGAAAAGACGGAACGGCCTTCCCCGCCCAGTATTCAGCTTCGCCCATTATGGAAGACGAACGGATCGTCGGGGCCGTCGTCACGTTCACCGATATCACGAACCGTAAACGGATGGAAGAACGGCTGCAGCGGACGTTGGGCGAACTACGCACCCTTTCCCAGCGGCTGGACGGTATCCGCGAAGAAGAACGGACCCGGATTGCGCGGGAGCTGCATGATGAGCTGGGAGTCCGGTTGACCTGTCTGAAATTGGATCTGGCGCGGCTGCAGTCGTTGATAGGCGGGTCGGTGTTTCCCCGTGAGCGGATGGAGCAAAAGGTGCGCGCGATGATGGCGGAAGTCGATTCGACGATCGCCTCGGTGCAACGCCTCGTGGTAGAACTCCGGCCGGGAATTCTGGACGATCTCGGGTTGGTGGCGGCGATTGAATGGCAGTGCCAGGACTTCGAGCAGCGGAGCGGGACGCGGTGTGTGTGTAAAGCCTCGCAGGGAGCGGTCGATCTCGATCGCGCGCATGCGACGGCCGCATTCCGGATCTGTCAGGAGGCGCTCACGAACGTCGCCCGTCATGCGAAGGCGACCTCTGTCCGCGTGCTGGTGGCACAGGTGAACGGCGAGCTCTTGCTGGAGATCCAGGATGACGGGCAGGGGATCACCGTCGAACAACTGACGGATTCCGCTTCTCTGGGGTTGCTGGGAATGCGGGAGCGTGCGCGCGCTCTCGGAGGCCGCCTGGATATTGCCGCCCGGCCGGGGGGGGAAGGGCACGATGGTCGCATTGCGATTGCCGTGCCCGGAGAAGGCTCCCGCGGGGACCGGACCCGAGCCGGCACGCGAAGAACGACCCTAGGACGGACAGCAACGAGGACGATGGGACGACCATGCTGAAAATCGTGATAGCCGATGACCATTCGCTGTTCCGGCGCGGCGTCAAGGATCTGTTATCCGATGGCCTCGGAGCCGTCACGGTCGGAGAATGCGGCAATGCCCATGACCTGCTGGACATGGTGCGTCACAAGAAGTGGGATGTCGTCATCCTGGACATCGGTATGCCCGGCACCACCGGAACCGACGCGCTCGTGCAGTTAAAGCGGGAACATCCGATGCTGCCGGTGATTATGCTGAGCATGCACCCGGAGGATCAGTACGCTGTCCGGATGTTCAAGGCCGGGGCCAATGCATATCTGACGAAGGCCAGCGCGCCGGAAGAACTCGTGACGGCCATCAAAAAAGTGCTGACAGGCGGCAATTATGTGAGTCCGTCGCTCGGCGAAAAACTCGTACACTTGTTCCACCGGGGGGAGGAGCAAGCCCCGCATGACCTGCTGTCGGATCGCGAATTCGAAGTGATGCGTCTACTGGCCTCGGGGAAAACGGTCTCGGAAGTTGCCGAGAGCCTGCATCTTGGGACGACCACGGTCAGCACCTACCGCACCCGCATTCTGGAGAAGCTCCACCTGAAGAACAATGCGGAACTCATGCGCTACGCAGTCGAAGAAGGCATTGCGTAGGCGTTCCCTGTCGAGTTCGGTATTACAACCTAGGGACATCACTCTGTCGTTGTAACCAGGACAGCGAAGCCAGGATCAACGACGCCATAATCATGGTGACGCCGATAGTGCGGCTCGCGTGCCTCCGCTATAAGTCCTTCCGTGCCGTGTGTCATCTCAGCCTGAAAAGGCTCTCCACCGTGAAGCGGCGGTGAACCGGCGCAGAGGCCCGAGCGGTCGGGTAGTTGGAAAGGAGCCTGGCATGGCGGAAGCGACGACCATTCACTCGGTCATTCGATCACAGTTGAGGCAGCAAGGGCCTTGCACACTTGAGACCCTGCTCGATCGGCTGCCGCAATTTTCCTGGAGTCAGATCTTTACCGTGGTGGATCAGTTGAGCCGTGAGGGCGAGTTGGTGCTGCGCCATCCGGCCCGCTTTGGTTACGAAGTGTCGATGGGCTCGGCCATGAACATGTCTGAACAAGACGGCTGCTACCCGGTATCCCGGTCAGCAGAAGAATAGCCGATATCTCTACCGGCCAAGAACCTCATGAGCAAAAGACCTTCCGGGATTGGAGAGGGATAACGGATGCTCTAAGGTCTGCTCCGTTGCATGCTGACGGACATGGCTCTGGCCTTGACACGTTGCACCATAAAGGGGGGGGGATGAAACATCTGGTGACCATGTGCTGTTTCTGCGACAAGATCCGCGATGATCGGGGGATCGGACCGGACAGGGTGATCTGGCAGGAATACAGCCTCTATATGGCCGAGTATGGACTCAGACCGGCGAATACCCGCTTCTTCCATACCTATTGCCCGCCCTGCCTCGCCTATTATCAAGCTTTTTTGTCGTCATCATCCCAGGAGGTGAGGCATCGCCCGAAGGAGAAGAGAGCATGATCGACTCTTCGAAAGGCTCCCATGAACCCTGGTCGATCGTGCTGGCCGGGGGTGATGGCCGGCGTATCCGGGGCTTTGTTCAGCGTTGGCTGGGTCGTCCCAGGCCGAAGCAGTATTGTGCGTTTGTCGGCGAGCGATCGCTGTTTCAGCATACGGTGGATCGGGCGTCCGCCTTGTGTTCCCAGGAACGTATTGTCGCCCTCGTCGCCCGGGAGCATCGAGAGGAGGCGTGGGCTCAACTGGAAGGGCGGGGTGCCGGCACCGTTCTGCTGCAGCCGAAACAATGCGAGACAGCTGCCGGCTTGTACTTGTCCTTGACCTACATCCGGGCCAGAGATCCTCTCGCGACGGTGGTGGTCTATCCCGCAGACCATTTCGTCTACCCTGAGGATCGGTTTGTCGCCTGCGTTCATCGGGCCTTGTGGACCCTGGAGTGGCTTCCTGACCGGCTGGTTGTCCTGGGTGTGTGCCCGGATCGGCTTGAATTGGATTATGGCTGGATTATGCCGGGCACAAAGCTTGATGAATCGGCAAAGTGCCGAATCCATGCGGTGAGATCGCTCGTGGACAAACCAACCGTGGTCCAAGCCGATGCGGCATTGGCCGGAGGAGCGTTATGGAATACCGGTGTGGTGGCGGCTAAGGCCGACACGCTGTGGCAGCTGGGATGGCAATGTTTCCCTCAGCTGATGGAGCGCTTTGAACGGCTCGGTGCGGCGATCGGTTCCTCTCAGGAGGTGCGCATTCTCGATGAGGTCTACCGCGATCTGCCCGCCGATCATGCTTTTTCAGAACTCCTGCAGCGGATGCCCGATCGGGCATGCGTCATCGAAATGAGCGGAGTTCTCTGGAGCGATTGGAGCAAGCCTGAACAGATCGCTCACTCGTTGCGCCGGATCGGCCGTCAGCCGGCATTTCCGTTGCACTGTTTGCGCCGGCCGTTCGCGCCGATCCCGCAGCTGGTCTATGAAGCCGAAGCGCGGGCCGGCGTCTAAGTCAAACCAATACTGATACAGGAGGATCGACCTATGAAGCTGCCCGCTGCATCGGCATCGCGTCGCAAGTCTACCAAGAGCATCCGGCGGAAGGACTCTCCGGATTCGGGTCCGACCTCCGATGGAATGTCAGCGGAAAGCCCATCGGATGACGTCCGCGCCCGCATTGCCGCGATGGCCTACGAATTATACCGGCAACGTGGCGGCGATGATGGTCATGATCTGGCGGACTGGTTGGCGGCCGAGCGCCGGATCGTGACCGATGGGCAGGCAGGAGCGGAATCAAACGGTCGGTCGTGATTCCACTCCCTGCATCGGCAGGCATCCGTAACCGCGGATATCCGGTTCTGTCGCTGTCCCGCCCGGTATTGCGGAAGACATTTCAGGTCGGCCATTCAGGCGTCAGGCCCACGGCGCGCGTTGGATCCCCTGTCAGTCTTGGCGAGAAGTATGGTCTCGGACAATGGAAGCGGCGCAGGCCCCTAGGACAAGAGCGCCGGTTGGGGGCGTGGGCATATTGCGCGGATCAGGTCATATAAACGGTCGGCGGCGTCCTCTTTGCAAAGATAGGCGCGGGCTCCTGCGCTAAGCATGCCGGCCTCCACCTGCGGGATATGGCCGATCGAGAGCCCGATGACCGCAGGAGCCGATTGCTGCGCGCAAATGAGACGGGTGGCGTCATAGCCGTTCAAGCGCGGTAACTGCACATCCATCAGGATGACATCAGGCTGCAGTTGTTGCGCCAGGATGACGGCCTGCTCACCGTCGCATGCCTCACCTACGACTTCAATGCCGGGAAAGCCGTCCACCAATCCGCGCAGGCCTTGCCGAAGCTGCCTATGGTCGTCCACCAGCAGGACGCGCAGGGCTGACCCAAGCACGCTGTGTACCGGTAACCGGGTCATGTCCGGGCCTGCGGACTGCGCCGGTCGATGGTTCGGGCGATCCGTTTGCGCTGCACTCATGACCAGCAGCCTGGCTCTCGGCCGGCTCAAGTGGCGCAACGTACCCAGGAACGCGCGTGAGCTTCCATCGGCGATTCTGTGGTCCGAGTCGTAGGGGTAGTCCATGAGGCTCCTCCTTCCGGCATCCAAATGATTGACGTAAGAGCATAGACAATGCCAGTGATGATTGATTCGAAGGACATCCCTGGTCAATGCCGAGGCCGGCTTTAAACGGGGAGAAGCACAGACCCTCAGCGTTGAGGGATGGAACGGCAACCAGGGAGTGACTGACGGGATGCGGCAACAGGAAGGGGAGGTGCCCCGCGAGTGAGCAAGGGACGACCGTTAGATTTCGCACGTAGTCTCATGCACTTAGGAGTGGCCTTAATGGTGTGTCGCAGCACCGTAGGCAGTTGCATTCATTCCACACAGCTCTTGAAGGATGAATCTATGCCGGCGCAGACAATGCCGAGTGTGCCAGCGGGCTTGCGTGCCTGGATCGGACTTGTGGCTGATATCGAGAATGCGGGAGTCTAGACGACCACCCGGCCTGTAAGCTAAGCGCCCATTGCATCGACACGATTGCTGCCGTCACACCGTCGGGCTATCCGCGTTGGCAGCGCGACGGTCTCAAATCCCTCGCCTTCCTCACGACAGTTATGGGATAGTGCCCTCTCATGAGGGAGCCTATCGAGCCCCCGCCATCTTCGAGAACGGAGGAGGCATCATGCTGAGACTCATACTGTGTGCGTCGTTCGCTGCCTTGAGCCTGCAGGGCTGGGCTCCCGGCATCCACGCGGCTGAGCCGGCCCGGCATCATCAGGTGGTCATGCATGTGAACTCGGGGGACGAGAAGGTCCAGCACGGGGCCCTGAACAACGTGCGGCATCTGTATCAAGCACTGGGCCGCGACCACCTGGCCGTTGAGCTGGTCGTGCACGGAGCGGGTTTGAACCTGTTCACCAAGACGACGGCACTGCGTCCTGAACTCGCGCGGTTACAGACCGACTATGGCGTGGCGTATACCGCCTGCTCGAATACGATGAAGGCCATGCAGATCAGCCGTGATGACTTGATCGAGGGAGTCGGAGACACCGTGCCCGCGATGGTGAGGTTGATGGAGCGGCAGGAGCAAGGTTGGACCTATATTAAACCGTAGTGCTTACTCCTCCCTTGCATGTCCATACAAGAGCCGGGGTGCCCCGTTGTCTTGAGTGCCTAAGATTGCTATGCTTCCGCCGCCCGGCAAACCAGCCGGTCATCAAGACGGATGCAGGCATGTCTTTGTTTCGCGCGATTGCACGCCGGGACGGCCGGATCTTGCACCGCCGTCCGATCCTGAACCAGCCGGTCATCAAGACGGATGCAGGCATGTCTTTGTTTCGCGCGATTGCGCGCCGGGACGGCCGGATCTTGCACCGCCGTCCGATCCTGAACCACTCTAGGTCACTGTGGAAACGCGGCGCCGGTCGGGTCTGGCGGTGCAATGGGTGATGATGTCGTGTTGAAGCTTCTGATCGCGGATGATTTCCCCCTGTTCCGGCGCGGTGTGAAAGAGTTGTTGGTGGATGGCCTCGGCGCCGTCACCGTGGGGGAGTGTTCCAATGCCCACGATCTGATGGATCTGATCCGCCGGAAAAAATGGGACGTGATTATCATGGATATCACGATGCCCGGAAACAGCGGTACAGAGGCCCTCAAACAGGTGAAAGGCGAATGCCCGAAAGTCCCTGTCATCGTGCTGAGCATGCACCCGGAGGATGAGTACGCGGTCCGGATGTTCAAGGCGGGCGCCGACGGCTATCTGACCAAGACCAGCGCGCCGGAGGAGCTCGTGAAGGCGGTGAAGAAGGTGCTCGCCGGCGGGCAGTACGTCAGCTCCGCCCTTGGAGAAAAACTGGCGCTCACCCTCAAGAACGACCTGGATCAAGAGGTGCACAAGCAGCTGTCCGACCGCGAGTATGAAGTCATGCGCCTCATCGCTTCGGGAAAAACCGTGTCGGAAATCGCCAAAATGATGCATTTGGGCATCACGACCGTGAGCACATACCGCGCGCGGATCCTGGAGAAGATGAATTTGAAGAACAATGCCGAATTGACCCGCTATGCCTTCGAGCGCAGGCTCGTAGAATAACCCGCCCTCCTCACTCTGTACGATTTATGCTCCCCCGCGATCAGGTCTTTCCTGAGCGCTTCCGCGTGCTCCCTCGTGCCACGACCGTCTTGCGTTGTGCCAATCCACGTCCCGGCCTGTCGGTGAAAATACGACAGAACAATCGAACAGGCTCCGATAGCCCTCATTCCCCCCCGGGTATACAACGCACCGTCGGCATTCGAGGGCGAACACACAGCCGGACGAACGGCATGTCGCAAAGGAGGATAACTCATGAAGTGTACAGAAATTGCGGGCGCGAATGGTCAGCTGGCGGAATGCGCAGACGCAGGGTCCGTATACCAGTCCTGTGCTCCGACCGGTGCCGTGGCGGCCTCCCATTGCGAACGCTGCAGCGGGTTATTGTATTGGACTGAGTTACGCGAGTGGGATGGCAGTCGCGGACAAGACAGCCATGGCGCCCTGCAATGCATCCTCTGCGGCAATGTCATCGATCCCGTCATCGTCAAGAACCGGCAGCGAGCCGTGGCTTCCCTCCGCGAGGCCGTGCGCAGTCCGAGTCCCAGGCGATGGCGCCGGATTCTGTCAGGTTCACTGGTTGGGGCGAATGGCGTTGCACGGCGTTGAAGAGGAGGGCGGGGCGATGAGAGAACTCGCGATCATGTGTTGCTTTTGCGAAAAGATCCGGGACGACAGGGCGGCCAACCGGAGCGAAGCGAGCTGGCATCCCTTCAACGTGTTTATGGGAAAGTACGGGCTCAGGCCTGAGGCGGTTCGAATCTCCCACACCTACTGTCCGGACTGTTTGACCTACTACAAAGGATTCTTGTCGAGCCGGAAAGAGGCTCGTGAACGACCGAGATCTGAACGGCCGGAATTGGAGGAGCAGGCATGACGGATTTCCTGCGGATGCCCGCACGGACCTGGTCCATCGTGCTTGCCGGAGGCGACGGCGGCCGCATCCGCGGCTTCATCCGGCGCTGGTTGGGTCGTCCGAAGCCCAAGCAGTATTGCGCTTTTGTCGGGGGCCGTTCGTTGTTCCAGCATACTCTGGACCGGGCCGCCGGGTTGTGTGATGCCGACCATATCGTCACCTTGGTGGCGCGCGAGCATCGGCGCGAAGCCTGGTCGGCCTTGGAAGGGCGGGTCGGGGGCACCGTGCTGTTGCAGCCGAAGCGTCGGCAAAGCGCGGCGGAAGTCTTCTTGTCCCTGACCTATGTCAAAGCGAGAGACCCGCTCGCAACCGTGGTGATCTATCCCTCGGACCACTTTGTGTATCCGGAGCACCGCTTTCTCGAGTCGGTGAAACGGGCGGCGTGGACCGCCGAGTGGCTGCCCGACCGGGCGATCATGCTCGGCGTGTCTCCCGATCGCCTGGAACTGGATTATGGCTGGATTACGCCGGGTGAAAAGCTGGACGGGTCCGCCCAGTATCAGATCAGAGCGGTCGGATGCTATGTGGAACAACCCACCGTGGCGCAGGCCGATGCGGCTTTAGCCGAAGGGGCGCTCTGGAATACCGGCGTGCTGGCGGCGAAAGTCGAGACGCTCTGGCAACTCGGGTGGCAGTGCTTCCCTGACCTGATGGCGCGCTTCGAACGGTTGGAAGCCACCATCGGCACGCCGCAGGAAGTCCGGATCCTGGATGACATCTATCAGGACATGCCGGCGTACAACCTGTTCACGGAACTGTTGCAACGTGTGCCCGATCGGGCGGCGGTGATTGAAATGGGCGGCGTGCTCTGGAGTGATTGGGGCAGGCCTCAACGCATCGCCAATTCATTGCGGCGGATCGGCCGTCAACCGGCTTTCCCGCTGGAGTGCCTCAGGCGACCGTTCGTTCCCATTGCGCAGACGCTCTATCAATCGGGCCGCGCTGCGGGATAGAAGAAGGGAGGGGATCATGTCGCGTCATACGTTGTCCGCATCGCCGTCCCAAGGGAACGGACTCTCCACCAGGCAGAGGTCCGGGATCGCGCAAGTATCCGTGTCGCCGGTCAGAATCCAGACTGCGGAGGAGCGGCGGACCGGGTATGGAATTGTGGTGCTCTCCGGGTCATCCGGGAACGTGCTCTATGCCAATGAGACCGCCTCCCGGTATCTGGGGGCAGTCGATGAGAAAGGCAATGTGTTCAGACCGGCAGTCGCCGAGCTCGTCAGACAAATGACGGCGAGGATAGGAACCGGCGACGGCGAGCGGCCGCAGTCCGAGAGCCGGCGGGTGGTCGTCCGAGAAGGGACCCCCGTCCTCCTGCAGGCCTTTGGAATTCGCGACCGGTCGGACCTCGCGGTCCTACGTGTCGTGATTACCATGCAGAATTTTTCGCCTTCTCTGATCTCGCCGGAGAGCGGCGCGACACCCTCATCGCTGTAGCGGTCTGAAAGAGAGCCGGTTCGTCCGCCCTTCCCCCGCTGTAGCATCTTGCGCCAGATCCATGACAGCTCCTGGGGTCTTTATCGTCACCCAGGAGCCTTCCGCTCAGCAGGACCCGTCTAACCCGTTGTTTCTGCGCATCACAGCCGGATGTCCGTGATGGCACTCGGCTCGCAATATCGCAACATCTATCGCATGGACTTTCATCGCCGGAGGAACAGATGCGGGGACTGGTAGCTGTCGCCATGGTCATGGCTCTGGCGGGTGGAGGAGGGGTGAAGGAGGTTACGACTTCCTCTCCCGAGCCGGACGTCATGAGCGGGCGGATCATCTATTCGACCATCTGCCTGCGCTGTCACGGGATCGACGGGAAGGGTGAAGGCCAAATGACGTTGACACCGCCGGTTCCCGATCTGACATCCCCCGCAGTGCAAAGTAAACTCGATGCCAGATTATTCAAGAGCGTACATGACGGGAAAGCCAATACGGCGATGGGTGCCTGGCGGGAAGTGTTATCGGACGATGAGATCTGGGATGTGCTCGCTTACGTGAGAACCATGGCGCAGCCGGAGTAGGCCGTGGGAATGCAAGCATGAAGGCGGGTCTCTGTCAGGTCGTGTTGGGGCTGTGGCTCGTGACGATCGGCGCCTTGGCCTGGCTGTTCGTGAGCGGCTGGACGGCCCGCGGAACCGATCAGCGCATCGCCATCATGCTCGCGCCGTCCGAACGGGAGTTGATCCTGAGCGAGATGCGGATGCTGCTGAAGGCGGTCCACGGTGTGGTGACGGGCATGAGTGTCCCGGAGATGGACCGGAAGGGCATGGAAGATGCGGCAAGGGCGGCCGGGATGACCATGGCCGCCGACGTGAACCCCGCCGTGATGGTGAAGCTCCCGCTGCCGTTTAAACAGATGGGCATGTCGATTCACCGGGACATGGACGCGCTGGCCGATGCAATCGCGGGCCAAGAAACGCAGCAGCAGCTCCTCGGCAGACTCTCGAGCATGACGGCGCGCTGCACGGCCTGCCACGACATGTTTCAGTTGAGAGGGAAGGAATGAGGCCGGGCTATCAGAGAAACAGCAAGCGGGCGGCTCTCTCATGGGCTGTCATGGGACTGTTGACCATCGGCGGATGGATGCTGTCTGGAACGGTCGCCTGTGGAGCGGACGAGCGGGTCCAAGGAAATGCGGCGAAGGGGAAACTCTTGTTCGTCAAGCATTGCATGGGCTGTCATGGTCCAGAGGGCCAAGGGGACGGGTACAAGCTACTCGGCCCCGATCCGGCCGATCTCACCGCTCCCTCGACGACCAGGAAATCCGATGCCGACTTGCTGGATACCATTCATGAAGGCAGGCCGAACATGCCCGCGTGGAAACTGCGTCTCTCGAAGGAGGACAGCCGGGACGTGTTGGCCTATATCCGGTCTCTCGGCAAATAGGGGGAACGATCCCGCCCTCGGTGGGCGGGGCTGAAGGAGGTGGGATCATGACCTGCAATGTTGGAGGCATTGAACGTCCGGTGCGCATTGTCGTGGGCATCCTCTTGCTGGGCATCGCAGGCTTTGCCGGGCTACCGCCGATCGGCATGAGCGTGGCGCTGATCGCCGGCACGATCGCGCTTGTCACGGGAGCCATCGGGTACTGCCCTCTGTGGGCCCTGTTCCATATCAACACCTGTCCGACCAAATCTAACCGGTAAGGTGGTGAGCCATAACACGCGACCGCTTGTCGCGTAGGGGAGGCCTATGCCAGGAGTTGAACCGGAGTCAGAATTGGCTGTATCAAGTGCTGCGCCGGTGGGGCCGCGGCGGCGGTTTTTTCAGTGGATGATCGGTGTCTCCTGCGGCGTGATCGGTCTGGGTTTGGCCATTCCGCTGGCCGGCTATGTCCTGTCACCGGCTGCGAAACGGCGGGAGCAGCGCTGGGTCGATGTGGGCCGGGTCGACGATCTGCCGGTCGGTGAGCCGCGACAGTTGGAGCATGTGACCACCATTCGCGACGGCTGGCTTGAAGCGCAGTCGGATAAGGCGGTGTGGGCGGTCAAGCAGGCACCGGACCAGGTCGTGGTGTATTCGCCGATCTGCACCCACCTGGGATGCGGCTACCGATGGGAGCAGAGCGAGCGGCTGTTCAAATGCCCCTGCCATGGCAGCGTCTTCGACGTGAAGGGCGCAGTCGTGGCCGGTCCGGCGCCACGCCCGCTCGATAGGCTGCCGTCAAAAATAGAGGCGGGGCGGTTATTGGTGCAGTACAAAGAATTCAGGTCGGGGCTGCCACGATCGGTTGAACTGTAACTCGTTCTATCAGATAGGCAGGCTCTGACGCCGGCAGGCCGGCCTGCACGCGTGTGATCCGCCGGCTGGAGTGTGACAGGGAGCGTAATGGCTTCACGGCTCTATACCTGGCTCGATAGCCGGCTTCGGCTGGCGTCCCTCGAACGCACGCTGCTGAACGAGCCGATACCCGGCGGCGCCAGCTGGATCTACGTATTCGGCTCCGCCACGCTGTTCCTGTTCACCCTCCAGGCCATAACCGGCATGTTTCTCGCGTTGTATTACGCGCCGACTCCGGATCACGCCTATGATAGTCTCCGATTTATTGAAACGGAGGTGTCGTTCGGCGCGTTCGTGCGCGGGCTGCATCACTGGGGCGCCTCCGGGATGGTCGTGGCCATCGGTCTGCACATGCTGCAGGTCTTTCTTTATGGTGCCTACAAACCCCCGCGTGAACTGCTCTGGATGGTCGGGGCGGTGCTCTTCATCATTGTGCTGGGGTTTGCCTTTACGGGCTATTTGCTGCCCTGGGATCAGAACGCCTATTGGGCCACCCAGGTCGGCATCAACATGGTGGGCACGGTGCCGGTCATCGGCGAGTGGCTGGTCCCCGTGATCCGTGGCGGGGAGACGTTGGGGGCGTTGACCCTGTCCCGGTTTTTTGCCCTACATGTTCTCTTCTTCCCGGCCGCGCTGACCGCGTTGATCGTGCTTCATCTGTTCATCCTCCGGCGCGTCGGTCCGGCCGGCCCCTGGCATGCAGAGGACCGGCCGATCCGGCAGAGCGAACCGTTTTGGCCGCGGCAGGTGTTCATGGATGCCGTCGTCATGGTGGGCATTTTCGCGGCCGTGTCGCTGCTCGCATCTACCGTTCAGTTTCCCTTGGCCGACAAGGCGAATCCATCCGATACGACGTTCGTCCCGGTGCCTGAATGGTATTTCCTGTTTTACTACCAGCTGCTCAAGTACATGCATGGGCCGCTCGAGCCGGTGGCCACCTGGATCCTGCCGGCACTGTTTTTTGTGGGATTGTTTCTCTGGCCGTTTCTCGATCGGAACCCGGCGCGCCATCCCGTGGCGCGGCCCGTCGCCTTGACGGCGGGAGGATTGTTCCTCGTGATGGTGTTCGGATTGTTGGCCATCTCGATCAAGGATCTCTATGCGGTGCCGCGTATCGACCCAGCTGTGGCACGGGGGAAAGCGCTCTACGCGCAATTCGGGTGTGCCGGCTGTCATCGGATTCATGGAGAAGGAGGGGCGGTCGCGCCCGATTTGTCGTTTGTCGGCGACCAGCGACCGGATCGAGAGTGGCACCTCCGGCATTTCCGCGACCCGCAGTCGATGTCACCCGGCTCGTTTATGCCAAAATTTCCCCTTACGGATCAGCAACTCAATGACCTCACGGCCTACATGCTGAGTCTCGGAAAGAGTGCATGACCTTGGTTGAATCCTTTGGACAGGTCGCGGCTCTTATCGGCGAGTGATGCCGACCGTTCCTTCCGTCGCAGGCCGGTCACGCGGCCGATGCCGTTGCCGGATTATGTAGGAGAGAAACCGAGTGCGTGTGGCAAGTAAGGGATCGAATCATGACGGCGGCGCCTGTCCCGCTCCTACGGTAGGGATTACGGATCGCCACTTCGGGACCGGCGTGAGTCGGAAACGACTCTTGTTTCTGACGATCGCGGGGATGATTGCCGGTTGTGCCGGATCGCACCAAATCGAGCCGGGACTCAAGCCGGTCTCGCCGCCGTCGGCGCTTGATGCCCTCTTTCTGCCGCCCTCTCCCGAATCAATTCCAGGCAGTCGGCGAGGCGAGCAAATCCGGCTCGGATACGAAATCGTCGTCCGGACACAAGACTATGCCAAGCCGTATGTCGGCAACGAGCTGAACTGTACGAACTGCCATCTCGATGCGGGGCTCAATCCCAATGCGGCGTCATTTGTGGGTATCAGCGGGGTCTATCCCGAGTATCGGGTGAGAGCCGATCGGCGCATGACGTTGGAAGATCGCATCAACGAATGCTTTGAACGCAGCCTGAACGGCCGGTCCATGCCCTCGGACAGTTCCAAGCTGCAAGCGCTCGTCTCCTATATCGAGTGGCTCTCACAAAACGTGCCACCCGGAAGCCGCATCTCGTGGCGAGGTATTCCCCGTATTGCGTCAACGCGGCCGCCCGATCCGGTCAATGGCAAAACAGTCTTTGCAATGAAATGCGCCTTTTGCCATGGCTCCGACGGCCACGGGACCATGGCGGGCCCGCCGCTCTGGGGGCCCGGATCGTACAATATCGCGGCCGGCATGGCGCGAGTGAGCGTGGCGGCGTCCTTCATCAAGGCCAACATGCCGCGTGGCTGGGGATGGTCGGTGACGGACGAAGAGGCCTTCGATGTCGCGACCTACATTAATCAGCAACCCCGGCCGGATTTTGCCGGGAAAGCACTGGATTGGCCGAAAGGCGGCAAACCGGCGGATGTGCCGTACTGAGAAGGGTTGATGGTTTCTAATGGTCTCTTTGGTTTGTCTTGTTTTTCTTGTTTGTCTTGTTTTCTTTCGTTGAACCAAACAAACCAGATACAAACAAACGAGACAACGCACAATGTCCAATGGCGCGAAACAAGTGACACCTCTGCTCCCCTGGTGGGCCGGCGGGCTTGGGATCGGTCTGCTGTTGATCCTGGCCGTCGGCTTGGTAGAGCCGATCGGCGTCTCCACCCAATATGTTGTGCTTGACGGCGTGCTCCTGCATTACGTCTCTCCGGATCTGGCGAGCCACAGCGCCTACCTGAAAGAAAGCGCGGCCGGCTGGACCTTGGCAACCTATGAATTTTTCTTCGTGCTCGGCATTCCGTTGGGCGCCTTCCTTGCGGCCTGGGTCACCAACCGGTTCACGACGAGGCTGGTGCCCCCCGAGTGGCGGCATCGTTTTGGAGCGAGCCCCGGTCAGCGTCTCATTGGGTCCTTTCTCGGCGGGTTTCTCCTTTTGTTCGGAGCACGTTTCGGCGGAGGCTGTACCTCCGGACATATGATCAGCGGCGTCTCTCAGCTCGCGATCAGTTCTTTGATCTTCTCGGGCGCCCTCTTTGTCAGCGCCATGTGGACCGCACGATGGCTCTATGGAAAAGAGGAGGCACGATGAAGCTCGCACTCGGACTGGCATTGGGTGCGGCATTCGGGGCGCTGCTGCAGCTCTCCGGCGCGTCCAGCCATACGAAGATCATCCATGCCCTTCGGCTGAAAGACGTGACGATCATCAAACTCATCCTGGCAGCGATCGGAACGGGCTTGATCGGCGTGCATCTGTTGGATGGATTCGGCTTGGCCCATATGAAGGTCAAGGACTTGTATCTGCCTGGAATGGTCGTGGCCGGGGTGATTTTCGGCGTCGGGTTTGCCGTGACGGGGTATTGTCCCGGGACGGCGCTCGCGGCGGCCGCCGAAGGCAAGCCGGACGCCTGGGCCACGATCGCCGGGGGCCTCTGCGGCGCGTTGGTCTTCGCGTTTCTCGTTCCCTCACTGGAAGGGGCCTTGATATCGATGGGAGAGTACGGGCCGATGACGATCCACGGATCCTTGGGGGTCCCGGGTGTCGCGTTGGCCATTCCAGCCGGTCTGCTTTTCCTGTTTGGCGCGTTCAAACTTCCTGCGGTACGGGGGTAAGATGAAGCTCACTGTGGCCTATCGAGGCGGCACGCAGTACGATATTCAGAGCGGCTTGCATCGCATCGTGACCGATCAACCCGTGGACGACGGCGGGCAGGACCGCGGCATGAGTCCGGTCGAGTTGTTTGTCGGCTCACTGGCCAGTTGCGTCGGGTATTTCGTCGGCCGTTTCTGCGATCGTCATCAGATTCCTTGCGCGGGATTGCGGATCGATGCCGAGTGGACGATGGCCGAAAAGCCGCATCGGGTCGGTGCCGTGACCATGGCGATTCACCTTCCGTCTCCGATCACATCCGAGCAGCAGGAGCGTCTCTTGAAGGTCGCCCACGGATGTACCGTCCACCAGTCGCTGGCCGTGGCGCCGCGGGTGACGATTGACCTGCATCCGGCTGCGGCGGGTGGAACTGTTGAAGGCCAGGGGTGAACGCATGACCGTCACACGGCGCACATTCTTCCAGCGGCTGTGGCAGGCGTTGGGAGCCGGTGTGATGCTGCATCCGAAACCTCGCGCGGCCGAGGCCGTCGAACCGGATGTTCCCCGACCGGAAACCGGACCGTTGACGGTGCGGGTCATGCGACCCTTCGATGCCGAAACGCCGGTCCATGAGTTCACCGCGCGGATCACGCCGACTCATCGTTTCTTCGTTCGGAGCCACTTCGGCCCGCCTTCTCCGGAGCTCATTGCCGAGCCGGTCTGGAAGCTGCAGGTCGGCGGCCTGGTCGAACGTCCTCAGAGCTTTGCCCTCAAGGACTTGCAACGGCTCCCGCCGGTGACGCTGACCGCCGTCGTGCAATGCAGCGGCAACGGCCGGGCAAACTTTCAACCGAAGGCGCCGGGCGTTCAATGGGGCAGGGGAGCCGTCGGCAATGCGGAATGGACCGGCGTGCGGCTCAAAGATGTGCTGGAGCGCTGCGGTCTGCAGGGAGAGGCCAGACACGTGCAGTTCCAAGGGGCAGACCGTCCGGTCTTGCCCTCAGTGCCGTTGTTCATCCGCAGCATCCCTCTCGCGAAGGCGCTCCACCCCGACACGATCCTGGCGTATGAAATGAACGGGCGGCCCCTGCCGCTCCTGCACGGCGCCCCGTTGCGCGTCATTACGCCGGGCTGGATGGCGGACTCCTGTATCAAGTGGCTGACCGACCTCGTCGTGCGCCGCGACGAGGCGCATGGCTATTACATGCAGACGGCCTATCGCGTGCCGGCCCGGCCGCTGAAGCCCGGCGCCGGCGCAGAAGACGCGACGATGCTGCCGGTGGAAGAAATGCCGGTCAAATCCCTCATCGCCGCTCCGGTGGAGGGCGAGGCGCTGGGAAGAAGACCGGTGACGATCCGCGGCGTGGCCTGGGCGGGAGAAGCGCCCGTTACCAAGGTCGAGGTGTCCTGTGATGACGGCGCAACATGGAACTCCGCGCGTCTTGTGGGAGAGGCGCTCCCCTATGGATGGAGGCAGTGGCAGTACCAGTGGACGCCCGGAGCGGCAGGAGCTGCAAGCATTCTCTGCCGCGCCACGGATGCCCGGGGAGCCGTGCAGCCGGCAACTCCGCAATGGAACCCCGGCGGGTTTCTCTGGAATGGATGGGATCGCATCACCGTCACGGTGGTCACGACATGATGACACGAGGGGTGCGGCTCGTCATGTCCATCGGGTTCCTTGGCCTCCTCGGCATGACCGTCATGACCGCCGCTCAAGAGGACGACATGGGCACGGTGACTCGGGCGCTGGGTACCCGGGCGGAAGGGTTGATCATTGCCCGATGCTCGGTCTGTCATACGCCGGATCTGATCACGCAACAGCGGTTGCCAGGCACGCGATGGGAAGCCACCGTCGAGAAAATGAAGCATTGGGGCGCGGAGATGTCCAGTGAGGAAGCGGACCTGCTCGTGCGGTATCTGTCTGCGCGGTATCACCCCGGGGCGCCGGATCTCCTGCCGCCGCTCGATGATCAAGCAGGGCAAGCGGAGCCGATGACCCAGGAGCCGGGGGAGGGGCCTATGATCGGCGTGGCCGCCCGAGGCGCGGATGTCTTTGTGCACAACTGTCAGGCCTGCCATGGCGCAGGGGCAATGGGCGGCATGGGCCCGAAGCTGGCCGGGAATCCAATTTTGAAACATGAAGATCTATTCTGGGAAACGGTGTTGCATGGACGCGGTCCGATGCCGGCGTGGGGCGCCGCCCTCAGTCACCAAGACATTGCCGACATCCACGCCTGGCTGGCGACGCAGTAAGGCAATGAGCGATCTCATGATCCGGTGAACTGGTCGGATGCGATTCAAGACCCCGTCTACCGGAGCCGAAAAACCAAAGGAGGAGCGATGGGGCGTCAAAGAAGAGCAGTCTTCATCGGAGCGGCATTGATCGGACTGGTGGGGCTGATGTCGGTTCCCCGCCTCTTGTTCGGCGCGGACCAACCGCGCGCGAAAGTGCTCCTGCAGGAAGCCTGTGTGTCGTGTCATCGGCTGGAGGGCCAGGCCGAGTCACGGTTTCATTTGCGCGCACCGGATTTAATCTGGGCCGGCAGCAAGTATCAACGTCCCTGGCTCATTCGCTGGCTGACCGGAAAGGAAGCTCCTCTGTACGCCAAAGGCTATCGCTGGGATATGAGTGAAGGTCCG
>CBDIWQ010000283.1:0-6359 GCA_965285965.1 uncultured bacterium | reverse complement strand
GGCATATTCGGAGAGGTCGGTGACGACGACGGGGCGTTTGGTCTCAAACGCCTGATTGGAGAACGGGGTTTCCTCAAACAGCATGATCTGCTCACGAATCCGGTCGAATGCCGTTCCCGACGCCGCTTCGACCAGCCAACAATCCATGGTGAGATGGCGGACCATCACCACCGCGAGATCGGCCTGCAGCGATTCCGTGGCGCGGTCGGCGATCCGTCGGAGCACCCCTTCGAGTCCGCCGGGCTCGAGCATGCCGATTTCTTCTCCGGTCGCGTGCAACGCCTTCATTTCCTCGATATGGGTCTGAATCGTCTCCGCCATGCGTTCAAAGGTCCGTGCGAGCTGCCCCAGCTCATCTTTCGTGTGAACCTGAATCTTGGTGTGGAGTTCGCCGGCGGCCATGTGCTCGGCGCCCTCGGTGAGTCGTGTGAGCGGTCCACGGATGGTCCGATGAAGAAAGATGAGCGCCGCGACCGTCAAGCCGAGCGAGGTCAGGAAAAAGACGAGCTGCAATTGATACAGGGTTTGAAGGCGGCCCGCCAATTCCTGCTCGACGGACTGCACCAGATCATCCATCTCCGTGACGAAGGGATCGGCCGCGGAGAGATACTCCTGTTGTCGCCTCGCCAAATGCTCACCGGTCGACCCTAACGTTCGTTCCAACGCAGGCCTCAGTTCGGTGGACCAACGACGATGCAGGGCTTCCATCCGCATCGATAGCTTCGAGCCGAGGCCGGAGACGGAGCCATCCTGTCGGGTGCCGAAACGCAGTCCTTCCAACACCCGCTCCAACTCCGCCATCTCGTTTCGAATCACGGCTTCTTGTGGGCCGGTGAGGGAACCGGAAAGGCGCTGAATCAGGGAAGCGAGCTTGTACACGCGCATGCGCTCCGCCCCGGCCTGTTCGATGGCTTTGCTCATCCCGCTCAATTGTCGCGTGAGGTGGGAGGTAATCAGGAGCAAGAGGCCGAAGGCTACGGAGAGCCCGCCCACCACAAGCCCGACTTTGAACAGTATCGAAGTGGAACCACGCTGCCACATACAGCCTTTCTGGCCGGTCGCCGGAACCCATCCCTGCTTACCCCGGATAAGGGTTCGCGTCCATCATGCCCCGGCGTTCGTACGGTGCTCACATGCCGGGCGTACGAGGAAACCCGGCGTCAACTTTGCCCGGGCGCAGGCTGCGCATCCCGTGCGCAACGAAACCCCAGCCAGTTCATGGTCGTTTTGGGATCGGTCCCGTTGCGTTGCGACACGCGCACGCTCGGTGTGCTGTCGACCCAGCCGCCGCCACGGAAGGCCTTCTGGCTGCCTTTGTCGGGTCCTTTGGGATTCCGGTCCGGCGCCGTCTTGTAATAATCTTTATCGTACCAATCGGCCACCCACTCCGCGACATTGCCGACCATTTGAAAGACGCCATAGGGACTCACCGAATTGTCATACTTAAAGACGGATATGATCGGCGGATAGAGGAGCAGCCGTTCCGGTCGGTCCCGGACCGGCCCGGACAGCCCGCCGCGCCCATAGTTGGCGCGCGACAGACCGGCCATCTCATTGCCCCAGGGATAGATGCGCCCGTCCTTATCGCCGCGGGCCGCTTTCTCCCACTCGGCTTCCGTCGGCAGGCGCTTGCCCGCCCACCGGCAGTATTCATCGGCATCGTACCAACTGACATGCATGATCGGATGCGCCGCCATGGTTTCCTGAAAATTTCCCCCGTCGAATTTCCAGTCCACCTGCGGCGGACGGTTGGTCGCGAGCACAAATTTCAGATACTGGACGGTCGTCACTTCATATTTGTCGATGTCATAGGCGTCCAGCGTCACCGTATGTTGGGGAAACTCGACGAGATATGAATTCCTGTCCACCTTCTTGTCACTGCCCATCAGGAAAGGCCCGGCGGGAATTCGGACCATCTCGTCGTAGGCCGGCAGCTTGATGCGCTCGGCGGCGAGCTGCCGGCCCGCGGCGGTCCACTCCTGCTTGACGTCCCCGACATCCATCGCTCGAACCAGTCCCCCCGCTCCCAGCAATCCCGCAATGATTGCGCCCGCAATGATAGTTCCCCTTGGCACGTTCGCCTCCTTGTCACTTACCTGTCCGGTTGTGGTTCTGAATCCGTGTCCTTTTTGAAGTCTTCGAGCGGCTGAAAATTCACCGGCAGCTGGAACAAATAGTCCGAGACCGCCCGCATCTTCACATGCTGGTATTCCACAATCCAGCTCCCGTCTTTTTTGGCCAGCTTCATGGGAAAATGAATGTCCGTGGCCACCCACTGATAATAAACCTCGGTCCGTTCTCCTTGTTTGGTGGTGACCTCGTAGAGCACGGTCGGATGTCCTTCGCGCGCCTCTCGTCCGATCTCTTCGCGCGAGACTTCCCCGTCCAGCCGTTCCGTCACAAAGAGATCCTGCTCGGCGCTGTACGGCACGGTCTTGAAGTGCTTCATGCGCGACAGGAGGAGCCACACGACCTGTTTGTCCTTACGCACGATGCTGACGCCCACCGGGCCCATCGCGTGATGTTCGATGCGCCACATGTCGTCGCGATAGTAAATATGGGCTTTGGACGTGCGGCCATCCATCTTCGTGATGCGGTCCGCGGTGAATTCGAGGGCCCAGGCCGGGACGCCTGCCTGCAGCGCCAGGGCGACGGTGATCATCCACATGAGACGAGACATAGCCGGTCACTTTATCATAGCGGTAAGGCTGGGTGGCAGGTCACATGGCGAGCACGGCGGCGCCTTGAAAGGTGCCGGCTTTGAGCGCCTGAAGAGCCTCATTGGCCTGCTCCAGCGCGAACCGCAGGGTATGCGGCCTGATGGGGATCGAAGCGGCGACATTGAGCAGGTCGAGCCCGTCCTGCCGAGTATTGGCGGTCACGCTGCGGAGCACCCGCTCGCCGAACACCTCCCGATCATAATCGAGCGCGGGAATGGGGGACATATGGATACCGGCTAAGGCGAGCGTCCCGCCTCGTTCCAAGGCCCGCAGGGCGGGCGGGATCAGGTCGCCCGCCGGCGCAAACATGATTGCGCCCTGGAGTTGCACCGGAGGTCTCTCTGTCGCGCCTCCCACCCAGCGGGCACCCAAGGCCCTGGCCAGATCTTGATGGGCCTTCTTGAGAGAACTG
The DNA here is from genome assembly GCA_965285965.1 of uncultured bacterium. GTDB lineage: Bacteria > Nitrospirota > Nitrospiria > Nitrospirales > Nitrospiraceae > Nitrospira_D. The sequence continues at coordinate 3,227 of CBDIWQ010000283.1, read as the reverse complement.
ACATAGACCTCGCAGCCCCAATAGCGCGCAATTTGAATGGCGATGTGGGCCGAGGCGCCAAACCCATACAGCCCGAGGCGCTCTCCCGGCTTGATCCCGCTCAACCGGAGAGCTCGATAACCGATAATGCCGGCGCACAGCAGGGGCGCCGCTTCATCATTCGAAAAGACCGAAGGAATGGGATAGGCAAACCGAGCCGGCACGACCGCATACTCCGCATAGCCGCCGTCGACTTGATAGCCGGTGAATCGCGCCCGTAGACAGAGGTTCTCTCTGCCACTGGAACAGAAGACGCACCGGCCGCACGTGCCTTGTAGCCAGGCGATTCCGACCCGATCATCCGGTTGCAGCCCGGTCACGCCCGGCCCGAGGCGGGCGACGGTGCCCACCGCTTCATGACCGGGCACGATGGGCAATGCGATGTCCGGCAGTTCCCCTTCCACCACGTGGAGGTCGGTTCGGCACACCCCGCAGACATGCACCTTCACCAGCACCTGGCCAGGGCCCGGCTCCGGGATCGGACGGTCCTGCATGGCCAGCGGGTGGCTCGCAATTTCTCCGGTCCGGCTTAGCACCATCGCTTTCATAGTCAGCTATCAGCCTTCAGCGGTCACTCGAAGAGGCTAGTGGCACGGGGCTGGGGGCAAGTTCTGGCCTGTCTGGCCCACCAATTAGACAAGATAGACCAAAGACCAGAGAGACCATCGCGCTTCACGGGGTTTTCTTGGCCTTGATGCACTCGATGTCCAACCGGATGTGCACGTCGTCGCCCACCACCAGGCCGCCACTATCCAAAGCCTTGTTCCAAACCATGCCGAAGTCTTTCCGGTTCAGCTTTCCTTCCGCATGAAATCCCGCTCGCTGGTTGCCCCAAGGATCCTGGGTGACACCGTTAAAATTCCCGGTGAGCAAAATTTCTTTTGTCACACCGCGGAGCGTGAGATCGCCGACGGCGGTATATCCGTCGCCAAGCTTTTGATAGCTCTTCATTTTATAGGTCATGAACGGATATTGTTCCACGTCGAAAAAATCGGCATTGCGGAGATGCGCATCGCGCTTCTCCTGGTTGGTATTGACCGAGGCGGTCCCGATCCGGGCTTCGATCGTTGTAAAGGTCTTGGCCTCGGGGTCCATCTCCACGACCCCGCTGTAATCCGTAAACCGGCCGGCTGTCTTGGACACCACCATATGGGCCACCCGGAACTCGATGATCGAGTGATCCCGATCCACCTCCCAGCGCGCCGTTTCCGCCCCTGCCAACCCCGGGGCCATCATCGCCAGCCCGCACACCGCGCCGCACATTGCCCACACCCGTGCTTTCATTGAGTCTCCTCCTGTGCTGTGTCTTTATTTTTGCGGAGCCACCGGGGCCGAAGGGGAAGAGGGCCCCGGGGGGTTCTTCACGGATTGAGGATCCTGGGGGCCGGCTTTCGCCCCGGTCCGCATGCGTACGTGCACGTCGACCGGCTCCGACCCCACACTCTCCGGAAAGGGAGGAAAAGGCTGAGCATGCACCACCGCAAAGATGCCCGCTTCATCGATTTCTCGCGCACCGGATCCCTTCTCGATCTCGATCAATTGCGCACGCCCGCTGGGGTAGAGCCGAAACCGTACCCGAACGGTCTCACTCGACGGCGAGTGACGCACCCGCCGGGCGGCGCGACTCCAGCTCCGGCTGACCAGTGAGCTGATCTCATGCCAGTACGCCGCCCCTCGACCGGGCGCGGGAAGAGGCATGAGATCCTCCTCTACCATCGGTCCGGTGGGCAGGGGCTTGACATCGGGTTGCACTTCCTCTTGAGTCTCTCCGTCCCCGCTCTCTCCGCTTGCAGGAAATACCGGGTCTTTGGAGTCTTTCGTATCACTGGCAGGGCTCTGCTCCCCCAGCGTCACATACACGATCCGCGTCATCACGCGTTCTAATTTGTCTTTTTGTGACCGAGCGAAGGTCACCTGAATCCGCGCAACCTTGGGAATGACCGATAACTTGCCCTGGGGAATCGGCTCAAGACTGACGGTGCCTTTTAGGACCATCGAGTCGGGATCGGGTTCCAAGAGCACCAGCTGCCGTTCGAAGTGGACGGATTCACAGATGGCCACCAGGGGAGCATGCCCCTGACTCACACCGCCGACGGCCATAGACAACTCCACCGGTTGACCGATGGGGATCTCTCCGGAAGCATCGGGATTGCCCAGATCAAACGTCACCCACCGTTTGCCGGCGGTGGATTGGACGCTTGTGGAGGGAGACGCAGCGTAGAGGGACGGCGACAGAGCAGGCCAGAGCAGCGACCCCAGCAGACCGGCGATCACAAACATCCGGTTCGAAGCTCGAGCCACCATAGGGCCATCCTACTTATCCCGTTGAAGGCTCTGCAACCGATTTTTTTACTCCAGGGCCACAGATGATCGGGTGCAAAGAATACGCTAGAATGGCTCATGCGGGCACTTGTCAAAACCACCGCGGCACCGGGCCTCACGATGACGACCTGGCCCGATCCCACACCGGGTCCGCGGGACGTGGTGGTGAAGGTGGCCGCGACGTCGTTATGCGGGACCGATGCGCATATCTACCGCTGGGACGACTGGGCACAACACCGGATCCAGCCGCCGCGGATCATCGGTCATGAACTCTGCGGCCATGTCGTCGAAGTCGGACGTGACGTCTCCCTGGCGAAGGTCGGCGACTACGTCGCCGCCGAGTCGCACCTGACCTGCGGGCGCTGCTTTCAATGCCGCACCGGACAGGCGCACGTCTGCAAATCATACAAGATTCTGGGGATCGATCGGGACGGCTCCTATGCCGACTATGTCGCGCTGCCCGAAGGGCTGTTGTGGCAGACTTCTTCCGACATTGCTCCTGAATTCGCGTGCCTCCAGGAACCGCTCGGCAATGCGGTGGACGCCGCGCTGGCCGAGAATCTGCCCGGACAGACGGTGTTGATTACCGGATGCGGTCCCACCGGCCTCTTTGCCGCGGCGGTCGCCCGTGTGGCGGGCGCCTCGTTGATCATCGCGTCCGACGTCAGCGACTATCGACTGGCGCTCGCCAAACAACTCGGCGTCGATCATACGCTCAATGTCCGTACGGACGGCGCGGAGGCGAGCTTGGAATATGATCGTCTTGACATCGATTAAAAACAAAAAGAGAACTACACTATCCGGTATCACAGGATCAATGGCTCCCTGCAGCGGTTCACTAGCAGGCTCTTGAGAAACTATCTACA
>CBDIWQ010000282.1:0-12550 GCA_965285965.1 uncultured bacterium | reverse complement strand
ACCAACTGGCGGCGGATCGTCGGTCTCGCGGCACAGAACGGTGTGAGCGCCCCGGCGTTCATGTCGGCGCTGGCCTATTACGACGGCTACCGCTCGGCCCGGCTGCCGGCCAACCTGCTCCAAGCCCAGCGGGACTACTTCGGCGCCCACACCTATGAGCGGACGGACCAGCCACGCGGTTGGTTCTTCCACCTCGACTGGCCGGCGCCTGCACGGTCGCAGCTCACGATCCAGCGAGGGACGAAGGCGAATGTCAGGGCGCATCCGGTGGCGGACCAGAAGAATTCGAAGACGTAGCGTGATCGCCGACTGACACAAACGTTTCATCGGTGCCACCTACGCCCTCGCCCACATGGGTCCCATCCAGATGCTTCGTTCGGGCATGTCGTGATCTGCCCGCACGGCGAGAAGCATCGGCACGGCGAAATTGGTGGAGTGAATCGAACAGCTCAGGAACGAGGACTAGCGTCGGAATGCGGACGCAGCCATTGATCTGGTCGGCGGCGAAACACAAGCGCGTTCGTTTCAGGTCCTCCGCCGAGGCGGCAGGCTGATTTCGGCTGTGTCCCGTCCTGATCAGCATCTTGCGCAAAGCCATGGCGTCGAAGCCGGCTTCTTTCTGGTCAACGTCACAAGCCAGTATCTGGCAGAGATCGCCGGCCTCGTCGATGGTGGAAAGCTGAGAACACATGTGGGTGCAGTTCTACCCCTCGCGGATGCGCGCGAGGCTCATTTCATGCTGGAACGCATACGGCCTCAGCCGAAAGGAAAGATCGTGCTTACCGTCGGAGCCAATTGAGCGATGTATTTCATTCCCAGCCTTCGCCATGTGGCAGCTATGGTGGTCTTCATCCCTTCATGAGAAGTCATGAATCCGCTCCTGAGGGTTCACGATTCGGGAGATCTCACGGGTGGCTGGGTTTTCCTCCCGTACCTGTATCCTATTGAATTCCATGTCGCTTCTATTTCACGGCGTCGGCATCGAAGCTACTAGAAGGACCCCGCATAGGTTGAACCAGCTGAGAAGCCCGTGGTCGGCATCGTGTCGCATCCGGTGCCGGTCTCGATCCGAATCGACAAACTATCGCTTGACGGGCGAACCGACATACGTATCAACTATGCATGCAATGACCAGGGGATGCTCGTGGGAGCATCGTTGGATCCACCTAGGGAGGGGAGCTATGACGAACCGAATGTCAGGAAGGAGACAGGGCAAAACGTCCACCCATATTATGGGATTTGTCGCGGTTGTTCTGCTCGGCGGTGCCGCCCCCAGCTGGGGCACAGAGCTGACGGCGGCGCCCGCGCCGGACACGGTCCCCCTCTACACGAACCTCGGCTCCCATCATAAACCGATCTCCACCCAAGTCCCGGCCACACAGCAGTACTTCGACCAGGGCCTGCGGTTCGTCTACGGATTCAATCACGCGGAAGCGATCCGGTCATTCAAGCATGCCGCAGAACTCGATCCCACCTGCGCCATGTGCTATTGGGGGATCGCGCTCGCGTATGGCCCGCACGTGAACGCTCCCATGGATTCGGCCAGCGGAGTGGCCGCCTATGCGGCGGTGCAGAAAGCGCTGGCGCTGAAGTCTCACGCCACCGACCCAGAGCGCGCGTACATCGAGGCGCTGGCGCAACGCTACGAAGCGGTCCCGGGAGCCGATCGTGCCTCGCTGGACAAGTCGTACTCACGCGCGATGGAGCGGGTTGCCAACACGTATGCCGACGATCTCGATGCCGCGACGCTGTACGCCGAATCGTTGATGGACCTCCGGCCGTGGAACTACTGGCAACCCGACGGGACGCCCTACCCCGGCACCAATGAAATCGTACGCCAGCTCGAGAGAGTGATCTCACGCAATCCGAACCACCCAGGCGCCTGCCATTACTACATCCATGCGGTCGAAGCGGTGAACCCGCAGGCCGCGGTGCCCTGCGCCGAGCGGCTCGCCGGGCTTATGCCGGGCGAAGGCCACATGGTCCACATGCCCGCCCACATCTACATCCGCGTGGGACGGTGGAACGACGCCGTGCAGGCCAACCAACACGCGATCCACACCGACGAGGAGTTCATCGAAGGGCAGCACCCGATGGGCGTTTATCCGCTCGCCTACTACCCGCACAACATCCACTTCCTGGCCTTCGCCTCCACGATGGCGGGCCGCAGTGCGCAAGCAATTGAGGCGTCCACTACCCTCACCTCCAAGGTAAACGTCGACGTCGCGCGTCAGGTCGGGCTGTTGCAGGAGATGCTGCCGTACCACGCCCTCACGCTCACGACGTTCGGCAAATGGGACGACGTGCTGGCCCAACCGCTTCCGCCGGCTGACATCCGCTTCTCGTACGCCATGGCGCAGTACGCCCGCGGCGTGGCGCATGCCGCCAAGAAAGAATGGGCGGAGGCCCAAGCCGCGCTCGACACGGTGACGGCGATCAACGCCGCCACGCCCGACAGTGCCGATGGCAAAACGGCGCTCTCCATCGCCGTGCGCGCGCTATCCGGCGAGATCGCCACCCGCCGAGGCGATCTCGAGGCGGGCGTCAAACATTTCCGGGAGGCGGCCAAGATCGAGGACGCGGGCCTCTATTTCGAACCGCCCAAATGGTACTACCCGATCCGCCACTCGCTCGGTGCCGCGCTGTTGAAGGCGGGACAACATGCCGAAGCCGAAAAGGTGTATCGCGAGGACCTTCGGCGCTTTCCCGAGAACGGCTGGTCCTTGTTTGGACTCGCACAGGCGCTCCGGGCGCAGAACAAGAACACCGAAGCGGCCTCAGCGGAAGAACGCTTCCACCGTGCCTGGCCCAACACGGATGTGACGCTGACGGCGTCGAGGTTCTAGCGACGTTGCATGGCCTCCTGGTCCCCTGAACACCAGTGCGCGTCTGCGCCGTCTCACGACGCGATGTCCTGATTCATGGAATTGGGGGGAACTTGCACAAGGATTGGTGTCGATCGGATCGTCGGAAGGATGCATTAGAGAGGGATAGACTCCGCTCGGTGACGCCACACAATTTCTAACCGGAGATACAGCATGCCCGAAACAGACTCCTCATCTCTTCCCTCGCATGCGCAACTGGTTCATATGGCCACGGCGCATTGGGTGTCGCACATTCTATACGTCGCCGCGAAGTTGAGCTTGGCCGATCATATGGCAAAGAAACCGACACGCGCGGGCGATCTGGCTGCCGCCACCAAAACTCATGCGCCTTCGCTGGGCCGCTTCCTGCGCACGCTCGGACACCTCGGACTCGTGACTGAAGACGATGCCGGCTGCTTTGCGCTGACTCCGCTTGGCGAGGCGCTGAAGACCGACGCGACCGGCGCCGCCCGGGCAACGATCCTCACGCTGGCGAGCCCCTGGATGACTCGAGGATGGGCGCACCTCTTGGAGTCCGTTCAAACCGGAACGCCTGGATTGGAACGAGCCCTCGGCATGCCGCTGTTCGACTGGCTGGCGACGCATCCCGAGGAGGCCTCGCTCTTCAGCGAGACGATGGTGGGCTTCCACGGCGCTGAACCAGCCGCAGTGGCCACGGCCTATGTTTTTTCCGGCATGCAGACGATTGTCGACGTCGGTGGCGCGACGGGCAATCTCTTGGCCAGGATTCTCGCCACATATCCCGGGCCGCGCGGGATCCTCTACGATCTCCCGCATGTCGTCCCTAACGCTCGGGCGTTGCTCCAGGCTCGCGGCGTGGTCGATCGGGTGACGATCGAGTCCGGCAGTTTCTTCGATGGCGTGCCCGCCGGCGGCGACGCGTATCTGCTCTCGCACATCATTCACGATTGGACTGAAGCGCAGTGCCTGACGATCTTGGGCCACTGTCGTCGCGCCATGACGCCGACGAGCCGTGTCTTGCTCATTGAAATGGTGCTGCCCGAGGGGAATGCGCCGCATCCAAGCAAGATGCTCGATATGATGATGCTCGTCGGCCCTGGTGGACAGGAGCGGACCGAGTCCGAGTACCGCACGCTCCTCGGCAAGGCCGGCCTGCGCCTGACCAGAGTCGTGCCGACGAACTCTCCCGTGAGTGTCGTGGAGGCCGCGGCCAACTAAGGTTTTGCGTTGCGGAGCACTGTGGGCCATCTCCTGATGCGGAGGCCGTCATTGAACTGCCAAAAACATTCCTACTCTGGTAAACCTCTGCATCATTGGAGTGCCAATAATACCCGGGCCCATGGCGTTGACGCGAATGTTGGGGGCTGCCGACCTGGTAGGCCGATCCCGGCATGTTTCGGGCCATGTAGCCGGCTTGTCCTTTGTCGCCTTTGACGTGACCTGACCGGAAATTGATCGCGGTTCTTGCTCATCGTCGCCCTTCAGGTGGTGCTATCACCCGGCCGTCCTCCCGGTTTCCACCCCGATAGGACGCATCGCTGAGCGACCAAAGGGCCGAAGCTGGGGACATCCTTCGCGACGGCCGTCATGACCTCGTCAGCAAGATGGGAGTCCTCAAAACACTCATAGACGTCGTCGAGGAACCCGCCACGCAACAACGGATCCTGCAAGAACGCCTGTCCGTGACCGGCGGTGACTTCCAAAGGATATTCCTTCACGACGAGGCGCTCGAAGCCGAGCTTGAGCAGCCACGCCCCCCCTTCCTCAGCAGACGGTCGTTCGCCGACATACGCTTGGAACCGGGCTCGTTCGGTACGCAATTGCCTGTTCGCCATTTCTAGATCGACTCTCCGCCAGAGAGAATCAAAGGTGCCCAGCGATGGAAACGTCAATACGATTTGTCCACCCGGCTTCAGGTGTGCCGACAAACCCTGTAGCGTCGCGAAGCGATCGGGTCGGAAGAACATGACCGACAGATTTCCCGTGATTCGATCGAAACAGGGCAAGTCGGGCGGCAACATGCGCACGTCAAGACACTCGAACCGTAACCAAGGGAGCTTCTGTCCTTGAATCATCCTCGCGCGGCTGACCTGATGGGCGTTGACATCGATACCCAGCACCTGTCCGGTAGGTCCAACCTGCTCGGCAAGATAGAAGGCGGGAATTCCATGCCCTGAAGCCACATCCAGAATCGCCGCTCCTGAAAACAGCTGGAGATGCTGGAGCAATGACTCGGCAAACGGCGTCGACCAGGGATCGTGTTTGGGCAGAGGCCAGAACGGCATGGCAAGCCTTTCGTGATGGTAATGGCCGGCTAGGCCGGGAAGACAAAGGGCGAGCGGACAAACCGCCCCTGACACACATGTCCATGCCTCGATGAGGCTGCTGAGAGCGCGGGATCTGGCTCGTCATCGCCACTGCATGAGTGGGATGAGCGCCGCCTGGTGGCCGGCTCCAGGGTTCTCACTTCGTATGGTCCGTCCCCCAGAGGCATCTGATCAGATCATCGACATCAGCATCGGTCGCCTGGCCAGGGAACGATTCTCTTGGAACGTAGTGCGGATTTAACACGGCAAGAGTCTCACTGATGAAGATCGATCGGTGGCTCGAGAAACCTTGCCGGACAACTTCACGCGGTAACGTACCCGTATGATACTGACAGACCCCCGACAAAGCCGGGTGAGTGTTCATGTATTCTTCCAGCCGCCATTCATAATCGAGAAGCTTCGTGAAATCCTTGTGTGGACCAAACTCCCAGCTCATGTCACCCGTCGCCCAAAGCCCCTGATAGCCGTCCCTCAGTGCCTCATTCAACGCGCCATCAAGCAGAGCCAGCATGCGATCAACGATAAAATGCCCATTCACCAAGTGTCCCTGGTCTGAAGACATCACGAGTCGGCCTTTCGTGGCCTCATGGACGACATTGACGCCGGCTGCATACAGATACGATCCCAGACCAACCACCATGGGAGGACTGTTGATACACAGACAGCGCGTATTCTGGCTCAGTTTGTGTTTTATGACCGCCGCCAGAGCGGAGAGGTGCGTCGACGGAGAACCGTCATACACGATGCATTGGTGTCGCTGAGTGGCTTCCATGCCGCTTATCTTACCGCAGCGTGCGAGCGACTCACCAGAAATTTAGGCCTGGTCACTTCTCACGTAGATCCGTCCACGCCTAAGACAATGGAGGTTGTCCAGCATCAAAGAATTAGAGACTCCACCTTGTCATCCCTTTCATGAAGAACAACGGGAACGACGAATGACGAAACGATTTGGAATAGACCCACACTCAGGCTACCTGGGCGATCAGGCATATGACACGCTCGAGGAGGCGAGTCCGGAAATCCTATCATTCATCGAGGGATTCTATATCGCCCTTTCTGCTCCACGGGAAAAAGCGATGTGCGTGACATGGGCCAACATGGCCCCTAGGGGTGACGAGTCGAGGAGTAGCATTGAAGGGATCAAGCAGAAAAGCGTTGCACTATCCGTAATATTTCATCGATATCGATAGGTTTGCTGACATACATTTGCGCGCCGATCTTAAACTTCTTCGCTTCGATATACCCGTCGGCTGTCATGAGGACGACAGGGATCCATGCCACGCGGGGATCCTTTTCCTGCTCCGTACGAAACTCATAGCCATCCATCACAGGCATCATTAGATCGAGCAGGATAAAGGAAGGAAGGTTGGATGTCCCGCGCAAGTAATCAAGCGCGACTCGTCCGTTTGAGGCCCACTCCACGACATGACCCTCCCCTTCCAGAAGCTCGCGAAGATTTCGGGCAATGTCTTCATCATCCTCGACGATCAAGATGCGCGCGCTCACTGCATTCCTTCCTTAAACGGCCACTACCGGCTTCAATGGAAGTTCCACGAAAAAGGTGGCGCCTTTCCCAAGTTCACTGGCGACGGAGATTCGACCCCCATGTGAGTCGACGAGTTGTTTGACAATGTACAGGCCGAGGCCCAAGCCGGCGACTACCCTCGAAGTCATCACTCGTTCAAACAGTCCGAAGATTCGCTCTCGATCCTGAGGGGCGATTCCAATCCCTTGATCTCGTATGGAAAGCAGAGCGGCGTCGCCTTGCGGGCGCACTTCAATCACAACGGGGCTGCCTGCTCCGTACTTGATGGCGTTCGTCAAAAGATTCGTCACAATCTGCTCCACCCGATGGCGATCCCAGGTTCCCGTCACCGCGTTTCCCACTAAAGTGATCACGCACCCGGCATCGCCTATGGTCTCAGAAAAGCGATCAATCACCTCACGAACAAGCGAGCACAGATCAAACGGTTCAAGGTTCAGCGACAGTTTTCCGGCTTCAATCCTCGAAATGTCGAGCATGTCTTCCACGAGTCGCAGGAGCCGACTGATCTGCTTCTCGTCGTCCGCGAATAGCTTGGGAAGTCTTTCTGGGGCAAAGCGCTCCACGTCACCTCTGTCTAGCGCCCGCTTTCGGATTTGCACCTGAAGCTTCAGCGAAGTCAGCGGAGTTTTCAGCTCATGGGAAGCAATGGAGAGAAATCGTTCGCGGGTCCGGATGGCGTCCAACGATTTCTGGAAGAGGTGGGCGTTATCGATGGCGATGGCAGCTTGAGCCGCCAGCCCTTTGACCAGGTCTTCCTCCCTGTCTTTGAACACACCGACTTCCGGGTGGCCAAAGAAGAGCCCGCCCAACACCTCCTGCGATCGGGAGATCACGGGCACAGCCAGGTAGCTCTTCACCGGCAAGTGTCCGTGCGGCATCCCTGAGTGCGGAGCATTCTTTCCATACCGGGGGTCTTTTGTAATGTCGTCACTGCGTACGACGCCGCTTCCGTCGAACGTGGGTGCAAACACCGGAGTTTTTCGAGGCATGGGAATTGTGCAAAGGCCTCCCGCGGCGCTCCCGAGAGCGCGTAGAGCGTATACGAATCTCCCTTGTCGTCGGTGAGATTGTAAAACAGCGCTCCGAACTGCGCGCCGGCCAGCCGAGTCGCCGTGTCGGTTATTGTTTGCACAAGCTTCTCCAAATCCAGTTCAGCGGAAATGGCCTGCCCTAGCCTATTGAGGGTCGCGAGCGTCGACACCGACTGGGCGAGGGCCTCACGGGTACGCTTAAGGTCTTCGACGTCCGTGTTCGTGCCGAACCAACGCACGATGTGTCCGTTTGCGTGACGAATGGGATTGACGCGCGTCAAAAACATTCGAAACTCCCCGTTCGCTGCCCGGAGCGGAAACTCCATTTCAAAGGGTTGTCCGGTTGCAATTGAACGCTTCCATCGCTCAAGCACCAGCGGAAGAACTTTGGGATCATGGACAGTCTGCCAGCCCCAGCCTTCCATCTGTTCGGGGGTCGTACCCGAATAGGAATACCAGACTTGGTTGTACCAAAAGATGTACCCGTCTGGGTTTGCCATCCAAGCCAGCTGTGGAATGGCATTGGCAAGGGTACGAAACTCCGCTTCGCGGTCCCGGGTCGCTCGCTCGACTGCTTTCTGTTTCGTAATGTCCCGGGCCACCTTCGAAGCGCCGATGATAGTGCCGGCCCGATCAATGATGGGGGAGACGGTCAGGGAAATCTCGACCAGGGTGCCGTCTTTCCGGCGCCGCATGGTTTCAAAGTGGTCTATGCGTTCGCCTCGCCGGATAGACCCCAGAATCGTCTGTTCCTCTTCCTGTCGCTCTTGCGGGATCAGGCGAAGAATGGATTGGCCGATCATCTCCTCCGCCGTGTAGCCGAACAACCGTTCGGCACCGTGATTCCAACTCGTCACGATGCCATCCAATGACTTGCTCACGATAGCATCATCCGACGACGAGACCATCGCCGCCATGTAGGCATTCTGCTCTTCAGCCTCCTTGGCTTCCGTGAGGTCCACTGCAAAACATCGGCTATGGAGATATACGCCGTTATCGAAGAGCACATTCGTATCCATCCGCACACGTCGGATAGATCCATCTTTGCGCTCCAGGCGCATGTCGCATTGCCGAACCGGTTCCCCCTTACTCACACCTCGGAGGAGTTCATCCAACGCCGGCTCGTCGGCATAAAACTCACTGATGTGGCGACCGACGTATTCCTCAGCTGAATATCCCGCCATGGTGAGCTGCCATTGATTGGCCCACAGAATGGTTCCATCTGCGCGCAGCCACTGTATGCCTATGGAGGCGCTGTCTGTGAACTCCCGTAAGAAGGCTAGATCACGAGCGAGCAGGCGGTGTTCGGCCAGCAACGCGTCATAATCCTGCTTCAGCGTCTGAGACGGAGGCAGCGGATCCGCGGTGTCACCGATAGGTACCTCGTGCATCACAACCCCTAAAGGATGGAGGCGCATGATGAAACATGCGGCTGAACGTTAGATACTAGGGTAAGCCCTAGTCGCCTAGACGCCATTGCTCAGGCGGCGATTCCTATATACGGCCACAGACAAGGCTTACCGCATTTTCCCGCAACCGCCTTGGTTGCAGAGGAGTGCTGTTCGTGACCCGTCCATGGAATCGGACGGTGAAGCTGGTAATGCTCAGGATCAACGAGAACCGCTCCCACAAAGCAAGTCAGCTTCGCGAGAAGCGAGTGCAAAAGAGGAGCTATCTCGTTTTCGAGCTGCGAGCAGAGAGTGAGACTCGGGACAGCCGCACGGCGGTCATCCCCACTTCAGCTTCATCACCAGAATCGCTCCGGAGAGCACGAACGTCACGCCGTTGGCCAGCATCACGGGCAGCGAGTGGATCATGATTCCATAGATGAGCCACAACAATACGCCGGTGCAAAATGCAAGGAACATCGGCAGAGAAATGTCTTTGGTGGACTTCGTCCTCCACGTCTGACGCACTTGGGGCAGAAAGGACAGTGTGGTGAGGACGGCGGCCACGAGTCCGATCGCCTCAGCCACCTCATTCATAGAAAACGTCCTCATGTGTGCATCTGCTTGCTTAACGCGCCGCGAGGAACCGCTTAGGGCCCGGCGAAGACTTCAATCTTCATAACCAGGCTTGATATTTCAAACACCCGGCAATCCCTAAAACAATACCCAGATGCTACTCAAAGAGCCACTCGGGAGGAATCAGACGATTCAATCGTGCGTTCAAGTCAGTGGACAAATAGGCACGCCCCACCTGGTATGATGCGTTCATCCACCCAAACCCCTCCAGGGGGAGATACTCGAATTCAGTTCCTACATTGCCGTATTCGGCAAAGACTACGTGAGAGCGTTGGACGACATCCAGCTTCTCTGGAACGGTGCCGTTATGATCCACTGCATTCTTCGTAATGGTGTAGAGCCAACGATAGCTCAGCCGCTGTGCCACGCCCTCATAGCCATAGGTCGACAATCCAGTCCAAGCCAGCATCTGGTGAGGCGCCCATCCATAGGGATAATCCCATTGCCTGGCCGGCCGACTCTCTGAGATGCCTCCTCTCGACTGCTCTGACGATCCGGCGAGCCCGCCCGGCATCTCCAGTAATGGGAGTGCATTGCGGACCAGCGCCTCCGCTTGTTCCACTGTTGCCAGCCTGGCCCACAAAGGATAGAGAGTCGTCGCGCTGACGAACGCGTACCGCTTCTTGTTCACAACATCGTAATCGAAGAACATGCCGGCCTCGTGATCCCAAAGCAGTCGGGAGATCAGCTGTTTCCGCCTCTCCGCGCGGGCGTACCATGTCGCGCTCGTCTCCTCCGACCCATCCTCCAGTATGAGCGTACCCCCAAAGATGGTTTCGATGGTTCCCGCGATATCGGCTTCCGCTTTGTACAGCAGCGAATTGAGATCGACGGTCACAAAATCCGCGCAGCGATCCCCGTGCCGCGCCCAGCGATAGGTCGTATCGTGACCCGACTCCCGCATACATCGGTCGTGGACGAAGAACTGCTCGAGTGCGGGAATCGTGAACGCTCCCGACTTGTACTGCTGCTCGAAGGTTCGAATGTCCAAATCCCGCTTCTCCGCATACGGTCGGTAGATCGCATCAAAATGTCCCTGTTCCACCTCCGGAGCAGGGCCCAGTGCTTCGCCGTAAAAACGGCTGAGTCCCGTATCGGTAAGACGTGGCGGACTCATCCACACGGTGTAGTACTCCTTGATGGCCGCACGAAACACACGGGCGAGCCACAATTGTGTCTCCTGATTCTTTGGCAACTGATCATAGACGGCCAATCCTATGGACGTCAGAAACGGCGGGTTCGACCTCGTCAGGTAATAGCTGCGGTTCCCATTCAACACTTGCCCGTAGTGGGCAAGCTGATAGACCAGGTTCTCCGTGACAGCCTTAGCCAGATCGATCCGGTGGTCCTCCAACAACCCAAGGACCTCAAAGTAACTGTCCCACCCATACATTTCGTTGAAGCGGCCACCGGGGACCATAAAGGGAACCCCGATGTAGGCCCCGCTCGCCGTACGGTCCAAGGCGAGGGTCAGGAGGCCATGTTTGCCTTCAAGCCCACGCACATATTGCGGAGTCACCGTGGCTGGCAACGATTCGACCCGCAGCTTCAATTCGGGATGCTGTTGTGCGAGCACCGAATAGTATCGCAACGCCTCGTGGTCATTCTGCGGGACATAGAGGTAGTGAAGGTCATCTGCAGAGATTTTCTCATCAGTGAACAGGCGCTCAATGCCATGCTGATCGATTCTTCTCGTGCGGCTATCCCAATAGACCTCCCGAATCAGGCGAGAGATTCGCTGCACGGGTTGTTCAAAGACCCTGTCCAAGTCGATTGGAGCGACATCCAATCCGGCTCGTTGCTTCAATGCCAGCTCCTGAAGCAGGTTGGACAAATAGTATGTGCGACCAACTTCATAGCGCTTTCCGTTCGTGGCGATGAGCCAAAATTGCTGATCACCGCGATGGCTGCCTTGCACGTATGTGTCTTGAATAGTGATCTTCTTGTCGCCGTCCGTATCCTCCTCCGCGAGCAATCGCTCCAGGTTCTCTCGAACATCGACCATGACGGGTGTGTGCTCTTGAGGACCCGCATGAGCATGCCCGGTCTCCGGTCCAATGGAAGGCGAGCCAAGAAAGATAAACCAGGAGAGGACGACAACGAGGACAGGAATCTTGCGGTGCCGCATGGTCATGCCCATTTGCCACAGGCCGTTGTCACCCGGTTCAGGCATAGGCTGTTGAAGGTCAAAGGCCAAGCACCTCCAGATGTCCATGCAGATCCTTGAGGACAATATCTGCCAGGGTTCCGTAAAAATAAGCACCCAATGGTTTCATTCCAGCATGGCCGACAGACCGCGCCACAGCATTGTGTAAGGGATGACGGCACAAATCCTCCGCTTCAGCGGGAACCGCTCTGAAGTATCTCAAAGTGATGACCTTTTCAGCAATGCAACCCGGGATCAGCTTCCTAAGCAATCGGGGGGCTCACGGTCGCCGGGAGATTGTAATGCACGACTCATCGCTCAGTACGATGATGCAAGAAATACGGGTCAGGCATGAGGTATGGGCCTACGAACTTCTCCGGCGATGGCGCCGTTCGTTCAGAGGTATGATAAAAAGCGCCACGCGTCGACAGGTTTCGGCAAGCGGCAGCCGCAACATCCAATTCGCTTTTACCGTAGTTCCCACGCATGAATGGAGCCAACACTGCTGACGCGAACACCCTACCCGCTGCTGCGTTTCACTCGCTGGTGCGATAATCAGATCGTTTTTCTCACTCCCCTCGCCGCGACGGATCTCAACGTCCGGATTGGTATAGCTCCACTGGGTTGCCC
>CBDIWQ010000281.1:0-4332 GCA_965285965.1 uncultured bacterium | reverse complement strand
CGGATCTGCGCGACAAAGTATGGAAGGGCCGGTATCGCGGCCAGCGCCAGAAATGGTACCTGGCGCGATTCAAGGGCGAGGACCGCGATATCAACATCGCCACCGCGCATCCGGAGTTCAATCAGTGGCGCTGGATTCCGTTCCGCACGCTGCCCGACATGATCGTGCCGTTCAAGCGGCCCATCTATGAACAGATCGTCGCCGAATTCGCCGGCCTGGTGCGCAGCTAGGAGCCTAGAATACGGCGACGGGCAATCCGCAGCTCAGGATGATGTCGATCTGCGTTCCGTCGCTGGACAGTGGCAGGATCACCGCCTGGAAGCGGTGGCGCCGGCTTTCGAGCATGTAATCGTAGGACATCGTGCGCTTGCCACCATCGTTCACGACGGCGTTGTACATCGCGATCAGGGAGTCGCGGAAGCCGGTATTGGGAATCTCGTCGAGCCATTGTGCCGGTAGCGCTTTCGCAGATCCATCATCTTGTCATACCGGATGGAATTGATCACCTCGTTCGTAAACTGCTCGGTGGTCAGGTAGGCAATACGGAGATCTGTTCCTTCGGCCACATGGTTGCCGATGGCGTTCAATAAGTGCGTTTTCCCGAGGCCGACACCGCCGTAAATGAAGAGTGGATTGTAGGCCTTGCCCGGCTGTTCAGCGACCGCCATACAGGCCGCGTGAGCAAACTGGTTACCGGCACCGACGACGAAATTTCTGAACGTGTACTTCGGGTTGAGTTGAATACCGCGTCTGGCTTTGGGCAGGTTACCCGTTCGCGCCGCGCTTCCGATAGCGGGCGGTTCCACAGGACGCGCGACCGGCTTTTGGAAGACCACGAAGTTCACGACCATGTCGCCGCCCCCACGAGCCATCGACACAGCCTCGGCCAACAAGGGCCCATAATGCGTCTGCAGCCAATCGCCGAAAAACTTGTTCGGGACCCCGATATGCGCCGTGGAGTTGTCGATGCGATCCAGATGCACAGGGATAAACCAGGTGTCATACACCTGCTTCGGGACCTTGGCCTGAATATACTGTAGCGCCTCTTGCCAAACCGTATCGACACTCATAAACCGCCCACACTCCTATACACAGGCTTATTCACACCTGTGGATAACATGAGTTTCCTGACCTTCAAGAACGGCTGGCGATGGAAAGCGAGGTGGTGAATAGCACGCGACGCCGGGCCTTGTCGAGTCGCTTTCCACGGTTGCGGTTCCCTTCTCCACCGTTCATCCCCACCCCTTGCCCTAGTTCTCCAGAACCAATCCCCAGTCTCCTCCTCAGGGTGCGGATTGATTTTTAACTCTACAAACAAGGACATGAGTTCTATCCCCGCTATTCCTTCCCCTACTCTTACTCCGGCTACGACGACGGATTTTCTCTTTAGAACAAGAAATTCAGAAGTCAGAGGGTAATGACTTTCGGTGCATGGAGCAGCAATTCCAGCAATTGGCCCCTGGTCAAAGACTGCCCTGCTGTCAGAGAACTCGCCTGCCCGGGGTGCAGGACTTCAGCCAATTCACCGGCAGGGGTCGAACCCACCGGGTTGAGATGGACCACGATGGCTTCAAGGTTGCCTGTCGAATAAAGAGCGGGTGCAATCTGCTCAACCGGAGACCGAAGTAAATACACGACAGAGGACATAGACGACTCGCAGACTTCTTTCCTCAAAAGACCAGCGTTCGATCCATCGATTGGATCAGGTTCCGGATGCGATCGGCAGTCTCAAAGTGTGTCTTGAATTCAGGACGAACAAGAGAACGATCGGCGGCAGCCTCCACGACAAACGGGATTTCCAGTTGTTCAATCGAAGGCAAATATTTTTCAAGGATATCCACATCCACTACATCGTCCGTATCGTCCGAAATGAGCCGAACCGCCTCACCTAAGAGCACGACGGTCGTCTGATGCTCGCCGCCGACCAGTCCCAGCGCGATGCGCAACGCCTCCACCGGGCGGTGGGTCTTCCGTGGATCTTCCTTGATAATGACCGCGACCTGTTTCGCCATTAATAAACCGTGCTAGGTGAAGGATAAAAAGGGGTCGCACGCATCGATGATTCCCGACAGCACGACGAGGCCGCAGAGCGACACCGATGGATCCACGGCTTCGGTAGCGACCTGATGCTGCTGGCAGCCATAGGCACAGACAAAGAGCTTGACGCCCGCGTGAGCCAGAGCCAGATAGCGGGGGTCCGATACGTTCTTCACTCCCTCATCGATGAGATACAGATAGACCTCATGACCGGCCTCCAGGGCCGCTTGGGCGAGCCCCGAAACGGTCGTCGCGCTGGGATGAGAAGGAGGCAGACAGAGGAGAAGGCCGACCTTCCTCTTCATAGTCTAAATCCACAGACTTTCATGTTAATTAATCAATGAGTTATCTAAGTTATCAGCAGGTCAGACTAAGAGGTTTTCGGAAGAAAGTCAACCGCCAAAAGGAGAGGAATTAGGCCCTGGGCATGAGCGGAAGGAGATGGCCGACAGCTGAGTTGAGAGGAAGCTCTTCTTGTATCTTTGTGTGCATATTACGTAGGACCCCGGCGCCCTTTCCAACCTCATCATCTCCGATGATCAGCGTGTACCGGCATCCCAGCCGGTCGGCCTGCCGGAGATGTGATTTCAATGTCCCGGAGCGGAAGTCCGAGACAGCCCGGATGCCGGCCCGGCGGAGGTCTTCCAAAACAACCTGCGCCACGCTCGATCCGTGCCCGCCAAAACCTGCGACATAGACAGTCAGGTCCCCCGCCGCAGGGATCGCGGTCGTGTCAGGCAGCATCATCGCCATCCGTTCAAGCCCGACGGCAAACCCGACGGCCGGCGTGGGAGGGCCGCCGAGCGTTTCCACGAGGCCATCATAGCGCCCGCCTGCTCCCACCGCGTTCTGAGCACCCAGATGCGTCGTCGTCACTTCGAACGTAGTCAGCCCGTAGTAGTCCAGTCCTCGGACCAATCGATGGTTGAGGTGATAGGGGATCGCGATGGACTGAAGACCGGCCAGGACGGCGTCAAAATATTCGCGGGCGCTGTCCGACAGGCTCTCGGCCAGGCGCGGGGCGGCCTCCGTCGCGGTGCGGCACTCGGGAACTTTGCAATCCAGGACCCGCAGAGGATTCGTTTCAATCCGTCGACGGCAATTTCCGCACAACTGCCCTGCCTGCTGCTGGAGGTAGGCCACGAGGCGCGGGCGATAGCCTTCCCGGTCCGCACTGTGGCCCAGATTATTTATCTCCAAGGTCAGAGCGGGGAGCGCGAGGTCCGAGAGCATCCGCCAGAGCAGGGCGATCACTTCCACATCCGCGCGGGGGTCGGCCGTTCCGAACGATTCCACGCCAAACTGGTGGAATTGGCGCAAGCGTCCGGCCTGAGGCCGTTCGTGACGGAACATCGGCCCGAGGTAATAGTATTTTTGCGGCACAGGATTAGCGGCCCGATTGTGTTCGATGAAGGCGCGGACGGTTCCCGCGGTTCCCTCCGGACGGAGGGTCAGAGACGTCCCATCTCGGTCCTGGAAGGTGTACATTTCTTTTTCGACGATGTCGGTCGACGCGCCGATGCTTCGGGCAAACAAGGTGGTCACTTCGAAAATCGGGATACGGATTTCGTCGAAGCCATAGGCGGTCGCCCAGCGCCGGGCGGTATCTTCAATCAGACGCCAGCTGGGGGTCTCCTCCGGGAGCACATCTTTGACGCCTTTGATAGCCTTGATCATGAGGACGATCCCGTGGTGATAGAAAGCGTCGGGACTATAGCGGCGCATTTCCAGTCAAGTCAACGGAGCCGACCTTGCGCCTGGCGGCGATGAGCGCTATAGTGCGCGGCCTACGGCCTCTAGCCGAAGGTGTCCGACTATAACCACCAGCATGCTATGAGTCAGGATCACACCGGTCGTCGTGTCGTCGCCATTGCTCCCATGCCGCCGGAAAAGTCGGCGTACGCGCTGGCGCGCTACAGCCGTTCGCCAGATTCCATCGAAGACAGCATCCGCTGGGTCCATGGACACTCGTCGGAAAAATTCTGGGATCAGTTTTATTTCGACTACGGCCATGCCTCCATTGCCGATCTCGGCCATGTCATCGTCTGCTTTGAAGACATCTCGGAACTGGCCGCCATTCGCCTGGAGGATGAGCCGCTCTGGGACGGCCAGGCGAAATCCAGCCGATACCAGAACTTTGCCGCCAGCCGCTGGTTCGTACCTGGCCATATACGGGGCAGCGAAACGGAAGCCGTCTACGAAGGCATTCTCCGCAGCCTGTCTGAAGTATACCGTCTGCTGCATGGTCCGCTGACCACGTTCCTCTCCGAGCGGGACCCGCGTCCGGAGTCGATA
>CBDIWQ010000280.1:0-7513 GCA_965285965.1 uncultured bacterium | reverse complement strand
GAAGTGGCGCATTGTCTTCCTAAGACCGCTTGGCCTCCGACTTCTTTCAATTTCAATAATTCTCCACGTCGTATTCCAGTTTGGTACAAGACTTCTAAGATAAGGGCATTTCGAAGCCTTATATTTTTCCGGAAAGGATTTCTTTCACTCGCAGGTTTAACGATTTCCATTAATTCAGCGATTTCGTCAGGTTCCAGTCCGAGCGCTCGAGGGACTGCCTTGCCTCTAAGGCGAGAAGCTTTAAAACCACCCTCTAAGATGGCCAATGAATGAGCCAGAGAATCAGGCTTTCTCCACTTGTTGACCGAAAAATATCGACGGGCAGTCCAAATTAGAAATTGGTGCGCGGAGGACAAATAATTGTTTACGGTGGTAGGTTGGAGAGGAGCAGTATCATCCGAAGATCCCTTGACGGATGGACCCATCATCTTCCTAGTACGTAACCAACGGCTAAATGCTTCAATTTCCAAAGGAGACAGAGATGCTCCTCGCATTAGGCGGACTTCCAGATTAATAGGGGTATGTGTAACAAATAAACACCAGTGATAAAGCCAAGCTAGAACTTTAACATCACGTAACAACGTCTTTGCCCTGTAATAGCGACGTTGAAATGAAATATAGAGCAGAGGTAGCAAAGCTGGTTGGTGAGGCTTTCTATAAAACAGTAATGGTATACGTTCGCCGTCCGGAAATTTAACAAACTGAATAGACAGGCGGGACATTGGCATAGGTAGTGAGCGAGACTAGTACTACAAGTCTAGGCGGGAGTAAAAGGATATTACTGAGCACCTTGGAACTTAGGAGATAAGCGGACAAGTGTAACTATCTGAATTACTATCGGCTGTCGCTGGACCTGCTGGCTCCGCAAGGCGTCATTCTGATCGATAATGTGCTGTGGGACGGCGAGGTGCTGAAACGACCGCCGCCCGATGAACAGACCGCCGCCATTCAGACACTCAACGAGGTGGTGTCCGCCGATCGGAACGTCACCGCCGTTCTCGTCACTATTCGAGATGGAGTGTTAGTAGTGAGAAAGAAGGAGTCGAAGTAGTGGTGTCTTGTTGTTTCCGTAGCGCCGGACATCGAAGCCACGGAGACTTGTTACCAACCTTGCTTGAGGAGAGATTCACTACTGTCTCCAGCTCAAGCCCGGGCTTGCGTTCTCTTCCGGGTTTTCTCTACTCTCAGGAAGGTTCACGCAACGGTTTCATGTCAGTGCCCATCACATCCTCTGGAAACGGTGTATGGATCCAACGCTCGGGAAGTATGGCAGCTCCAGCCTTCGTCGAACAGGGATGCAGATGGCGGCGGTATGGGGTTTTGCGGTCTGGTGCCTTTTCGGTTTGGCTGGATGTGCTTTGGTGCAGGAAGTGTCCAAAACGCCTCGCACCGCGACCGAGCAACTGTTGTTGAGTCAGGCGGTAGAACAGGCGTTGGCGCCTCTCGCCTTATCCTTGCCGGAGGGCACGGCGGTCTCCCTCGAAGTGAGCGGTTTGCAGACCGATCGAGCGCACCTGCATATAGACGAACAGGATGACAAGTTCGGTGTGATCGACAGTCCATCATGGGATTTGGCCTTTGTCCGCGATTTGGTGGCCGGTCGCCTCGGGGAATTGGGATACCGAATTCAGACTCGCGACAAGGACGAGGCGACCCATGTGGTGCGTGTGCTTGTCCAGGCCATGGGCACGAACCAGGGGAAGACGTTTTTCGGCATTCCGCCGGTTCAGAGTGTCCTCATCCCCTTTGCCCTGCCTCAACTCACGCTCTATCAGAAACTGAACCAAGTGGCCCACGTGCGCTTTCATGTGCAGATGTTCGACGCGGCGACCGGCGGCTTTGTCAATTCGACGCCGATGCTCAGGGGGACCACGTACTACGACCAGTATACGGTGTTGTTTTTCTTTTCATTCAAAATCACGGATCTGATCGCTCCTCCATAGGCTCTAACATGCCAGCGCTCGCCTGCCAAAGGATGACGGCTCTTCCATACGGCCCCCTCGGCGCTGGGCGGTAGATCAGCCGGCTGTCTTGTCCCCTCCGCAGCAATCGGTACGGGCGGTTGCCCATGAATCTCCTTGACGGAGAGCACTAAAGATCGGTATCCCGTTGGACATGGCTTCGCCTTCTTCCACCGTCGCTTACGGGTCTGTCGGGCTAGCGGCTGTCCTGTGGGGCGGCTCCATTGTGGCCCAGAAGCTGGCGCTCGGCTCATTTTCGGCGGTCGAAGCGTCAGTCTTGCGCGATATCGGCGGCTTGGTCATTCTCCTGGCCACCTGGTGGTGGCAAGAAGGCACGCTCGGCACAGTCACCAGGGCGGACCTGCGCGGCTTGGCGTTGCTGGGGCTCGGGGTGCTGGGCAATCACCTGTTGATTCTGCTCGGGCTCAAATACGTGAGCGGGGCGGTGGGTGGCATCATCATCGGATCCAGCCCGGTTGTCACCGCCCTCTTATCTGCCATGTTTATTCAAGATGTGCCGCTGCGGGCCGTATGGATGGGAGGCCTTTTATCGTTTGCCGGGGTCGGGCTGGTCTCTATTGCCGGGTTTCAGGCGGCGGGGGAGCAACCGCTCCTGGGCAGTCTGCTGGTGTTTCTGGGCGTGGTCAGTTGGGCGCTCTATAGCATTGGCAGTCGCACGATGATGGAGCGCGTCTCTGCGCTCACCGTCAACTGGACCACGCTGCTCGTCGCCACGGTCCTCCAAATTCCACTGTTGTGGGTGGATCGCAAAATGCTCAACGCAGGGATGGAGTCGGTCAGTCCCGGCGATTGGCTGGCATTGGGTTATTTGGTGGTGTTTGCGACAGCGATGGCGCAGCAGGCCTGGTTGTTCGGCGTCAAGGGCATCGGTCCATCACGCGCGGCGGTCGTGGGGAATCTGACACCCGTCGCCGCAGTGGCGCTTTCGGCCCTCATCCTGCAGGAGTCGGTCGGTCTGGTAGAGCTGATCGGGATCGCGTTGATCCTGGCCGGCGTGTGGGTGGTCAATCGCCAGACCGCCATGCTGGACCGCAAACCGGCGCCGATTCCTTCCCCCTCGCGCTCCTCTTCATGATTGCAGTATCATACGGCTCTTTTGTCTAGGGGAGTCTTCATGCTTGAACAGCGGATAGAAGAAGTCAATAAAGCCAATCAGAGATTCTACGAAGCATTTGAGAGCCTCGATATCACTCAAATGGATCGAGTCTGGGCGCATCAAGAATATGTGACGTGCGTCCACCCCGGCTGGTCACTGCGGACCGAGTGGCCGGAAGTGCGTGACTCCTGGGTGCTGATTTTCAACAACACGTTTTCCATGAAATTTGAGCTTTCCGAAGTCATGGTCCAGGTGGCAGGGGATATGGCCTGGGTGATCTGCATTGAAAACATCACCACCCAGCAGTCGGAAGAACCGCAGCATGCGAAGGTGCTCGCCACCAATCTGTTCGAACGCATCGGGGATGAGTGGCTGCTGATCCATCATCACGGCAGTGCGGTGATGGGACAGTAAGAGCCGTGCCTCCGGATGGTTCCGGGACAGTGCGCCGGGGTATATCGTTCAGGTTTTCGGCGAGTTGGACGGCACTTCGTCCACGCGGATGGTCTTCTGCCATTCGGCGGCGACCGTGTCGCGTTCCTGCATCGTCATGGCGGCGTACTTCATGAACATCTGGGGGCCCCGACGGCGGCGCCAGGTCAGGAAGTTGATGAAATGATCCTTGCAGACGGATTGGGTGCCGGCGGGCGCATAAGGCTGAGTCTTGCAGTTTTGAACGCAGCAATGAATGTCATGCATGGTGGTGCCTCGTGTGTTGCTGATCAGTATGCCGGATGGCCCGGCAGATTTTCAACCGCCCGCCTGATGTGACCTCGCGTCCCAATCTTGACGTGTTCCGCGCCGGAGCGTAAGGACTGCTGTATGCGTCGTCTCTCTTCTCTGCTCGTGTGCGTTTCGATCTTGCTGCTCGGCTGTACGTCGCCTTCACGGGAAGGGCTTCCGCCGGACAGTCCCTTTCGGGATCCCGTGGTGCTTGCCGCGGACCTGTTGCCGCAAGGCATCGCGGTCGGTGAGGTGACGGCCACGAGTGCATTATTGTGGGTGCGCACGGACGGGCCCGCCTTGGTGCAGGTGGAATGGGCGCCGCCGTCAGTGTGGGAGACCGCCTCGAAAATGGCCACGGTCATGTCGCCGGTGGCGCGGACGCCGCGTCTCGCCACGACGCTCGAAAACGATTTTACCGTTTCCATTCCGCTCGAGCATCTGGTGCCGGAGACGCGCTACCGCTATCACATCCTCGTAGGACAGGGAGGAGGCACGCACGATCCGATCGAGGCCAAGCCGGCCGCCAGAGGAGAGTTCGCCACACTCCCTGATGCCGCCACCTCGGCTCCTGTGACGTTCGCCTGGAGCGGCGATCTGGGAGGGCAGCAGCGATGCCGGCAAGGTCCCCGCGGGTATCCGATCTTCGATGTCATGCGTCGGCAGACTCCCGATTTCTTTCTCTTTTTGGGAGACATCATTTATAGCGACAGTGCCTGTACGTCCCCGCCGAACGAACCGGGGGCGGAATTTATCGCGACGACCCTGGACGAGTACCGGGCTCGTCATCGCTATCAGCGGGGGGCCGAGTCGCTCCGCCGGTTCCTGGAGGTCGTGCCGGTCTATGCAATCTGGGACGATCACGAGGTGCGCAACAATTTTGCCGGTCCCTTTGAAGCGCAGATGCCGGACGGCCGCCAAGCGCTGCGCGAGTATTGGCCGATTGGCTCTCCCGCGACGGATCCGCACCGCCTCTATCGGAGCGTCCGGTACGGCAAGGATCTCGAGTTGTTCATCTTGGACACGCGGCAATACCGCAGCCGAAACGCCGACCAGGACGGTCCTGGTAAAACCATGCTGGGTACGGCTCAACTCGCATGGCTGTTGGACGGATTGAAGCGCTCGACGGCCACCTGGAAGATCATCGCCACATCCGTGCCGCTGTCCGTGCCCAAGGGCGGGCCCAGCAACGTGCCGGGGAATGACGGCTGGGCCGGAGGGCCGGACGGGACGGGGTTCGAGGTTGAACGGCAGGTGATCGTCGATGCGATCCTCCATCACAAAATGAAGAACGTCGTTTTTCTCGGAGCGGACGTGCATTGGGTCCAGGCCAATGCCTACGATCCGGATCAGGATAGCGTGGTCGATTTTCACGAGTTTGTGGCCGGTCCGCTGTCTGCCGGCACAGGCCGGCTTGCGCCTGCCAGCGAACGACTGCATCCCATCCGGTTATTCAATGAAGGCGGCTTTGAGAATTTTGGAGTCGTGCGGGTGACCCGGTCGGCGCTCGACGTGACGGTGATGGATGAGGCCGGCCACCCTCGGTTTTCCTACACAGTGCCTGCCAAATAACGCACGAGTATCCGCTTGCATTCCGGCCTGGCGCCCAGTTACCGTACCAGGTCTTTCTGATCGCGTGGCGGAGTCATTCATTCATGCTGTTACAGGTGTTGTCGGTGGTCGGCGCGTTGATGGTCCTCACGGCGTACGCGCTGATCCAGGGAGGCATCTGGCGCGAGTTGGATCCGGGGTACTTGGCCCTCAACATCATCGGCTCGCTGCTCCTGGGCATTGTCGCCATCGCGGATCAGCGGGTGGGATTCATTCTGTTGGAATTCGCCTGGGCAGGATTGGGTTTTGTCGGGGTCGCCCGGGCCATCAAAGCGCGCAAGTCAACCGAAGCCATTTCATAGTCGGGGTCTTACAGAAAGCAAAGGGGGAAGAGGATATGCCAGGGTTACTCTCAGCAGATGAAGTGTTCTCGAAGGCCGAAGCGGCGGCCGTCGCCGCAACCAGTCCGGATGAAAAAGCCTTACAGATCGATTACCAAGCATTGAAGGAGAAATTCCGCGCGGCCTTGGGAGATCGAAAGGTCGCCCTGTGCCACGTCAATAAATTTCTGCCGGAGGGCTACGAAGATCAGGGCCGGTTCAACCTGGTGGTGCTCACAGCCGGGAATGTCGTGTTCGACATCGTCATCGGTGATTCCTACTTCCGGTATGACGTCGTCTCGGTCGGACAGTTGGACAAGGTCCAGGTGATCGATGCCATGTGGGACAACAAGGAAAAGCGCCGGGAAGAACCGTTTTTGAGCCTGCGCCTTATGCACGGCGAGGAAGCGCATCTGTTGCTGGCGCTTGAGGATGAAGAACGACAGAGCCTGCTGGCCTTTGCGCGAGCCGTGGCTGCCGCAAGAAATCCGGAGAAGTAGCCGGCGACACGTCGGTCTGACGGCCTCGGTCGTAGGGGTGCGCTGACGGGGATGGTCAGCGCACGTTGTCCTGTTTCGGTGACACACGCAGGATCCGGCCGTCTTTGGCATCGGTGAGCAGGTACAACAGGCCGTCCGGACCCTGTCGGACGTCTCTAATACGTTCGCCCAGCTCGCCAAGATATCGCTCCTCGTTCGCGACAGCGCCGTCTTTCAGCGTGAGCCGAACGAGGAGGCCGGGCTTGAGAGAGCCGACCAGTATGCTGCCTGTCCACCCGCGAAACCGATCGCCCGTATAGAACGCCATACCCGACGGGGCAATGACCGGATCCCAGTAGTACACAGGCTGCTCCATGCCTTCCTTCACCGCGCCTTCACCGATGGGCATGCCACTATAATCAATCCCGTAGGTGATGACGGGCCATCCGTAGTTTTTCCCTGCTTCAGGATGATTCAACTCATCGCCGCCCCGCGCGCCATGCTCCACCGTCCAGACCTGTCCGGTGTCCGGGTGTATGGCCGCGGCCTGAACATTGCGGTGCCCGTAAGACCAGATTTCCGGTCGTACGCCGTCCCGTTTCACGAATGGATTATCCGCCGGCACGGAACCGTCGGGCTTGATCCGGACGATTTTTCCAAGGTCAGACGAAAGGTCCTGCGCGTGGTCACGGTATTGGAAGCGGTCGCCCTGAGTGATGAACAAGGTGCCGTCGGGGGCGAAAATCAGGCGAGAGCCAAAATGCTTATCGCCTTTCACCTTCGGCTGTTGCCGGTAAATGATCTCCACCTGCTCCAATCTCTGATCGCTCAGGCGGCCCCGCGCGACCGCGGTGCCCGCCGTCCCGTCCGGGCCGGGCTCGGCGTACGACCAGTACACGAGATGATTGTCACGAAACTGTGGAGCAAGTTTCACATCCAGGAGTCCGGCCTGCCCGTCGGCGAACACCTCCGGAATGCCGGCCAATGGCTGAGACAGTGCTCCGTCCTGGCCGACGAGCCGCATTCGACCCGGCCGTTCGGTCACGAGCATGCGGCCGTCCGGCAGGAAGGCAAGAGCCCACGGATGCTCCAGCCCGCGTGCAACCGTGTCGACGTGGAGTACGCCGTCCCGTGACGAAGGCGTCGGCGATTTCGGCGCCGGGCCGCTGGGCGAGAGACCGAGAGGGCAGGCGATCAACAGTGCACTCAGGAGTATCGGAACGGCAGTCAGACGCATGATGGTCCTCTCTCATTGACGCGGACGCTATGACGGTGCGCAACTCATGGTACGTGCCTCATCGG
>CBDIWQ010000279.1:0-5264 GCA_965285965.1 uncultured bacterium | reverse complement strand
GGCTGATCGAACAGGCCGACCGGACGATGACGCAATGGTTCAAGCAGGAAGGCGACGACATCATCCTGCTCGGCTCCTCTCGTGAAGACCTGGGAGGGACCGAATATCTGAAGATCCTGCATGCGCGCGAGCAGGGTTCGCCGCCCTTCCTCAGTCTGGAACAGGAAAAGGCCCTGCATGGCTGTGTGT
Source organism: uncultured bacterium (assembly GCA_965285965.1). Classification (GTDB taxonomy): domain Bacteria; phylum Nitrospirota; class Nitrospiria; order Nitrospirales; family Nitrospiraceae; genus Nitrospira_D. The sequence goes on along the minus strand of CBDIWQ010000279.1, from coordinate 5,075 downwards.
TGGCCTTGATCCGGGCCGGGGTCGTTCAGTCGGCGCATGATTGTTCGGACGGGGGGCTCGCCGTGGCACTGGCGGAAAGCTGCATGTCCACGCCGGACCGGCGGCTCGGTGCTGTGGTAAGATTAGCCCCTGGGCGGATCCGGAAGGACGCCCTGCTGTTCGGCGAGAGCCAGTCGCGCGTGGTACTGTCGGCACATCCGGCTCACCGGCAGAGGATTCTCGATCAGGCCGCGGCGGCGGGCGTGCCGGCGGAAGTGATCGGGACCGTCAGCGGCGACCGGTTCGTGGTCCATGTGGGCGCAGAGCGCTCGGCGGCCACGACGATCGACCTTCCGGTTGCGGTGCTGCATGATCAGTGGGCCTTTTCACTGGAACGGACGCTCAATCAGGAATAGGATCGTCACGGATCACGATGACCAAAGAACTGCCCATCATTTCGCCCGATAAATTCCATGACGAGTGCGCCGTCTTCGGGGTCTTCAACCATGAAGAAGCGGCGAATCTGACCTACCTTGGACTCTATGCCCTGCAGCATCGGGGGCAGGAGGCCTCCGGCATCGTGTCAGGAAACGGCGAGCAATTCTTTGTGCACAAGGGAATGGGTCTGGTCGCCGACATCTATAACAAAGGCGTCCTGGAGAAGCTGCCCGGTCACATGGCCATCGGGCACAACCGCTATTCCACTGCCGGCGGGAACGATCTCAAGAACGTCCAGCCGCTGACCGTCAATTTCGCCTTGGGCAACCTGGCCCTGGCGCACAACGGCAACCTCATCAATGCACAGGTCATCCGGAATGAACTCGAGGCCTACGGGGCCATTTTTCAATCGACCTCGGACAGCGAGGTAATCATCCATCTGATCGCGCATTCTCGGGCCGATACGTTCCTCGCGCGCGTGATCGACGCTCTCAGCCAGGTGCGCGGCGCCTTCTCGGTCGTGCTGATGACCGACAATGGTCTGATCGCCGCCCGCGATCCCCATGGATTGCGGCCGCTTTGTCTCGGGCGGGTGCGCAGCAGTTGGATCGTCGCCTCCGAAACCTGTGCGTTCGACTTGCTCGACGCCGAATATGTCCGTGAGATTGAACCGGGCGAGATGGTGGTCATCACCGATCAGGGATTGGACAGCCACCGGCCGTTTCCTCCCACAAAGCCGGCCATGTGCGTGTTCGAATATGTGTATTTCGCGCGGCCCGATAGCCGGATCTTCGGCGCGAATGCCGTCTATGCCACGCGCAAGGCGCTCGGCCGGCAATTGGCGGAAGAATCCTGGGTGCCCGCCGATATCGTCATTCCCGTTCCCGACTCCGGCGTGCCGGCGGCCCTGGGTTATGCGGAAGGGTGCGGCACCCGGTTCGAGACCGGCTTGATCCGCAATCACTATGTCGGGCGGACTTTCATCGAGCCCGAGCAGTCCATCCGGCACTTCGGTGTGAAGGTGAAGCTGAACGCGATTCCAGAGGTCCTCTACGGCAAACGCGTCGTCGTGGTGGATGACTCGCTCGTGCGGGGGACGACCAGCCGGAAGATTGTGAAGATGATCCGCCAGGCCGGCGCCAAAGAAGTCCACATGCGGATCAGTTCGCCACCCATAATCTCGCCCTGCTTTTACGGGATCGACACGCCAACCAAGAAGGAACTCATCGCTTCAAATCATACGACGGAGGAGATCCGTAAATACATCACCGCCGACTCACTGGCCTATCTCAGCCTCGACGGGATGCTCAAGTCCGCTCCCGGGACCCCCGATCAGTATTGCAATGCCTGCTTCACCGAAAAGTATCCGATTCCGTTTACTCGCGCCGAAGAGCTTCAACTCGGCCTGTTTGAATCCGCCCATTGATCTGAGTTGGCATGGCGACAGTGAAAACGGAAGGATGACCGCATGGATTCACGCCGGCCGCGCATTCCTGTCGATTATTCGGTGACGTTTACCGGCGATCACGTGACCGGTGCCGGGACCCTGACGAATCTGACCATTGCCGGAGCCGAGATCCAGAGCCCCGTGGACTGCCCCGTCGATGCGCGGCTCGCCGCCCGCATCCAATCCTCGGGTGCGCGCCCTCCCATTGTGGTGTCCTTGGCCGTGGTCCGCTGGAAAAACGGCGACCGATTTGGCGTTGAATTCGTCCGTTTCGAGGGCCAGTCCAAGCAGCAACTGGAAGAAATGCTCGATCAGCACGATTCGTCCCCCCCGGCGTAAGTTCTCCTCTGGGTGAGTTGCCCCTGCAAAAAACAGCGTGTTAGGATACCGCCAGTGTGCCTCTTTATTTTATCTATGGAGGTCATGATGAGATTTTCGTTTGCACTGGGCGCCTTGACGTTTCCTGTGCTGTTCATTTCGAATCTGCTGGCCATCTGGCTGGTTGCCTACCGTACCGGGATGTGGGACAACAAGCTGGCATTTGCGCGTAAATCATAAAGCCGGAACCGCTCCCTCCTGATGGGCGGTAAGGAGTTCGTGATGAGACGACTGGCCATGGTGTTAAGCGCAGTGATCCTGCCGCTCATGTTCGTGCCGATACTGTTGGCCGCCGGCTTCTTTAAAGTCGGTGAAAAGGCCCCCGGTTTCACGCTGACATCGATGACGGGCGACACCGTGTCGCTGGATGCCTACAAGGGCAAGGTCGTCGTCCTTGGCCTCTTCCACATTTGCGACCCCTGCATGATGCAGGGGTCCAATCTGCAGAAAGTCTACGAGGCGACGCAGGGTAAGAACGTCGCGGTCATCGGCGTTAATTCAAACGGCAACTCCAAAAAGGATGTAGGCGAGTTTCTCTCAGCCTTTCCGGTCAAGGTGACCTACCCCTATTTGCTGGATCCGGCCAAAGTGACGGATAAACTGTACGGCGGCGGGAAGTTCATCCCGAACGTGTATGTGATCGACCCCAGCGGCGTCATTCGCTGGCAGCGGGTCGGCAACATGGATCTCGCAGGGGCCGATGTGATTGTCGCCGAAGTGGAGAAGCTGCTCGCGGCGGGCCCTACCAATAAGATGTAACGGTCGGTGGAACCCGGCGGACGGCTGAGAAGGGACAGGGCGACGATTGACGAGGAGATGGAAGAGGGCAAGCAGAAGTTCCTCGACGTGGTGAAGGGGCTAGACGGCGCGGTGCAGGTGGTGATTCCGGTGACGCCGTCCAACAGCATGTTTTTGATCTCCCTGACCAAGGGGCCGAATCGGAAGTTCATTACGCTGCCGGAAGATGACATCATCGACCTGCCCCATGAAGCCGGCATTCTAGCGAAGGTCACCAAAGTGGTGAAAGACGCCGTCGCAGGGCTCTGAAATGGCCTCCGGCTTCGTTCTCGGTCGCTCGGACGCCTCAACGTACTTCTTCAGTACGCCTCGGCCTCCTCGCTTCCCTGCGGCCTTGCCGGCCGGCCATTTTGAGCGACCTGCGCAGGTCAAGTAGGACACGCATGAGACAGATTCTTCCTGGCATGTGGCAGTGGTCGTCGTTCTCCGAGGAGAAACAGCTCGATTTCAACGGACTGTTTCTCATGGTGGGCGAACATAAAATCCTCATCGATCCGCCGCCGATGACGGCGGAGGCCGGCACGTTTATCCGACGCAACGGGCCGGTCGATTACATCATCGTGACGAATCGGGACCATGTCAGGGAGGCGGCCACCTTTCAGGCGGAGTACCGGTGCCAGCTGCAAGTGCCGGACGCCGACGCCGCCCAGATGGATGTGAAACCGACGAAGACCTTCAAGGACGGCGAGTTGTTACCCGGCGGAATCTGGGTCATTCAGCTCCAAGATCAGAAGTCCCCCGGGGAATCGGCGCTGTTCATTCAGCAAGGACGCGGCGTGCTGATCGTGGGCGATGCGCTCATCGGCAAACCGGCCGGCGCGGTGAGCATGCTGGCGGCCGAGAAGTATGCGGACGTCACCAAGGCGAAAGAGGGACTGCGGCGCCTGCTCAAATATCCATTCGAGAGTCTTCTCGTCGGAGACGGAACGTCCATCCTAGCCGGCGGCAAACAACCGGTCGAACGGCTGTTGCATACCTGATCATGCCACTCCGCAACGGCCTTTCCGAAGAACTCAATCGTCAGGGCAACGAGCATTTTTCGCGCGGGCATTACACCGATGCCTATGCCTGTTATGCCAAAGCGCTGGAGTGCAACCGGCTGACCGGGGACCAGCGCGCGCTCGTGGCGACGCTGGGCAATCTGGGAAACATCTGCGCCGTGAGCGGACGCCGGGACGCCGCGCAGGCGCACTATCAAGAAGTGCTGGAGCTGCAAAAGATTTTGGGCGACGAGAAGGGGATCGGCACGACGTTGGCCAATCTCGGGAATCTGCAGGCCGACGCCGGTGAATGGGACCGCGCCCGGGCCTATTATCTTGAAGCGCTCGACATCATGACCAAGACCCACGATGAGGCGGGCAAAGCCGTTTTGTTCTCGGATCTCGGCCTGGTGGCCAGGGAAAGCGGTCAATTCGAGCAAGCGATTCAATATTATGAGCATTCTCTGGTGCTGATGCGCCGGTTGGGCAATCACGGCGGCGCGGCGGACGCCTGGCGCATGATCGGCCGCACGTTCCTGGTGCAAAACCGCTATGAGGACGCCATCGCCTGCTGCCAGACGAGCCAATCGATCGCCGAGCGGTTACGCGACGAACTCCGGACGGGCGGTGCCCGCTATGTGCTGGCCCAGTGTTACGAAAACATGGGCCGGCTCCGGGAAGCCGCGGATCTCCTCGAGCAAGTGGTCTACATGGACCGTAAATATCAATTGCCCAAGCTCGACGAAAATGTCCGGCGCCTGCAAGCGCTTCGCGGGCGTTTGGAGGCGGGCTCATCCACCGTCACCGAGTCCCACCCATGAGTGACCCGGTCTCTTCCCTCTGGCCCCAGGCGAAGGCCGCGCTCTCCGCATCCTTTCCTCAATTCTATGAGCAAGTCGGATCGTAGCCATGTCGTTCTGTGAGCCAAGGAGTTGGGCCTTAATGTTGTCTTCCTAAGACCGCTTGGCCTCCGACTTCCATGAGTGACCCGGTCTCTTCCCTCTGGCCCCAGGCGAAGGCCGCGCTCTCCGCATCCTTTCCTCAATTCTATGAGC
>CBDIWQ010000278.1:0-15885 GCA_965285965.1 uncultured bacterium | reverse complement strand
GCATGGAAGGCATGTACTAAAGAACAGACGCTGGGAGCGGTCAGCTTTCAGCATCAGCAAAGGGCCCGGCGGGAAACCGCCGGGCCCTTTGTGTTTTTTCTGGGCCTTCATCCCGGTACAATGGCCTTGTCGAGAGGTGAACCGGCGTGATTGTCGAGGTCGAACCGAACCCGAATTGCGACATGAGCGTCTTCGCGCGCTTCAAGGCCGCCGGGCCAGCCCGCCCGGTTCGTCAGGTGCGGCTCCATGACCGGAACCCGGCCGGAGAATGGTACCGGGTCACAGGGTGGAGCGACGATGAAGGCACACCGCCCTGTCAAGCCTACGTCCAACCGGTGGAAGACTCGGGCTCCGGCCTCGCACATATCGTCTATGGAGGTCTCTACGGCCTCCGCCTTAAGCCGGCGGAGCCGGATGAGCCCTGGAGCCTGGACAACGCGCGGCAGTGGGGAGAGGCTTATCTGCTGCTGGCCAGCGAGCGGGATCTGCGCTACGAGGATGTCTAGATTGAGCAAGTCAGCGTGGGACCCCCGGATTCCCGCCGGCCCCCTTGAGGGCTTCTCAGTAGCCCCTTTCCTCATCTGGATCTTTCCGGAGCCGCTTCAGTACGATAGATCCACCGACGTGCATACGGAACACAGCACAGACCGGCTTTCCGCTCATCTCGCGTTCCTCGCTGACGCGGCGCCGGACTTCCTCGCCTCGGACGATCCCTGCACGGTGCTCGATGCGCGGTTTCCTCAGCTCGCCCAACTCATCGACTTGGCCGGATACGAATGGTATGCGCTCAATGAACGGCAGGAACCGGGCTTGGTTGCGTCCCGCGGGATTACCGAGCCGCTCGGCGCGCCGGCCGCTTCCTTGACGAGCCCCAGTCCAGGAGCGGCCATCGCCCGCCAAGCCGTCCGCAATCGGCAGCCGGTCCTCAATTCCTTCCAGCCCCGGATCGATGAGACGGTGGCGCCGTTGTCCGAGTTGGGCATCACGGACTACGTCTGCTATCCCCTCCTGCACCGGGACCGGTTGCTGGGGGCGATGTCGTTTGCGACGCGCCGTTCGGGCGGCTGGGACGACGAGGCGCGTCTCCTGCTCCAAATCATCAGCCAGTGCTGCGCGTCCGCACTGGGCGACGGGTCGCCCGATGTCGCCGACCGGCCGGTTCGTGAACCGGGGGAGGCGCCTGACCCGTCGCTGACGAAACTGCGGTCATTGGCCGCTCAATACACGGTGGGGGAGGAGCAGGCGCGTCGTCAGATCGCCCGCGAACTCGAGGATCATCTCAGCCGGCCCCTGGCCCTGGGCCGTATGAAGCTCGGACATGTGATCCGCCAGACCACGACGGCCAGCATCAGTGCGCTGTTACAGGACATCGATGAGGTGATGGATCGGGCGGTCAAATTTACGGAGACTTTTGCCGGCGACCTGACGCCGCCGGTCCTGCACGAACAAGGCTTCGAGCCGGCGCTCCAATGGCTGGCTGCCCGCATGGAAAAGGAGGGGCTCACCGTCGCGTTACGCCTGCCGCCGAAGCCGCCGATCCTGAACGGCAACCAGGCCATCCTGCTGTTCCATTCGGTGCGCGAACTGCTGGTCAATGTACTGCGACATGCCGCCACAAAACGCGCGTCCGTCACCGTCGCCCATGAAACGACCGGCCACCTGCTGGTGTCGGTGGAGGATGCGGGACAGGGATTTCAGGTCCAAGACCTGGAAGACGGCGAGCCCAACCGGCGCTTCGGCCTCTTCGGCATCCGGGAGCGCATGGCTATGTTGAACGGCCGGATGGACATCCGTTCACTCCCTCACCAAGGGACGAAAGTAATTCTCACGGTGCCCGTGACTGCGCCGGCGGCGGCGGGCGAAGTTCCGGACCAGCAGACGCCGGCCGTGCACAGGCTGCGGGTCCTGCTGGTCGACGACCATGCCATGGTTCGGGAGGGCCTCCGCAGCATCCTGGAGGGCTATCGGGATCTCGAGGTGGTCGGCGAGGCCGGGGACGGCATTGAAGCCGTGAAGCTGGCGCGCACACGCCACCCGGACGTCGTCGTCATGGATATCAACATGCCGCGCCTGGACGGCATTGCCGCCACGCGCCAGATCAAACATGACCGCCCGTCGACCGCCGTCATCGGCATCTCGATACAGGAGTCGACCCATGTGGAAGAGGCCATGATCTCAGCGGGAGCGACCACGTTCCTTCGGAAAGACCGTGCCGCCAGCCATCTGCACGACGCGATCCTTCAAGCGAAATAGCGCGTGACGGGAACGGCGGTCCTGTTATACCGGCGCGCGCGCCTCAGCCGAAGCGTCGCTTTGACCAGCACGGACGCCTTTGGTTCATAAAATAAGGACCGGGTTCACCACATCCGTGTGCAGTGATGGTCGGCATGAAAGGGGCGGCCCCCATGCCCGATTCTGCGCGCCATAGCCGGCCGAATCGCGCAACCTCGAACCAGGTAGAGCAGGGCCCTTATGATAGCGGGAGCGACCACGTTCCTTCGGAAAGACCGTGCCGCCAGCCATCTGCACGACGCGATCCTCCAAGCGAAATAGCGCGTGACGGGAACGGCGGTCTTGTTACCGGCGCGCGCGTTTCAGCCGAAGCGTCGCTTTGAGCAGCGCGGACGCCTTCGGCTCATAAAACAAGGACCGGAACAACCGATTCACCACGTCCGTGTACCGGTGATGATCGGCATGAAAACGGGCGGCCCCCACGGCGCGATCTTCCGCGTCATAGCCCGCCCGAATCGCGCACCGCTCCAGTTCTTCGCCGCTTTCCGGAAGCGAATGGGTCTGGAGGTCCTGCACCATCTGCAGCTTGTGCTCGACATCGCGCAAGAACAGATAGGCCGCCGTGAGCTGATCGCGCTCGGCCCCTGACAGCAGCTTGTACCGTACGAATCGATCCAGGGCCCCGAGCGTGCTCCGGTCCAACAGACCCGGCACCTGCTTTCCCGCCAACACCTGAATCGTCTGCACCAGAAACTCAATTTCCCTGATGCCTCCGGTGCCCAGCTTTACATTCCGGCGCTCGTGCCCGCGATCGGCCATCTTGGCGTCGATCAGTTCCTTCACGGTCCGCACGTCCTCCACGACGCGCAGCGCGCCGGCTGGATCCGCCGTCCTGGCGGGTCCGAAGATAAACGGCTTCACCATCTTGAGGAAGGCGGTCCCGACTTCGATCGAACCGGCCACAGGCCAGGCCTTGAGCAGCGCCAACCGTTCCCAGCCCTGGCCGCGCGACGCGTAGTATTTTTGATAGTCCTCCAGCGATCGTGCCAGCTGCCCGACCGATCCTTCCGCCCGCAGCCGCAGATCCACGCGGAAGACGTACCCTTCCTTCGTCTGCTCCGTAAGCGCTTTCGTCAGCTCGCGCGAGAGGACTTCGAAGTATTCTTCATTGGAAATGCCGACGGCGGCAGAGGAGGCCCGCTCCTTTCCCCTGTTCGCGGGCTGTCTCGTTTCCCCGTCGTGCGACGCATAGACGTAGATCAAATCCACATCCGAACTATAGTTCAGCTCATGTCCGCCCAACTTGCCCATGCCCATCACGGCAAAGCCGGTTTCGACCCACCGGCCCTCCCGGTTCTTGTGCATGGGCACACCGTACTGCCGGCGCAAGTCGGCATCGACGATTTCATACGCGGACTGGATGAGCAGGCCGGCCATATCGGAGAGCGCGGCCGTCGTCTCCGGCACGGGAGCCAGGCGCAGAAGGTCACGCACGCCGATCCGTAACATTTCGCGCCGTCTGAACCGCCGCAGCGCGTCCAGTTTCAATTCTTTCACCGTGAGATGATCCAGGCTGCTCCGCAAGGAGGTTTGCAGCCCGCTCCGCGTGGGCGCCTTCGAGAGCACCCCTTCCTCCGCAAGCCAGTAAACCAGCATCGGGTCGCGAACTACGGTAAAGGCCAGGGCATCGCTGTTGCCGAAGATGGTGCAGAGCAGATCCAGCATGCGCGGCGAGCTCTGCAGATAGTCGAGAAACGAGGAGCGGGTGACATTCTCCAGGAGCCGCTCCCAATGATTCAGCGCCTGATCGGGATCCGCCGTCCGCGCAACCGACTCCATCAGCACCGGCAGCACGTGGGCCAGTTGGCGGCGATGATGCGGCTCGCCTGCCATGGCTTGCAGGTTGCGGTCGGCCTGTTCGATGTCCCGCAGCCCGTAGGCTGAGAGAATCGCGGCCACTTGCCCGGCCTGGCGCTCCGTCGCCAGCAGCACGGGCGTGGGGTCCGGCTTGGAGGACATCGGCAGAGCAGGCTTCTGAGGTCGTCCGTGATCCGGTCTTGAGGCGGTCGGCTTGCCCGCAGGCCGCGGTACGATGTTCTTAGTCCTCAATCCTCTCCCCGCAACGAATCATCAGGAATGACATGGAGCGTCGAAAGCCGGCGGCCTTGTTCGACATGCTTCCGGTCATCGCGCGGCATTATACTGGCGCGGTTCACTCCACACAATGAAGTGCATTCCGGTATACTGGCGGCCGTTGAAGAGCGTTCAGCAGCGAGCTTCTATACGAGCTTCTATAATAGACGTCCCATCTGATAGCTGAACGCTGACAGCGGAATGCCAGGGAGTGCCGCATCATGACCGCCGAAGAACGATTGCACCTCCTCTCCCCGCACTGTCAGGATATCGCGCCCGACATCCTCCAGGACTTCGTCAGCCGGATGGATCAGGAGTATTTCCGACGGTTCACGCCCGCCGCGATCGCGCACCATGTCCGCCTTGCGGCGCAGCTCACGCCCGAGCATCCCTGCGAGGTCTCGATCATCGGGCAGCCGGACCAGCACTTCGAACTCACGCTGGTGGCCTACGATTATTTTTCGGAATTCGCCATCATCTGCGGCCTGCTGTCGGCCTTCGGCCTCAATATCGAAGAAGGACAGATCTACACCTTCGTGGAAGGCGCGCCGGCCGCCGCCTCCGCTCGCACGGCCCTAGGCGGCAGCAGCTCCCGCGTCAAATCGAAGAGCCGGCCCGGTTTGAGCCGCAAGAAAATCGTCGACGTGTTCCGCGTCCAGCCGGCGCGCGGCATTCCGTTCGGGCCCGAGGATCATCGGCGCCTGATCGCCGAACTCACGCGCATGATCGGACTGCTCGACGCGGGGCAGGTGGACGAAGCCCGGCAAGCCGTGAACCGGCATTTAGTGGAGCAGCTCGGCAGACGCCGCGGCTCCTTCAGCGGGCTGCTCCATACCGTCCAGATCACCTTCGACAACAGCCAATCCCCCACCGATACCATCATGGACATCCGGTCGGACGACACCCCGGCGTTTCTCTATGCCTTCGCCAATGCGCTGGCCATGCGCAATATCTACATCGCCAAGGCGCAATTCGAGATCGACGACGGCAAGCTGCATGACCGGTTTTACGTCCGGAACCGCCACGGCCGGAAGCTCATCGATCCCCTCGATCAACAGCACCTGCGTCTCACCGCCGTCCTGATCAAGCAATTCACCCATGCCTTGACCTGGGCGCCCGATCCGGCCAAAGCCCTCGAGGCGTTCGATCAGTTTCTCGACCTGACCGTGCAAGACACCAAGGGAAAAGAGCAAGCACAAGCCCTCGCCTTTCTGGGCGACAAGAAGACGTTCCCCCTCCTCGCCCGCTTGCTCGGCACCAGCGACTTCCTCTGGGAAGATTTTTTACGCCGCCAGCACGGCAATCTGTTGCCGCTGTTACAAGACTATCGCGACGCGCCGCTGATCAAGCCGCAAGCGGCCCTCCGGAAGGAACTCGACCGCGTGGTAAACCGAACCAAGACGGAACGAGCGCGCAAGGACGCGTTGAATCGATTCAAGGATCAGGAGCTGTTCCGGATCGACATGAAGCACATGGTTGAATCTTCCAGCTTGGCCGATTTTTCCGAAGCCTTGACCGAACTCGCCGACGTGATCATGAGCCGCAGCCTGCGCGACTGCCAAGCCAAGCTGGAGAAACTCTACGGCGCCCCGCGGTTGGAAAACCGCAAGCCCTGTCCCTTTGCCGTCCTCGGCATGGGCAAGTTCGGCGGCCGTGAATTGGGGTACGCCTCCGACATCGAGGTCCTCTTCGTCTACGGCGGCGCCGGCCGCAGCGGCGGGAAACAGCCGATCGAAAACAGCGAGTATTTCGAACGGCTCGTTCAGGAGTTGCTGCAGTGGATCGAGGCCAAGCAGGAAGGCATCTTCCACCTCGACGTCCGGCTCCGCCCGCATGGCGGCAAGGGTTCGCTGTCGAATCCGTTGGAGGAAATCCGGAGCTACTACAGCCCCACTGGATTGGCCGCGCCGTTCGAGCGGCAATCGATGATCAAATTGAGAGCCGTGGCGGGTGATCCGGCGTTGGGCAAGCAGGTGGAAGCGCACCGCGACACCTACGTCTACAGCGGCGAGCCGTGGGACCTCGCCGCCGCCTTGGATCTGCGGCGGCAGCAATTGAGGCAGCTCGTGGAGCCGGGCACGGTCAACGTGAAACACAGCGCCGGCGGCCTGGTCGATATCGAATATGCCATCCAGTATCTGCAAGTCATGCACGGCCACAAGTACCCCGTGCTGCGGACCCCCAACAGCATGCAGGCGCTGGCGGGCTTGGTGGACTGTGCCATCGTGTCGAGGCAGGAGGGCGAGCATCTGCGGAAAGCCTATCTCTTCATCCGGATGCTCATCGACGGATTGAGAATGGTCCGCGGTAACGCCAAAGACCTGGTCCTCCCTCCGCCCGACTCCGACGACTTCATCTTCCTCGCCCGCCGCGTCGGCTACACGACGGACGATTGGCAAGCAGGGGCGAGGCACCTGCAAAGCGATATCGGACACCACATGGCATTGACGAAGCAGTTCTTTGAGCGGATGTTCGGAGCGCTGTAATTCCGGAAAGATAACCGTCACCCGCTTATTTCTGAGCTATAGGAACCCTTCCGTAGCTCAGTTCCTGCACACGGCACTGGCTACGCATTCTCCAAGATTTCGGCGGGCACTGATGGGGCCGCGCATGGTGCGCGGCAGCGCAAACAGCCGGTCCTTCGACACCCGACTCTTCCTCGCCCGCCGCGCCGCTACATAACCGGCGATTGCAATCAGGCGCGCGGCATCTGAGACGGATCACTCTTGAAGGAACACACGCGGTAGCATTTAGGGGTTCCCCCAGCTTTTTTCCATTCTCATCAATGGTATTAAACAGCCCCTGAGAGGGAAACCTTCAAAAAACTAGGGAGATCCCCTGTAGGTTTTGCCAACGACGGGTAAACCTTGCCAATCAACCAGTTAGAAAAAGTTTGGCATTGGAGTGAATCAATTTCCCTACAACGATGTGTCATTCATGACTGTGGACTCCACATTGGACATTAATACATGGCTTCTATATAGGCATCAGCCTTGCTCACGTACCGATGCAGATAATCAACACACGCAGGGCGACAACATTCTTCATTGACGCTGAAACAGAAGGGAGGAGAAGAAGCGCCCGGCGCTGCGGCATGATGAACCTTTCGCTTTTGAAAAGGCGCAGCCACCTGTGAACTCATCCAACCCTTCTCCGAACCCCGAGCTGCCAGAGCAGGAACGTCCAGCCTTCGCCGTGGCGACCCCTCGTGTCGCGCGGGGGGTTCAGACTGCGGCCGATCTCATTCCGTTCACACTGCAGGTGGATCGGCGAGAGACGACGGAAGCCTTCATACCGCCTCTTCTTCATGTCAGTGCAAGAGGAAAGATTTTGTGGGCTAGCTCGCCGGCATTGCGATTATTACGCAGCTACTGGGACTGGACGAGCGCATCAGCAAAACTTCCGGCCCCATTGCTGCGAATGATCGGCTTCCCGTCACCTATGAACGAGTCCAGGCCCACGCAGCTGAGGAAGGAAGAATGGATCGTCGGCAGGCAGGGACGGTCTCTCCTTGTGCGCCTTATCGAAGATAATGGACGGCTGTGGTTCATGTTGGACGAGCGCTCACCCTCTCCCCCTCCACCTACCCATGGTTTGACAAAACGGGAAGCGGAAGTCTTGCAGTGGCTGGCCGCCGGCAAGAGCAATAAGGACATTGGCGCCATTCTCGCTATCAGTCCTCGCACGGTGGAAAAGCATGTCGAGCGCATCTTCCAGTATCTCGGCGTCGAGACACGGACTGCGGCCGCCGCAGAATTCTATCGCCTCAATCAACACCTGTCCGCCTCCTGACATGATGCGATCTTTGAGCCGGTTCTCTCGGGCAAGAGGCTTTCGGGCGGTCCCCTCCCCACGTCTTTCTTCCGTTCATTCGGATCACCGGCAGGACTATAAGCGACCTTGGACTTGCCCAAGGCCACATCCCGGATTGCGCGGCAGGCCATCGGCGGAGACAACACCAGCCACGGAGGAACAGTAGATGTTGCATCGGTATCGACGATTGGACGAGGAACAATTGAACGAAACACAAAAAACGACCGGAGCAGTTTGTGGCGTCTGGACAGTCCTCTCTCTCGGGATCGCCTTGATTCTGACGGTGCCTGAGGTCGCTGCGGCCGAGCCGGGGCTCGCCGGCAGGCATGCGGATCAGTCACGTAGGGAGGAGCGGGTCCACGTTCGAGAGCCGAGGCCGGTCTATGTCGCGGCCAACGACCAGACAGTCGGACCTCAGCGTCCCGATCAGGATGCGCCCGCCGCACAAAACGTTTCTGCGGAAGGCTCGAAATCTGTCAGCCCGGTGGGGGTCGCACCGGAAACTGCGGAAGAAACGATCCCTCAATCGCTTTCCCGGATCATCGATCTGCCCGGGGCCGGGGTGCTGACGCCCAAGGGCACACTGATCGTGGAGCCGTATCTGCAATTTGCGCATTTGAGCAGCAATCGGGTGACCCTGACCGGATTTACTATTGTTCCGGCGATCACGATCGGTCTTATCAACGTCCAAGGCGTGAGCCGCGACATTTTTACCGCCGCGTTGGTCGGACGCTACGGGCTGACGAACCGGCTGGAGCTCGAGGTACGCGTCCCCTATATCTATCGGGAGGACACGTATACACAACGCCCCCTGGCCACGGCCTCCACGCAGGATACCGTGGAGAATACCAGCGGATCGGGGCTCGGTGACATTGAAGCCACCGCCCGATACCAGATCAACAAAGGCGGGACGGATGAGCCGTATTTCGTGGGATTCACACGCTTTAAAAGCACCACCGGGAAAGGTCCGTTTGAAGTGCCGATCAACCCGGTCACGGGTTTTCAGACCGAATTACCGACAGGGTCAGGTTTCTATATCCTGCAACCGGGCCTGACCGTCCTCTATCCCAGCGATCCGGTTGTCCTCTTCAGCAGCATGAGCTTCATCTGGAATATCCCGCGTGATGTCGGCGGCCAGATCGGGCGCGTCGAGCCCGGCAATGGCGCCAATGCCAATTTGGGCCTCGGCCTATCACTGAATGAGAAGCTATCCTTGAGTATGGGATACGACCATACCGTCTTTGCGAGGCCCACGTCTGCTTCCAGCCTGCTCCTCACCACCGCGCCGACCGCCACTCACGTGGGAGTCTTGCTCCTGGGATGCGGGTATCGCTTGAGAGATAACAGCGTGGTGAACTTCGTCGTCGGGCTCGGCGCGACACGGGAAGCACCGGACCTCCAAGTGACGCTCCGGTTCCCGACGGCGGTGTTTTCGCGGAAGTAGCCGTTAATGCCGGATGGCATCCAGGTTGGCCTGAGAGAGGGCGCTTCCGAGCGAAAGCGACCGGGCCCAACTGAGGGCGGCCACTGTGGCATTGATGACGGTTTGATTCTGGATCGTTTGATTGTCCAGAGAGTTTTGTATGACCGTCGCCAATGACCCCGCCGAGAACGTGCCGGGGGCCACCACGTTCCCACCTCCCGTTTGAACGAGCGAGAAGGCTTTGCCCGGATCGCTCGTCAGTTGCAACAAGTCCGGAATATTGAGCACCGTCGAGCTCACGAGCTGGCCATTGACGAACGCGCTTCGTTGGATGCCGAATGCCATGACGGGACCATTCGGATTGGTTTGGAATCCGCCGCGCATCCAGTCTAATACCGCGTCGCTCACCGGTTTCCAGTGGCGAAGCGTTTCATATCCCTCGAATGCCATGGCTGGAGTCATGGGCTGCGCGCACAGGATTATGAGCAGCAACATCTTCATTATGCGGCACATCATCCGGGTCATTAAAAGTCCCTCCCCCCTGGGCGAAACAGAAGAATGTTGCCCAATGTTTCGGCGTTGAGCGGTTGTCCGAGGGGCGATCTCGGACGAACACTCCAATCGCGGGCGGTATTGAACTCTGCGCGCCCCGGTGACTCATGGATGACAAAGACGATGCGGTTCTGCCACGACGCTTCGAACTGCTCGCGCGGCACCACCCTCATGCCCACCGCCGGATCGCCGAGTAGGACCTTATTGTCCCGCATGCCTTTAATCACGACAAAATGGTGATAACCGTTATCCACGATCAGGACGATCGCCGGAATGCCGGCCTTCGACAGGTCATCCAATGAGACCTCGAACCCGTCGGCGCGATAGCCCTGGGCGTCCAAGAACCGCTTCATGTCCAAGAGCGAAAAGCCTTCCCGCTGGATTTTGTGCTGATCACCGTTGTCGAACATGGCGCGGAACGCCACCTCCTCAGTGATGGGATGCCCATAGTGATACGTCAGGAGCGTGGCGACGGCGGCGGAGCCGCAACTGTAATCGTACTGCTGAAGAATGACCGACCGGACTTTGAGTTCGCGCAAGCTCCAGACCTGGAGCAGCATGCGACCGCCGACTCCCGGAGTCACCTCCATGGTGGCCGCCATCGCACCGGGGGCGGCGGAGAGCATCAAGACGATTCCTAAACCGAACGCGTGTTTGGCGAGCATGCTCGTTACTTCAATGTCAGATTCAAGACGGTCCCGCTCTGAATGATGACGTTGTTGCCGGAGTTCTGTATGACAGTGGGAAGGCCGCTCGCTCCGGCAAACGCATTGCCCGTAATCGTATTATGGCCGGTGACGTTATCCGTGGCGGAATTGTTGAACAGCCTGGCGTTTAGCTGGTTCGTATTGATCGTGAGCGGACCGAGGTCCGTCCCCCCGCGTTGTGCGTCTAACTGGGCCGAGGGCAGGGGTTGGCCCAAGATTTCCTTTGTCTCCGGCGAGCCGGCATGGGCCGTGCTTATGCCGGCGCCAAGGACACTTGCAAGGATGAAGAAGTAGATGCGCATGATGCCCCTCTCTTGTCAGGAATGATGCCGCGAGGCTGGAGGAGCGTGATGCTCCTCCAGCCACATCGTGCTTAGCGAACCGTGACGTTCGCCATCGTGGTGACACCAACCTGTTGGAGGCTCGCCATCCCGGTGTTCTGAATGGCGACACTGACTCCGCTGGCGCCGGTAAAGCCCGTGATCGTGTTCGAGGCATTGAACGTCCCTGCACTTCCGCCTTTCAAGCTCAGTGCACCGCCCGCTCCGCCGTCTCCGCCCGTGGCTCTTGCAGTCGCGTCTCCGCTGGTCGCCGAGCCGCCTGTCCCGCCGGCCCCACCGGTTCCTCCTGCGCCGCCGTCCCCGCCTGCTCCACCGTCCCCGCCCCTCGCGCGACCACCGGCTCCCGCCTTGGCCGTCTGGTCGGCGTCGCCACGAGCCCGTTCGGTGTTGCGGGCCGAGCCGCCATCACCGGATAACGCGGTGACACTCTTCCCGCCGTCGTTCCCATGTCCCGCTTTGGAAGAACCACCATCCCCGCCATTGGCAACGGCCTTGCTCGAATACGCGACGGCTTTGGCATCGCCGCCGTCTGCGCCACGCCCGGCGTTCCCATCATTGCTGGCATAGCCTCCTGTATTACCGATGTTATGAATGGTGTTCCCGGACACATACCCGTCGAGCTTCGTGGCATTGACGACGGTGCTCTTGTTAAACGCGTTCGTCAGGCTCAGGTTCAACGACGTGGCAGCCGAGCCATTGTTGGCTGACGCTCCAAAGTCAGAGGCTCTTGAATCCTCCGACCTGTTGGTGGTCCTCGTCGTGGTTTTCTGGTTATGGCTATCGATTGTCTTGGTGATATCGATGTCCTTCTTATGGACATCGATGGTCTTCGTTGTCCTGTTGTCTGTGTTGAAGCTGGCTGTGTTACTCTTGGATGGAGCTTCGGCCCCCGCAAAGAGCGGAAGGCTGAAGGCTACCGCCATCGCTGCTGTTGTGGTGATGACTTTCTTCATAAAAGCCTCCTAACAGTTAAAGATAATCACTGCCTCGACAGAACGACGTTTGCTATGGGACGCGTCGGCACCTCCTTTCCACTGTTTGCATGGCCTGCAGCACGTGTATGTCGCTTCCATACATAGTGGAAGTGACAGCACTAACGTATGGGGAAACACACGTACTACGTGTGGGGGGTATCAAATGGGCAGTTGGCGTCCCTTCCCGAAGACTCATTGAACAGATACGCGCATGGATGCCGTTGTCAGTGCGGCTGAGCGGGCCCTCTACGAAGTCCCAAACCAGACAAGCCGGATCGACATTCGTTCATGAGCGGTTCATGACCTACCGGATGGACGCGCTGAACGCCTACGTGCTTGAGTCGATGGATTGAGCTGCTGGATAGCGGGACATGAGGAACGAGCGACAACCAAGAGCAGCGCCATGAGGCGTTGCCGAGCTTGCCGCCCACCGCGTACCGGGCTCGACTCAACGCCGGAGCGTGGCTTTTGGACTGGAGCAGCCCCGTCAGTGACGCGGTCAGGAGAGGAGAGGGAGCAGCCAGAAGCGAGCAGGGGTCGATACACTATTGGGGCACTACGAGCACATGGGAACCGGGACCGTGACAGTCTCATCCGGACTCATCCGCAGGCTGTTTAGAAAGAAGGAGCCAGACTCGCGAGAAAAGCGTGACACGAGTCGCTCGTCTCGCAGGTCTCGCTGTCCCGCATGTTGGGCGTGTGAGGTTCACGGCGGGCCGGATAAGGCGCGGCACGCTTCTGAACGCCGCCGAGATGGTGAGGCGGCAGTGTCCCAGTCAAGAACGCCGGTGGCGGACTGCGTCAACAGCCTGCTAGTTGGTGACCTGAAGGCTGAATAACTCGGTATCCGTCTGGTTGATCGGCTGAGTGGAATCTCGGACGGTGAAATAGAGCGATATCACGCTAGTGGCTGCCGGTATTCCTGTGATCTCACCGGTAGCCGGGATCAGCGTAAGACCTTGAGGCAGCGAGCGATCGACCGCCCACGAATAGGGCAAGGTGCCGCCCGAGGCCTGCAAGGTGTAACTGTATGGTTGGCCGACTCTTGCAGTCGGCAGCACAGAGCCACTCAGGATCGTCACCGGGGTGACCGTCGCATTGATGGTCAAAGGTAACGCCCTGGAGCTGGTTTGCTGCGTTGGGCTGGCAGAATCGGTCACCGTGAATGTGTGGCTCGTCGTGCCAGCCGTTCCATTCAAAGGAATGCCGCTGATCGTGGCCGGCGACTGTACGTTGAACCCCAACCCGTTCGGCAACGCGGGATTGACGGACCAGACATACGGCGGAACCCCTCCGCTGGCGCTCAACGTCGTCGTTGGATACCGCTGATTGACAGTGCCGCTCGGAAGAGATGTGGTCGTAATCGTCAGCGTCGCCGCATTGACCGTGAATGTCAGGGCCCGGGTGACGGAGTGGAATGCGCCATCTTGCAGTTGGAAGTCATGGCTGGTCGCCCCAAAACTCCCGACAGACGGCGAGCCGTTAATTTCTCCGGTGGTCGCGTTCAGCACCAAGCCATCCGGGAGTGCGGGCGTGACCAACCAGGTGTAGGGAAGCGTGCCTCCCGATCCGGCAAGGGTCGCGATATAGGCCTGACCTTCGGTGGCGGTAGGGAGAGACGATGTCGTAATCGATAATTGCGCATCGGGGCCGGCGTTTTGGCCGGTATTTTCAAGACGGCTGGGGATGTCACCCCCCCAACAGCCTACTAAGCCTAAGACACTCCAGGACCCGAGTAGGCCTGCGAACGCCATTTTTTTGAGGAATGCTCGTTCGTGCACCTTGCCCTCCACTTTTCCGATGATGGAATGAACTGTGTCATCATCACTGCTGTAGTTTCGGGTCGCAACGGATGCCTACCGAAATTACAGAGAGATGGCTCCTCAACTCTTTAACCATGCCTCTGAATGCATGTCGCCAATAGTTCTAGTTGTTTGTCATACATAGTTGAAGTGAACGCACTACAGTATGGGGGAATCCACGTACTACGTCTGAGGGATAGAGATCACTCCTCGGTCTCTTGTTTTCCGATGCCGCGCTCGTCCAACGTGAAGGGCCTGAGGCCTCTACAGACGGACATCGAAGGGCACCTGACGCTGATGAAGTGGTTTCTTGAACGGCGTTTGGAGCGCTGTGAGCTGACGGGCGAAACCGAGAGAGTGATGCAGATCTGAAAGCAGCGTGGCGTCGGAAGGCCGGATCACTGCCGTCCACTGCGCCGGCAAGGCATCCGTCGCGACAAAGGCTTTTAACAGGGCCCTCGCCGGTGCGCGGCTTCCGGCTCAGGATCCATCCAACGCACAGCGGAAGCCCAACGAAGGCCCCCAGTAGGTCATGTCATCCCACCCTCGGTAGCTGGCGCGTAATTCCAGCGGACGCTCGCTTTGTTCCCCTCCCCGCAGCACCCTGAACGAACCCCGCGCGGGGCCTTGCGGATCGCGGCCGGAGGACAACCGATAGAAATCCTCCGCGTACCAGTCGTTGACCCACTCCGAAACATTCATCACCAGGTCGGCGACCCCATAGGGAGACTGCGCAAACTCCATGGTGCCGACCGGGGCCGTCCCGTTCTTCGCGCGCTCAGCGAGGCGGGGCCGCGCCTTGACCACCTCATCGCTATTGCCCCAGGGATACAGCCGCCCGTCGGTTCCGCGCGCCGCCTTTTCCCATTCCGCCTCCGTGGGCAATCGCTTCCCGAGCCAGCCGCAATAGTGACGGGCTTGCGCCCATGTGACGTTGGTCACCGGGTGGTCGGCCAGCATGGGATCGTCATAGGCGGATTGGTCTTTGGGAGCGCCGCATCCCCCGCTCTCCACACAGTGCCGGTACTGCTGGTTCGTCACTTCGTGCCGGTCCAGCCAATAGGTGCTCAGGTACACTCGATGCATCGGGCGCATGTCCGGCAAACCGTCCTCCGCGCCCATCCAAAATTCTCCGGCCGGAATCAGCACCATGCCGTCGGGACGCGCGATGCCCTGCTGGGCGAGCCGCTGCAGGTGTTCCTGTTGCGCCCCCCTCAGCTGCTCGTTGACTTGTTGAATTAATGCCTGGTCGGCGGCCGGGATCCCTCGCGGCCCGATTCCGGCCGGCGCTTGACTAGGAGGGGGGCCGGCGGCATCGCGCCGTGTGACGGAGTCGGCCGGGGACGGCATGACGGGTGGCGAGGTCTCCGCACCCCGGGCGGTCTCGATTCGGACGGTCGTCCGGACGACCATGGCGGCAAGAGAGTCCTGCTCCGTCCCCTTGCCCTTCTTCCCTTTCTTGGCGTTGCCGCCCTTTCCGACCCTGGTGAAGTCAAAGCCGTCGATATTGGCCAGCATCGGTGTCGCATAACTCACCGGAACCGCGAATGCCATGCCCTCGGGAACGATGCCGGAGGGATGCGAGAATTTGGTCGTCAGGATGCCGATCAGTTCCCCTTGTAGGTTGAACAAGGGCCCGCCGCTGTTGCCCGGATTGACCGCCGCGTCGACTTGAAAGACGCGCTGCACTCCCTTGGTGCGCACGGCCGCAATCCGCCCGCGAGTCAGCGCAACAAGTCGGATCGTAGCCATGTCGTTCTGTGAGCCAAGGAGTTGGGCCTTAATGTTGTCTTCCTAAGACCGCTTGGCCTCCGACTTGTTGCCCGGATTGACCGCCGCGTCGACTTGAAAGACGCGCTGCACTCCCTTGGTGCGCACGGCCGCAATCCGCCCGCGAGTCAGCGCAAC
>CBDIWQ010000277.1:0-14234 GCA_965285965.1 uncultured bacterium | reverse complement strand
CTGCCGGCCATCCGGCTCCTGGCGGGTCGCCTGTTGCGTCACGTGCCGGTCTGTCAGTTCTTCCCACGCTCGTTGAGCCGACGGCCCGTGATTTTCATACAACGGCGCCGACGGATCGGCCAAACCGGGACGAGAACCGGATGGTTCGAAGGGCGCCGCCGCATCCGGCTCCGGCGATTCGTCCCACGCCACAGCCCCCTGCCGACCCAGGACATAAAACGGTCCATCGTCACTCACTTCTTCCACGAGCCGGTATCGAACCGGCTCCGGCTCTTTCCTCAACGAGAGACCACGTGCAGCCAGCGCACGCTGAAACGGCACCCGTCGTGCCAGCTGCCTGGTTTTCTCACACACCATCACCCGCCCGTTCCCGGCCAACAGCGCACAGAGCCGGTCAAGCCGCGTACCGATGCCGGTCCGTGCCTCAAACGCCCGTTGCTGATGGGGATCATGCGCACGGGCAAAGGTGGTCCAGTCCAGGCTGGGCAGCCCCGGATCCTGCTCGGCTTGCACCAGCGTGTGGGTCGCGACGATCACATCATAGGAACCGGACCAGGGCTCCGTCACATCCATGCACCGGAACTGAACGTTCTTCAGAGCCAGCGCCCGGGCTTGTGCCTCGGCCTGCGCGATGGACAGGGGCGAGCGGTCGATGCCGACAAACATCTTGTCGGGACATTGACGCGCATAGAACGTCGTCAGGATGCCCACCCCGCAGCCCAAATCGAGCACAGACTCCGCCGAATCCAGATGATCCACGACCAGGGGCCCGATGGCCAGATAGTAGTCATACCGCTGACTGTAGAGCACGGGCAGGATGTCGGGATGCGCGGTGGCGTCATAGAACGCGACTTCATCCGACAGACTTCCCCTGCGCTTGCGTTCAATGCAGTGGTGAAGAGCCTGGAGCTGATCCGGCGACAGCACTTGCCGCTGCCAGGCGAAATAGGCGTCGTCTGAGGTGAACCACTTGAGTCCCCAGGAAGTGAGATGCGATCTCAGGGCGTCCTGCAGAGATGAGCCCACCGGTGTCTCTCAGGTTGGTATAAGGAGGGATTCAAAAAGTTCGCCCCGAAGGCATGCAGGCAAGGTTTCCCAACATACTCCCTAAGGCCGTTTGAGCATGATGGCGTCAAAGTACGCCTCCGGCACCGGATGGGGCAATCGCAGCTGTCCCGACCCGAACGCCACATATTTTTCGCAGGTGAGTTGTTCGAGGCCGATCGGGCCCTTGGCATGCAACCGCGACCCGCTCAAGCCCACGTCACTCCCCGAGCCGAAACTATCCCCGGCATGGAGCCTCGACGACGCATTCACCAACACGGCGCTCGCATCAACCTCGCGGGTAAACCGCATGGCCGATTCGTAGCGCGTGGTGGCAATCACGGCGGTCATACAAGGCCCATGTTCGACGATGTGCGCCAAGGCCTCGTCCATATTCGTCACCATTTTCACCGCCAGCACGGGCGATTGAAATTGCGTGTGCCAATCCGCCTCGGAGGCCGGGGTGATCGAAGTATGGCCCGTCATGGCCATTTGTCCCATCAGCGCCAGAGTCTTGGGACAGGCCCGCACTTCGATTTTGAATTCATCCAAGAGGCGATTGATGAGGGGGGGCAGGAACTGCCGTGCCACGATCTGCTGGACGAGCAACGTGTCGAGCGCATTGCCGGCCCCGATCAACTGGACTTTGGAATTGATGACCATGTTCTGGGCCATCGGAATATCGGTCTCCGCATCCACGTACATGTGGGTGAGCCCGGCATCGGACGCGAGGACCGGCATCTTGGATTGCTCCATGACGGTTTTTCTGAGGCCTCCGCCACCGCGCGGAATGATGGCATCCAGAATTTTCGCCGACCGCATCAACTCGATGGCGACCTCTTTTTCCGACCGCTCGATGAGAATCCAGGCTCCGGGCGGCACCCCGCTTGTCGCCGCAGCCTCGCGCAATCCCGCTTCGATCGCCTGATGCGTCAGGGCCCATTCCGAGGCGCCGCGAAACACGCAGACATTGCCCGACTTGAGACAGAGCGCCAGCGACTCGACCGTCGCCAGCGGGCTCATCTCTGAAATGACGCCAATGACACCGATGGGCACGCGGACCCGGCTGACCTGGAGTCCATCCGGCCGTTCCTGCCGTGACGTCACGGCGCCGACGGGATCCGGCCGATCGGCGATCATATGCAGCCGCTCGACCATGGCCTTGACGTCCTCGGCGGTCATGCGCACGCGCGCGACCGCCGCCTTCATCCGGTCTTTCAACACGTCGGCTTCATACGACTTGCCGACCGCATCCACGTCTTTTTCGTTGGCCGCCAGGATCTGCTCTTCGTCGGCGGCGATGCGTGCCGCCATGGCGCGCATCGCCCTGTCTTTGACCGGACCGGACAACATGGCGACGGCTCTGGCGGTTTCTTTGCATGGTTTCAATAACTTATCGATGTAGAGCTTTACCGGTACTTCAGGCATGGACGACCCTTCCTCGCTCAGTCACTCAGACGAATGGTGCATGCGGGATGTAGCAACGGCCGGACTATAGCATGCGATTTTTTCAGGAGTAAAGGAAAGGCAGGCCTAACCCGATCGCGACTTCTCTTGTTGTAGCACGGCTTCCCGGCGCGCCAACCACCAGGCGATCCAGGCCCAGAGCAACATGAAGGGAATCAGGAGCCAAGCCAAATGCGCCGTGGTCGCACCCAGCGCCTTCAATCCCGACACCGCCCATCCGGTGGACGCATCGCCTCCCCGCGACACCGCCGTATCGATGAAGTTCTTCGCCTTGTACTTTTCTTCCCGGTTGACCACCGTGAACAGCACTTCGCGGGCCGGCTTCGAGATCGCGTATTCCCCCACCCGGCGTATCACGGTGAACAGCAGGAACAGGCCCAGGATCTGACTGACGCCGAGCGCGAGAAACCCGAGGGCGCTGACGAGGGGCAAAACCAGCAGAGCCGCCGCCAGTCCGAACCGAAGCACCAGCCGGTTCGTGACCCAGAGTTGCGTGACGAAGGTCAGAAGATTGACGGTGAGATCGATGCCGGCAAAGAGCCGTGTGCGCGCTTCAGGCGAGACGATTTCTCGGCCGATCAACGCCGCCTGCTCCAGGTACAGCACCGTCGCCGACATGGTGAGCAAGAGCAGATACCCGCAAATCCCGAAGAGATAACGAGAGCCGGCCGCCAGGCGAATGCCGGCCCACATGCTTCCGCCCAGCGACTGCTCGGGATGTCCCATCCCTGCATGGGGATGTTGCCGCGACCATCGGTCGAGCCGGTGAATGCAGACGACGCAGGCCGCCAGCCACAGGGCCGAGCAGAGCATCAGCGTCGGAACAGGCACCACATAAGTCACCCCGGCCGTCAGGATCGGTCCGAGGATCGCCCCGGTGCTGCCGCCGGCGGCGATCACACCGAAGAGCCGGGCGCCTTGCTCCGGTGTGAACACATCCGCCATCAAACTCCAGAAGACGGACACCACGAACAGATTGAAGACGGACAGCCACACAAAAAACACCCGCGCGACCCACTCAGGATGCCATTGGCTCGTCATGACCAGATAAAAGATCACCAGGTGGATGATGAAGAAGCCATACACCGCAAGCAGCAGCCGCACGCGCGGCAACCGCGCGGACAGCAATCCGAAGACCGGCGTCGCCCCCAGCAGCGTGAGAAACGTGCCGGTCATCATCCAGGGCAGATGCTGTACGCCGCCTTCGATCGCCATTTCGTCGCGCACGGGGCGAAGCATGTAATAGCCGCAGAGCAGGCAAAAGAAATATCCAAACGACCAGAGCAGCGGTGTCCGCTCGCCGGCTTTGACGTGGGTCCATGTGAGCAGGGATGATGGCGACATTGGGTCCGAGCCAGGATCAGGGACAGTGCCGCAGGGGGGCTCTCTTCTGCAACAACAAAATTTGCTAGAATGCGGCGGTTCCTGCCTGTGATCGAAGGAGACGATGCCGATGATCGACTTGCGGAGCGATACCGTGACCATGCCGACCGAGGGCATGCGGAAAGCGATGGCCCGGGCCGAGGTGGGTGACGACGTCTACGGGGAAGACCCGAGCGTAAACCGGCTCCAGGACATGGCGGCGGCGATGCTCGGCAAGCGCGCGGCTCTGTTCGTGCCCTCCGGAACGATGGCGAACCAGCTCGCCATCCGCGCGCAGACCCAGCCCGGACAGGAAGTGATCGTCGAAAGTACCTGCCATATCGTGCGCTATGAGCAAGGCGCGGCCGGGGCCTTGGCCGGCGTGCAGCTGCATTGGGTGACGGGCGAGCGCGGACTCATGACGGCCCAGCAGGTGGAAGCGGCGATCAGGCCCACGGATGCGCATAGCATTCCCACGGCACTGATTTGCCTTGAGAACACCCATAATGCCGGCGGGGGCACAATCTACCCTCTCTCCACCATCGAGAAGATCCGGACGATCGCCGTCAAACACCGCGTGCCCATGCACCTCGACGGGGCCCGGCTCTTCAATGCCGTCGCGGCCACGACCCTCCCGCCCGCTGCCTATGCGCAGCACTTCGAAACCGTCTCGCTCTGTCTCTCGAAGGGGCTCGGGGCCCCGGTCGGATCCCTGCTGATCTCCAGCGACCTCCAGGTCATTGAGCGCGCGCGCCGGTTCCGCCGGATGTACGGGGGAGCGATGCGCCAAGCCGGAATTCTGGCCGCTGCCGGCATCTATGCGTTGGAGCATCATGTCGGGCGCTTAAAAGACGATCATGAACATGCAAAGAAACTCGCCAGACTGTTGCAGCACCTCCCGTTCGTGCAGATCGCGCCTCAGCACGTCGACACCAATATCGTGATCTTTGACATCGTGGATCAGCGGCGCACGCCGGCGGACATCGTGTCGGCGCTCAAGGAGCAGGGTGTGCTGATCAACGCGATCGGAGGTACCCGCTATCGAGCCGTCACGCATCTCGATATCTCCTCCAAACAGATCGATGAAGCGGGGACGGCATTTTCCCGCGTCCTCTCCGCCTGACGCGCCACGTTGACACCTCCTCCCGCGGTCCATAAAATGCCCCCACGTGTCATTACGGAGATGCCATGGCTCTTGACGCCGTCTCGTTTCAACAGATCAGCCGGATTCTTGAAGTGACGGACGCGCTCGGACTCGACCGGGAGTGGGTGGAAATTCCGCTTTCTCCGGAAAATCCCGGTCTGGTGCGGCGTCTTCACAACGGCAAGCTGGAAATCATCGTCGACGCCGAGCAGCCCTTCGAGCAGTGGCTCAGCGTGCTCCCGGCGCACATTCAGAAAGCCCAGAACATATAAATGGATGCGAATGCCGCTACTCCTGCGCCCACGCGCGAAGAGTTGAATGCCGAACTACTGGCCGTACCGGAACCGCCTGAACAGCCGGAGATCCCGCATCCGCCCGGCTTCGAAGACAGTCTCGAGATTGCGCTGCGACATGTAAAGGGACGACGCGGCGGAGACCTCGTCGGCGTGATCCTGGTCGGCTCCGGCGCCCGGAAAGCCATCACGCCGCACAGTGATATCGATTTGATCGCCCTGGTCAAGGGGGACGCGGACGGGCATGAAATCCTCCGGGTGGGAGAACGCCTGGCCGACATCCGGTACCGGGGGCATAAGGAAGTCGAGGAGGAACTCGCCTACTCCCTCCGGTTGCCTCCGCTGTTGAGGAAAGCGCGGCCGCTGTACGACCATGACGGCACGTGCACCAGGCTGATCGACAAGGCCCATCAGCGATTCCGGCAGGGGCCGCCGCCCGCCTCCATGAACGAGCAAATTCGCATGAAGGCCGAATGTCTGCATTGGCTGGGCAAGGCGCAGGACCTGGCCGAGAAGCCGGGAACCGCCCAATACCTGCTCACGTTGTTCTATGAGGATTGCATTCTGGCCTTTTTCCGCCTTCGCGGATTTTGGCTGACAGCTCCGGTGGATGTGCACCGGTTCATCTTCTCACGCGAGCCGGCATTGGCGGACCTGGCAGGGCAATTCCTGACGGCCACTTCGCTTGCCGATCGGCTCAACTTTGCACGGCAATTTGCCGATCTCCTCTTTAAGGACGTTCCGAATCCGGCCCGCATCGATTAACGAACGCCCCCGACGCTCGCTTCTTCTTCCCCGTAGTGGGGAAGTCTTTCCACGACCCACACCAGCGAGCCGGTCGTGATAAAATCACAGCCGACTGCTTTTGACCGGCACGCATGCCAAGGAGCCGCCGTTATGGAACTGGGATTCATCGGACTGGGGAAGATGGGCATGAACATGGTCATCCGCCTGAGACGGGACGACCATCGCGTCGTGGTATTCGACCGCTCTCAGGAAGCGGTCACACAAGCGGCGAGCCAGGGATGCGTGGGCTCCACGTCCCTTGCCGACATGGTGAGCCGCCTGACGGCCCCCCGGGCGGTGTGGATCATGGTGCCGGCCGGCGCTCCCACGGAGGAGACTGTCCAGGCCGTGGCCGCCCTCCTGCAGCCGGGAGACATCATCGTCGATGGCGGCAATACCCGCTTCCACGACGATGTCCGGCGCGCGGCGGACCTGAAACGCAGGGGTATTCATTATGTGGATGCCGGGACCAGCGGTGGAATCTGGGGCCTGACGGTGGGCTACTGCCTGATGATCGGCGGCGAAGATGTTGCCGTCAAGCATCTCGCACCCGCCTTCACGACCCTCGCTCCGGAGCGCGGGTGGGCGCATGTCGGGGCCGTCGGCGCCGGCCATTATGTCAAGATGGTGCATAACGGCATCGAATACAGCATGATGCAAGGCTATGCGGAAGGCTTTGAGCTGATGTCCAAGAGCGGCTATAACCTGGACCTCGCCCGCATCGCCGATCTCTGGATCCACGGCAGCGTCGTGCGCTCGTGGCTCCTCGAACTGGCCGCGGGCGCGCTCAAGGAAGACCAAAAACTCGAGCACCTCAAAGGCTACGTCCAGGATTCCGGAGAGGGACGCTGGATGATCGCCGATGCGATCGATAAGGACGTGCCGGTGCCCACGCTGACGGCGGCGCTGTTCACCCGGTTCCGCTCGCGGCAGGCCGAATCCTTCGCTGAAAAAATGCTGGCCGCCTTGCGAAACGCCTTCGGCGGGCATGCCGTCCGGCGTTAAGCGAGTCCGGTACGGGAGGCTTCCATGGCGCCGAAAACCCAGCGAACCGAAATCAGTCCGACTCAGGAAACCCTCGCTCCCGTTGAACCCTGTACCCTCGTCATCTTCGGCGGCTCCGGGGATCTGTCCCGCAGGCGGTTGATCCCCGCATTGTATAACCTGTTGCTCGACGGCCTGTTGCCGTCCAACTACCTGGTTGTGGGCATGGGCCGCACGCGTATGAGCGATGAAGAATTCCGGGCCACGGTGCGCAATGGCGTCGTGCGGCATTCCCGCCAGGCCCTCATCGAGGACACGTGGAACGCCTTTTCCCGACATCTCTTCTATCTGGCTGGTGAGAATGATGACCCCCAGACCTACCTGCGGCTGAAGGCGCGGGCGGAAGAACTCGAGCGAACGTTTCAACTCCCCGGGAACCGGATCTTTTATCTCAGCATTCCTCCCAGCTCCTTTACACCCGTGTGCGAAGGCTTGTCGGCTTCGGGGCTCGCAGGAAGCCAGGGAACCCGATCGCCGTACGCGCGCGTCATCTTGGAGAAACCCGTCGGCCGCGATCTGGCCTCGGCCCAAGCCATCAATGCCGTCACCGGGCGAGTCTTTGATGAATCTCAGATCTTCCGCATCGACCACTACCTGGGCAAGGAGACCGTTCAAAATCTGATGGTCGTGCGGTTCGCCAACAGCATTTTCGAGCCCATTTGGAACCACAAATATATCGATCATGTGCAGATCACGGTGAGCGAGGCGGAAGGCGTCGGTACCAGGGCGAGCTACTACGAGGAAGCCGGCGCGCTCAGGGATATGGTGCAAAATCACCTGTTGCAGCTCCTTTGTCTCGTCGCCATGGAACCTCCTTATTCCTTGGACCCGGATGTCGTGCGGAACGCCAAGATGGAAGTGCTCCGCTGTCTGCGGCCGATTACCATCAAGGATGTGGAGCAATGCACGGTGCGCGCGCAATATACCGAGGGCACCGCCCACGGCACCCCGGTCCCCGGGTACCGACGAGAGAAGGGCGTGAAACCCGATTCGACGACCGAGACCTACGTCGCGGTGAAATGTTTCGTGGAGAACTGGCGATGGTCCGGCGTGCCCTTTTACTTGCGGACGGGAAAAACCTTGCCCTTGCGCGCCAGCGAAGTGGCCGTCCAATTCAAAGAAATCCCCCGCATCCTCTTCAACGCCAACCCCCAGGCGCCGCAGGCTCCGAACGTGCTCACGTTACGCATTCAGCCGGAGGAAGGGCTCTCGCTCCGCATCGTGTCCCGGGTGCCCGGCACGCGCGAACAAACCCATCCCGTGGAAATGCATTTCAAGTATGGCGAAGTATTTGGGCGGCCGTCCCCCGAAGCCTATGAGCGATTGCTGCTCGATGTGATGGCGGGCGATGCCTCCCGCTTCATGCGGCGGGATGCCGTGGAGGCTTCCTGGGCCTGGATCACCCGGATTCTTGAAGCCTGGGAGCAATTGGGCCAACGCTGGCTGCCCGAGTACCAGGCCGGCACCTGGGGACCGGTGGAAGCCGATCGGCTGATTCAGAACGACGGGCGCGCCTGGCGTATCCTGTAATTCGCACATCATGACGGTGGCCTTCGGTCTTCCCGTCCCTCGCCTGCGATGCCGAGATGCCTGAGAATCTCTTCCTTCTTCCCTATCCCCCCGATGAACCCTGTGAACTCACCGCACTGATACCGCGCAAGCGCCGGCAGTGACCGGATGTCGAGTTCAGCCGGAATCTGATGATTCTCCTCGACGTTCATGCTCAGCACGAGGACCTTCTCGCCGAGGTGCGCCTGGACGCGCTCCAATTCCACCGACAAGGCCCGACAGTGACCGCATCCGGGCCGCCAAAACACGACGAGCACCGGAACAGACGCCGACCCAATCACCCGATCGAAATCCCGATCGTTGACCGGTTGCAATCCGGCGCTCACGCGACCCGCCCTATGGACGAGCACCTCAGGATACGGGCGACGAGCTCAGCGAACGCCTGATAGCCGGCGTCAGTCAAATGAATGCCGTCATTCGAGTAAAGAGCCGCCAACTGCAACGTTTCCGGCTCAGCGGTCGCGGCAAAGAGATCGACCCAGGAGATGTCCTTCGCTGTCGCATATTCCTGAATCAGCCGATTCAACTGCTGGCGGCGACCGACATGATCGGCCAGCCAACGACGCCCTTCCACACTCCCCTGGCCGTCCTCCAGCCGGATCGAAGGCACCGTGACTGGAATGGGAACTCCACCGATTGCGAAGGTCTGTTCATAGAGGTTGAGAAGATTCCGCATGATCTCACGCGGCGCAGCATTCCATCCCAGGTCATTGGTCCCTCCCAGGATAACGACGTACTGGGGATGGTGGTTGAGGACATCCCGCCGGAAGCGCAATACCATTTCGCCGGTCACCTCCCCGCTTATTCCGCTGACCAGAACCCGTGCGGTCGTTGCCATTAAGTCCTGCAACCGGTCCCCGTAGGGCGTCGACCGGCCTTGCGGATTGCGGATGGTCGGCGATTGAAAGCCCACCGTGAGACTGTCGCCGAAACAGATCACGAGCGGAGAGGAAGAAACTGACATCACGCTGGCTCCAACCTGCAGGATCCGTCAATCGAATAATAGCGATTTTCTTGACGATTTGTCGATCAACCGGTACTGGTACGATATGTCCGATCTTCAGAAGGCGCAGGAAATGATGGCGGCCGCCGTCGCGGCCAATAAGGAAACCGAGGATCCCGAGACCGCATCGGTCAAGCAGGTCCTCAAGCTCCTGGACAAAGCATCCAAGAATGTGCGGACTTTTGGACAATCCAACCCGGTGGCCCAGCGTTTTTTCAGGCAGTTTTATGAGGCCCTGACGAGCCACCTCGGCGCGTATACAGGCGTCTCGCTGTTGGTGCAACGGTCGGAACTATTCTTTCATGAAGACCCTGTCTACGGATCAACCTCCGACTCGTCGGCCGAAAACCTCGCCTTTAGGCTGTATTCCGATGGAATCCGGGAATTGACGATCCATCAGGGGATCTCGGAGGAGGATGTGCTGTTTTTTCTCGAGGCCCTATGGGGAAAGAGCGATTCGGCATCGAATGATGACGACGATATCGTCACCCGTCTCTGGGAAAGAAACCTGCCCTCCATCGCCGTCGTCACGGCCAACGAAGTCATGAAGTTGTCCGATACGGAATCGGTTCTCTCTCCGCAACAAGAGACCTCGCTTAACTCTCCGACCTCCTCCCTCCGCAATGTCATCGCGGACGAACAAGCCAAGCAGCCACACCAGAGCCGCTTGAAGTCAGGCGTGACCGGCTATGAGGTCTCCGATGAGGAGATGGCCGCCTTGGCCGAGGAGGTGCGCGCCGAATCAAGTCGGGACACGATTGCATACCTGTTCGATATTCTCACCGCGATTCTGGCCTCCGAGTCATCACCCGGGTTGCTCACCAAGCTATTTGACGTGTATGAGGGGCTGATCGAATCACTGCTCCACGACGGGCAATGGAGCGTGTTAGAGCATGTTTTGTGTTTGCTGTTAGAGACGAATACCGTTCGGCCGGACCTCTCGGAGGCACACAAAGACAAACTTCATGCGCTCCTCAACGGTCTTGGCACCCCGGAACGGATCAAGACGATCGAACAATACCTCTTGAAAACCGAGATACCCAATACGGACGGCTTACAGACTATTCTTGCGATGATGCCTTCGGCCAGCGTCCATTCTCTCTGCGCGCTCATGGGGACCCTGACGAACCCGGCGCATCAAGCGATTGTCGGGGATGCCGTGGCCCTCATCGCGAAAGGCCAACCGGATGTGGTGTTGAAATCCCTTGCAGACCGGCGGCCGGCGGTGGTTCGCCAGGTTCTCGGCATCATCGCGAAATGGAACAACCCTCAGCATGCGGACGCAGTGGAAAAAATTCTCCGGTACCCGGATGCCGGCATCCGGCGAGAGGTCATTCGGACACTCGGTCATCTTCGTCCGCAGGGGAACGGAGCCAAACTGGTCCCCCTGCTCAACGATGCCGATGAAGGTGTGCGTTTGGCGACATTCAAGCTCCTGCTCACCGGACAATACTCCGCTTCCTACGTCGTCTGGGAGCCCCTCGTCACTGCGGCGGATTTTGCCGGTCGTCCCCCGGCGGAACGCCGCAACATTTTCCATGCTATGCGGGCCACCGCCGGCGATGAGGCCGTCCCTTATTTGAGAGGCTTGCTCACTGACTGGGGCTGGACCAACAGAAAACAACGGGAAGAATTCGCCCTCCTCGCCGTCGATGCCTTGAGGAAACTGAACACGCCGGCCGCGATCGCGGCACTGGAACTCGGCCGGGACAAGGGCGGGTCAGCCGTCAAGCAAGCGTGCGCCGCGGCCATGAACGCCGCCATCAAACAATCAGCCAGAACCTCCTGACTAAGGGGCCAGCATGAGCATCGATCAACCGGCCAACTCACCCACTGAAACCGCGCCCGTCAGCGCCCAACCCATCCTCACGCATGAACAATCGCTGACGGCCAAAATTTCCAAGCGCTCGGAAGCCGGTGACCTCTATGATCAGCAAGTCCTCATGCTCGGAAGCCAATTGGTCACCCAATTGAGCGTGCTCATCAAGACGTCCCGCATTCACGGTCCCAACAATTCCGCCTTGGATGCTCCGGTCGCCACGCTGTTGACGCTGATCAACACACTTTCACATGACGCACCGGTCGTGGTCCGCCTGCAAAACGACTTCCTTTTTCTCGGCCAGTCCCATATCAAAGTCACGGCGCAGCTGATGCTCGTCTATGCCACGGTCATTGACACGTTCAATGCCTGGAACATCGGAAGCCTGGCCTTCGATCCGTCCGTCACCTCGGAAGGTATCAGGGCGCTGGTCAGTCAGCTCGTGGCGCTGGATCCCGCGGAAACATCGGTCGCCGACCTACGCCAATCCCTCGAGGACCATCACGTGCTGGGCATCCAAGTGGAGGAGCGGCGGGCCGGTGCCGCCGGATTGGCGGCCCGCTCCTCGCGCGTCGCCGCGAAGAACCACTATGCTCAAACGGCCGTCGCCGTCGGGGATTTGACACGGAACGTGCGGGAAGGGGGCAGCGTCGGCTTCAAACAAGCGAAGCGGGCCATTCAAAATATCGTCGATCTGATGATGAAAGACGAAGCCGCGCTCTTAGGCCTGACGACCCTCCGCTGCCACGACCAATACACCCATAACCATTCCGTCAATGTCGCGCTGCTGTCGGTGGCCTTAGGAAATCGTGCCGGCTATCCGAAAGTCGAGCTCGCCGATCTCGGCCTGGCGGCCTTGTTTCACGATATGGGAAAAGCCACGATCCCGCTGGAGGTGCTCAATAAACCGGGCGAGTTCTCGGAAGACGATTGGGCCAGAATGCGGGACCATCCCACTGAAGGGGTCTTGGGGCTGGCGAAAATCCGGGGCATCACGAGTCTTCCGGGAAGAATGGCCGCGGCCAGCTTCGAACATCACATGAATCTGGACCTGTCCGGATACCCGAAGCTGAAGACGCCGTGGACGCTGTCCTTGACGGGAAGGATCCTGACCATCACGGACTGTTACGATGCGATGACGTCTTCGCGGGTCTATCGACGAGAACCCATCTCGCCGTCGAAGGTCCTTGAAATCATGTTTAAGAAGTCGGGAAAGAGTTTTGATCCGTTGCTGTTGAAGCTGTTCGTCAATTGCGTCGGCATTATCCCTATCGGCAGCCTGGTCATGCTCAGCACCAACGAGTTGGCCGTGGTGCTCAAGCCGGCCCAAGACAGAGCAGACGCCGAACGCCCCTTGGTCAAAGTCATCACAGACGAACAGGGCACCGCCCTGGAGAACGGTCGCGAAGTGGACCTGACCGAAAAAGACGACAGCGGCGAATATCTCCATACTATTCTGCGGGTCATCGACAATACCGAGCATAAGTTCGATACCAGCCGCTACTTCGCCTGACGACGTCCCACCACCTTGACAGGCCGGACCCGCGCAGTTATTCTCCAACGTTCACCTATAATCCGCTGTTGACTCGCACAAGGAGTGGTTCACATGCGCATCCCGATGGTACGAACAGTGTTGGCCGCGGCAGTCTTATCGGTGGCATTCTCTCCATCCCTGACGTCGCTGCATGCGGCCGAGGCGTTCAAAATGGGTGTCGTCGATCCGCAATCGGTGTTGGAAAAATCCAAGGCCGGCAAGAAGGCGCTGGACGGCTTGAAGGAATACGTCTCCACCCGCCAGAAGTTGCTGGCAAGGGACGAAGAAGATCTGCGGAATTACGAGAAGCAGCTCAAGGACCAAGCGGCAAAATTCAGCGAGACCGAAAAGAAAGAGAAAGAAACCCAGTTCCGCACGAAGATCCAGGACTATCAAAAGCGCGCCCAGGAGTTTAATCAGGAATTACAGGGCAAGCAGAAAGAACTGGTCGATGACTATATGAAGAAGATCTCCATCGCAACGCAGGCCGTGGCTGAGAAGGGCGGCTTTTCGTTGGTGGTGGACAAAGGCAGCGAGCAGACCGTCAAGATCGTCATTTACAATAAAGACACGATCGATCTCACCGACCAGGTAATCAAGGAGTTCGATCGCACCAACAAGTAGCGGCTTCCCCGATCGCGAGAGGCCGGCTATTCCACGGGATAGCCGGCCTCTCGCCAGGCCGTCATCCCTCCCTCCATCGACGAGACGTTGGTATAGCCCATTGCCTGCAACGCCTCGGCAGCGAGCACCGACCGGAATCCCCCGCCGCAATAGAGAACAATATCCGCCTGGTGATCCGGAATCGCCGCCTCGATGTCGCGTTCAATGATTCCCTTTCCGAGATGCCGCGCACCTTTGGCATGATCCTTTGCGAACTCCCGGTCTTCGCGGACGTCCACAAAGTGAAACCGCTCTCCCCGATCCAATCTGGCTTTCACCTCCGCGGCTGTGCACGCTTTCACATGTTGCTTGGCTCGCTCCACCAGGCGCACAAATCCAGGGCTATGCTTCATGGTCCCTCCTCAAACAGCGATGACTGCTCGATTCCCGGCCTTCGAAAGGTCTGTGGGATGGCGCCCTCATCCTCCTCTTCCGTAAACCCGGCTCTGCGCTTGGAAAGGCGCATCAACTGTTGGATCATGTTCCAATAAGTTCCGCTGCCTTCT
>CBDIWQ010000276.1:0-7371 GCA_965285965.1 uncultured bacterium | reverse complement strand
GCCGACACATGTACCAGGCCGTCCTGATGCACGCCGACATCGACGAAGGCGCCGAAGGCGGCCACATTGGTGACCACCCCTTCGAGGACCATGCCGGGCTGGAGATCCGCCAGAGCTTCCACGCCTTCTTTGAAGACGGCGGTTTTGAACTCCGGACGCGGGTCACGCCCCGGCATTTCGAGCTCCGTCAAAATGTCGCGGACCGTCGGCAACCCGAATTGCTGATCGGTGAACTCGTCCGCCGAAAGCCCCTTGACCACCGCCGGCTGCCCCATCACCTCGCCGATCCCTTTGCCGAGCCGGGCGAGAATGCGTTCGACGACCGGATACGCTTCCGGATGGACAGCGGAGCGGTCGAGCGGATTGTCCCCCCCGTTGATGCGCAAGAACCCCGCGGCCTGCTCGAAGGTCTTCTCGCCCACGCGCGGCACCTGCCGGAGCAGGCTGCGATTGGAAAAGGGACCGTGGCTGTCCCGGTACTCGACGATATTCTTGGCCAGCGCCTGATTCAACCCGGAGACACGGGAGAGGAGCGGGACCGAAGCCGTGTTCACATCCACCCCCACCGCGTTCACGCAATCTTCGACCGTCGCCTCCAGCGACCGTGCGAGCGCGCGCTGATTCACATCATGCTGGTATTGCCCCACCCCGATCGATTTGGGATCGATCTTCACCAACTCGGCCAGCGGATCCTGCAGACGGCGGGCGATCGAGACCGCGCCACGCAGACTGACATCCAACGCCGGAAACTCGGCCGCCGCCAAGGCGGAGGCGGAGTACACCGACGCACCCGCTTCACTGACGACGATTTTGAGCAGCTGCCGTTCCGGGTGCGCCGCCGCCACCGCCTTGATCAGATCGGCGGCCAGCTTGTCCGTCTCCCGGCTGGCCGTGCCATTGCCGATCGAAATCAACTCGACGCCATGCTGCCGGACCAGCTGCAGCAGCGTCGCCAGGGATCCCTGCCAATCGTTGCGCGGTTGATGCGGGTAGATCGTCGCAGTCTCAAGGAGCTTGCCGGTGGCATCCACCACCGCCACCTTGCAACCGGTGCGGATGCCCGGATCGAGTCCGAGGACGACTTTCGGACCGGCCGGCGCGGCCAGCAGCAGTTCGTGAAGGTTGCGCGCGAAAATCTTGATCGCCTCGGCCTCCGCCGCTTCGCGGACCTGCACGAGGAGCTCGGTGCTGAGATGCAGATGCGCCTTGACGCGCCAGGTCCACCGGCAGACATCGGCCAGCCAGGCGTCGGCGCGGCGGCCGCGATCGTCGATGCCGAAATGCGAGGCAATCGTGGCCACACAGGGATGCGGCACGGCGGCTTCCAGCGCTTCGCCCAGGCCCAGTTCGATCTTCAAGACACCGAGGTTCCATCCGCGAAACAAGGCGAGTGCGCGATGCGACGGGATCGTCCGGATGGACTCCGAATAGGCATAATAATCACGAAACTTTTCTTCCTCCGCCGTTTCCTTTCCTTTGACCACCGTGGAGGTCAGGACGCCTTGTTCCCACAGACGCGTGCGCAGCTTCGCGAGCAGGTCGGCAGTCTCGGCAAAGCGCTCCACGAGAATATCGCGGGCGCCCTCCAGCGCCGCTTTGGCGTCGGACACGTTGATCGCCTCCACCCCCTCGGCCGCCGGCTTCACGATCACATACTTCGCCGCTTCCTGCTCGGGATCGAGCGTCGGATCCGTCAGCAAGGCGTCGGCAAGCGGCTCCAGACCCGCTTCCCGCGCAATCATGGCCTTGGTGCGCCGCTTGGGCTTAAACGGCAGATACAGATCCTCCAGGACCTGTTTCGTCGAAGCCGCCTCGACAGCCGCGCGGACCTCGCTGCTGAGTTTGCCCTGTTCCTCGATCGAACTGAGAATCGCCGCCCGCCGGCCTTCGAGCTCGCGGAGATACAACAGACGTTCTTCCAGCGTGCGCAGCTGCGTATCATCCAGATTGCCCGTCACTTCCTTGCGATAGCGCGCGACGAACGGCACCGTGGCCCCTTCGTCCAGCAAGGCCACGGCCGCCGACACTTGCTGCGGACCGACCGACAGTTCTTTGGCCAGAAGTTGCACGATTGTGTGCTGAGCCGTTTCTGAAACAGGAGGAGTGACGGAAGCTGCCATGTCTGTGGTACCGGACTTTCCGAAAACGCGATGGGCGCGGCCGTGGGCCGCGTGCAGGCGCTTTCTTATGAGTGATGGCTTATGAGTTAAGGGTATGAACGGTGTCGGCTTGCGTGAGTGATTGGTATTTGTTGCCTGGGCACGATGCGCCGGCCGCACGGCCTCGATCGGGTGAGACTGTACCAGAAGTCCACGGTGGCTTCCAGGTCCGCGTGAGGAAACTCTGACGCGCCGGAGGAACGGACACCTTTCAATCTGGCGCTTCTCCGTCCACTCCGTTACACTCCCATCCTTTGAAGAGGGAGCCTGTGATGCGGGAAGAACGGACGATCAACTACTATGCCCTACTCGAACTGTCACCCACCGCCAAAGACGCCGACATCAAAAAGGCCTGGCATGAACAGATGCAGGTCTGGCACCCCGACCGCTTCACCCATTCTCCGGCGCTTCAGCGGAAGGCGGAGGCCCGCACCCAGCAGATCAACCAGGCCTATCAGACCCTGAGCGATCCGAACGCCCGCGCCCGCTACGACAGCACGCTTCACCCCGCCTCCACCCCGACCGCCACCACCACGCCGCCCACCCGTCCTTCGCCGCCGCCCCGTCCACCGCAAGCCCCGCGCTCACGGCAGGACCCGCGCGGGCCGCAGTCCTTGATTATGATCGCCCGCCAGGACCTGCCGAAGACCATGGTCCCGGCCATCCACATCCTCGTCGACCGGAAGGAACTCCAGCCCTATGATTTTCACGGTCTGGTTCGTATCGCGGGGACGCTCCGGGAAGACCTGCCGGCTGGAGACTATGCGATTGCCGAAGCCCCGGAGATTTTTTGTGTAGAGCGGCGGCGCGTCGAGGACTTCAATACGATTTTCTCGAACCCGTCGGACAACCGGGCCCGCTTTCTCCGGGAACTCGAACCGCTGTTAGCGTACCCTCATCGCTTTCTCGTCGTCGAGGGCACCATCCAATACAGCAAGGGCGGGGGGCGATTAGGTCAATACCACAAGAACGGCTTGCTGGATTTCATCGATGCGCTGACCGCCAGATTCGGAATCCAGATCATTTACACGGATAGCCGGGACGAGGCGGAAGAGCGGGTCGCCAACCTGGCCGCCATGCATTACGCCTACTACTACGCCGAACAACAGGGATTCGGCCGCTGCCTCGCGGAAGACGACCTGTAGGTCACACGCTCTTCCGCCACAGGAGGGCCCACACACGACAACCAGCCCAGACGGCCAGCGACGGCAGCCAGATCCACCGGATTTCACTCGAGAGAACTTGAAGCCCATAGGGGCTGAAGAATTCCCGAACGCCGATTGGAGACACCGCCACCGGGCGGATCGGGAAGAAGTACCGGCTCGTATCGAACGGCGACAACAACGCCACCCCCAATCCCCCATCGGTGATCGCATCGAGCAGGCCGTGCGATGCGGTACAGAGGAACAGATAGAGCCCCATGCCCATGATCGTCCGAACCGGCTGCTCACGATAGCAGAGGCCGGCCAGCACGGCTCCCCAGAGCGCGGCAAAGCATAGTGAATGCGTCAGACCCCGGTGCCCCCAGAGCGCTTCATATTCGATGCCCGCGTACATGCCGAGGACATCGAGATCCGGCATGACGGCAGACGCGACACCGAGCAGCAACGCACGCCGGTCCATCACGGTGCGCGTTACCGCCCGGCCCATGGCCAGCGCCACCACTGCATGTGAAAAGGCAGACGCCATCGCCGCTCACAGCCGCTGTTTCAACCGGACTACACGGCCTTACCGGCCATGCGTGAAATCGAGTTGGCGCCAAGCCTCATAGGCGAGCACGGCGACGGTATTGGAAAGATTGAGACTCCGGCTTCCTTCCACCATCGGCAGGCGAATGCGCCGCTGTTCGGGAAGACTCGCGAGGATCTCCGGCGGCAGGCCGCGCGTTTCGGGGCCAAAGATAAACGCATCCCCGTCCGCATACGGCACCCGGTCATAGCGTTGCATCCCCTTGGTGGTGACGGCAAACAGCCGGTGCTCCTTGAAGCGATCGAGACAAGCCGGCCAGGTGTCGTAGACCGTCATCGATGCGTACTCGTGATAGTCCAGCCCGGCTCGCCGCAGCAGTTTATCTTCGAGGCTGAATCCCAAGGGCTTCACCAGATGGAGTGCCGCGCCGGTATTGGCGCAGAGACGGATGATATTGCCGGTGTTCGACGGGATCTCCGGCTGATAGAGGATGACGTGCAGCATGGATCGGCGACAGTGTAGCACGAGGCGGATGTGCCGAACGGAATGCCGCAGTTTGGTTCAGATCGGGAAGCGGCCTATTCATACCCGTTGGGATTTTGACTTTGCCACCGCCAGGCATCGGCGCACATCTCGCTGAGTCCCCGTTCGGCCCGCCATCCGAGCATCTTAAAGGCGCGATTCGGATCGGCATAGCATGCCGCCACATCACCGGGCCGCCGGGGCGCGAGGGTGTAGGGGATCGTCTTCCCGCAGGCTTTTTCAAACGCTGCCACGACTTCCAGGACGCTGTGACCCGAGCCTGTGCCCAGGTTCACGGTCAAGCACTCCGTCGGTTTCACCAGTCCATCAAGCGCCTTTAGCGCCTTCACATGACCGTGGGCGAGATCGACCACATGAATGTAATCCCGGACACCTGTGCCGTCCGCCGTCGCATAATCATGGCCCCACACATTCAGACGTTCTCGTCGCCCGACCGCCACCTGTGCGATGAACGGCACCAGGTTGTTCGGAATACCGCGCGGGTCCTCGCCGATCAAGCCGCTGACATGCGCGCCCACCGGATTGAAGTAACGCAGAATGCCGATTTTCCAGGAGTCGTCACTGCTCTGGACCTCGCGCAACATCTCTTCGATCACCAGCTTCGTGCGGCCATAGGGATTCGTCGCCGAGAGCGGATGATCTTCCGTCAGCGGCAAGCGGCGAGGATCGCCGTACACCGTGCACGAGGAGCTGAAAACCAGGCTTCGCACCCCGCATTCCCCCATTGCTTCAAGCAATTGAAGCGCCCCGACCACATTATTGTCGTAGTACT
Organism: uncultured bacterium; assembly: GCA_965285965.1. Taxonomy (GTDB): domain Bacteria; phylum Nitrospirota; class Nitrospiria; order Nitrospirales; family Nitrospiraceae; genus Nitrospira_D. Next base: position 2,208 of record CBDIWQ010000276.1, on the reverse strand, counting down.
TTAGGGGCTGCGTCACCGACTCTCCCACCGCCTTCAGACCCGCGAAGTGAATGACCGAATGCGCGCCGCTTTGGCGAAGCGCCGCTACAAGGGCGGCACGATCCCGACAGTCGCCTTGGATCAGCGGCACCGGTTTCCCCGTAATGCGCTGCACGCGCGTCAATGCCTCCGGATGGCTGTTGGACAGATTATCGAATACGGTGACCTCCAAGCCGGCCTGCAGCAGCTCAACACACGTGTGTGACCCGATATACCCGGCGCCTCCCGTGACGAGGATCATTGGCATTGTCTCCCAAGCAGATGAAAACAGTTGAATCCGGCTGAAGCCTGACAGCGTTCGCCGTCCGAATCTAGAGTACACGAAACCGGCGGCCACTCACCAATGAAATTCGTTTCATTCGATGCAGCTGAGGGACAACAAAAATTTTTCACTGTTGAAACCATCTCCCATGTCATGACCGGGTGCATTATAATGGCCCTCCGATATCGAACGGCTCACATGCGAGCTTTTATGACGGTCACTCTTCAAGGCTTCGCCTTTCTCCTTGGTGCCTCCCTGCTGATTCTCTCGACCCATGATGCCTATGGCTCCGCCTTGCCGGAACAACAGGTCGCGGAACAGGCCCAAGCCCTGTGGGAAAGCGGAACCATCCTGCCGGCGTTGGACCTGCTCGAGGAAGGACTCCGGCGCCATCCGGCTTCGCTGATGCTCCACTCGTTGCGCGGCGATATTCTGTCCGCGTTCAGAGGTCCGGAAGAAGCGGTGCAAGCCTATGACAGCGGTCTCGCGGCACACCCCGCCGCGTTGCACGTCCGATGGGCCAAGTGGAGCGTGCTCGCCCGCGGGGGACAGAGCGAGGAGGCGCTCGACGAACTGCGCCGGATCGCGAAGATCGACGGCTCGAACCCTTTGGCGCAGTGGCGGTTGGCGCAGGAACTCCGCAAGCTCGACCGATTGGAGGAATCGCTGGAGGCCTACAGCAAGGCCGTGGCACTCGCCCCGGACCTGCTCGGCTGGCGTCTGGCGTTGGCGCGGGCGCGGTTCGATGTCCTGGATTATCAGGGTGCCGACGCGGAGGTGCAGACCGTGTTGGACCGCGTGCCGTCCGCTTCTCCCCTCCGGTTGCCGGCGACCAATCTGCGAACCGTGATTTATGAATCTATGGACCGGGGCCGGCGGTTTGCACCCACCCTCACTCCGGAGACCACGGCGACGCAGCTCAAGCAATGGGCGGCGCTTCGCGGCGAGGCCTGGAAATTGTTCGCCGCCGGCCGTTATCAGGAAGCGGAACCGGTCTACCGGAAACTGGTGGCCCTCAATCCCAGCGATCACCTGGCCACCCATCAATTAGGGATCACGCTCATGCAGTTGGGCCGATGTCAGGATGCATTGGACCTCTTCGGCAGCGTGCTCAATTTGAATCCCAGCGAAGAAGACTATGCGGATACGGTGTTCCGCATGGGGCAATGTCTCGTGGAATTGGAACAGTGGGAAGATGCGTTCGTTCACTTTCAGATCCTCTATGACACGGCAGTCGAGTTTGAACAGAACAATCAAGGCGTCCCACTCCCCGCCGGGACCCGTGTCCTCGATAAGGACAAGATCGCCCGCTGGCTCGACAAAGTCCGTCCTCATGTCCCTCATGTCCCCGAATCGGCGGACCGGAAGGCGCAGGAATCAGGAGCCGGTGAGCCGTCGCCGGGCGCGATGCAGTCGGAAGAAACCCTCCTGGCCCTGGCGCTTGAGCGGATGAAACCGCAGAAAGCCCTGGATACCGGCACGGCGCTCATGGGCCGGGATGCGGACTTCAGCTGGTTTCGATTCGTCATCCCGGCCGGTAAAGTCGTACGGGACGATTTTCCCACCGGCGCCCATGACTTTATTCCGCTCGGCCCGAACGACACATTTTCCACCGTCCAGCCGGAGATCTACCTCGTATTCGGGCTCGTCTCGGCTTCCTATGATGCCGTGCCGCTCACCGCGCGCTGTTTCGACGAAACATCGGAACTGAACGGCGACCCGCGCCCGGTGGCCCAGGACCAGGCCATGACGGCCATGAACGACCAGTCCGGCTATTTCCTGCTGGCACGCCCTCCATCCGGATGGACTCCGGGCCTGTACCGCTGCGGACTGTTCGCGGGCGAGCGGACATCGGCCTATACCCAGGTCGATGAAGTCCGGTTCCGCATCAGCGATCGCCGGGACAT
>CBDIWQ010000275.1:0-5110 GCA_965285965.1 uncultured bacterium | reverse complement strand
AGCCAAACCACCGCCCACGATGACCACGTCATCTCTCATGTATCCGGCACTCCTTGGAGGGGAATTAGAAGGCCACATTCTAGAAAGCGTGTTTTGCCGAAGTCAAGGCGAGATCCGGAGAGGCGGGGCATCGGCAACAAACTCGATCATCGTCGTGCCTTGCCTCTGCGTCGGCGACGGCGTTGGTTGCTCCATTCCGTTGACCCATGCTAAACTTTGCCCCTCTGTGGGCGATTAGCTCAGTGGTAGAGCGCTTCCTTCACACGGAAGAGGCCACAGGTTCGATACCTGTATCGCCCACCATCCACATCAGTTGCCTCAGCGGGCCCTCTCGTAGCGCCTTCTTGCCTCGGCCGTTCAAGAACCTTCCTTCCTGGACAGATTCCAAGGTCTCGGCTACACTTCACTCTGTGCGAATAAGAATTCGGTCAGCGACTCCGCATGACCGACAACAAGCGAGGTTGGTATGAAGGTACCGTCGTGGGCTCTGACCGTCGTGATCCTGGCCGTACTGGCATCCGGCTGCACCACCACACAGCAGACCGCGTCAGTTGAAGACAAAGAATATACGCCTCCCACCAGCATCTATAATATCCTCGACAGCACGGCCATGGTCTATTCCGATCCCGCGGCTGGTTCTCCCGTCAATGATAACCCTTTTCGCTGGCTGGGGTTTATCCTCCATCCGATCGGTCAAGCGTTCGACTACGGCATCAACCGTCCCCTCTACACTTTGGCCAGTTGGTTTCCGTATCTCAGCGGATACACCGCCGAGGACAATATGGTGGATGCCCAACGCCGATAATCCCGTTTCCCTTGCCGCATACGAGGCCCGCTTTCTCAGGAGAGCGGGCCTTTTTGTTTCCCCTTGGCATTACGGCGCGCCAATCGTGTATGGTTCCCGGATAGTATGACCAGGCGCTGTTACGCGACTCTTTTGCTTCTCACGGTCCTTGGCTGGCTGGCGGGTTGCGGGCCGCCGGCTCCGATCCGGCCCAACCTTCCTCCATCCGAATCCGATCTCCTCTTGCTTCAATCGACGGCGCTGTGTGACCGAAAACCGCGCTTTCTTCAACAGCATCCGACCGGAGGACAAACCGTCCGACCATGGGGAAGCGGACAGGAACTCGTGCTCCCCGCCGAACAGAAGGCGACCGGCGGAGAAGCCTCTTACTTCTTCGATGAAGATGGGCTGTTGGTCGGAGCGCTCTTTACCTTCCCGCGAGGGCTGGAACTCGAGCCTTATCCGGTGCTTCGGCACACCCTCTCTTTGCTCAAGCCGTCGAACGAGTTCTATCTCACCGTGCCGCAGCTCGCAACCAAAGCCAACCTGGATACGAGCGCCCTGTTTGAGACCGGCGATGAAAAAAGCACGACCCAGTATCTGATCACGGGCAACCGGGAGGATCCGATCCTGCTCCAAGCCTCCTTCTCGATCGATCCCTATGTTCGCTTGTTCTCCCCGTATCGCCGGGAATTCCTGGACCGGCTCCGTCGTCCTTCAGGGGTCCAAGGAAGGCAAACGACCGAAAGCCAGGGAAGTGAAGACAAAGAGCCGTTTGCATCACTCCAGCAATTTGCGCGCGGTCAGGCGGCGCAATTGGGCTACTGTGGCGAGAAGAATTATGAGATCGCGGGGGACGCCTACGAAAAGGCGATTGCGAGCGGCTTCACTAACAAGGTTTGGCTGGCGGAAGCCCATCACAAACTCGGTCTCGCATGGGAAGCCAAAGGCCAGTATGACAAGGCCAAAGCGGAAATGCTGCGCTCGCTGAGCATCAGGCCAAACATTCCGGAGGTGCTGAACAACCTCGGCACCGTGTATGTCAAATTGGGGGACAAGGCCGCTGCCATGGGTCTGTTCGAGAAAGCGGTCATGTTGCGGCCCAATTATGCCGTGGCCCGGTATAATCTCGCGGAGGCGTACGAGCCGACCAACCCCAAACGCGCGCTCGCGGAGTATGAGACGTTTGTGGCGCTGGTGGAGGGAAACCCGGAAGAAGAAGGCCGCGCCGCCCACGCCCGGGAGCGAATAAAAATGTTAAAACCGAAGCCGTAAAGATGCGTCGAGCGCATTCCTAGCGTCTTCACGCGATTGAGCTACCGGCGGCCGCGCTCTTCCTGTTCTTGCAGAGTCTTGCAGTCAATGCAGAGGGTGGTGACGGGACGGGCTTTGAGCCGTTTATAAGGAATGTCCTCTTCACAGCGCTCACAAATCCCATAGGTGTTCAATCTCATACGGTCTAAGGCCTCATCGATCTTCTTGAGCAGCTTCTGCTCCCGCTCCCGAATACGCATCGAAAAATTTTGGTCCACTTCCGCCGATGCTTGATCGCTCACATCAGGAAAGGGCTCCTGACCGGGGCGGTTGGTCAACACATCCTCCACCTCGTTTAAAATGACCGCGCGCTGGCGTTCGAGGTCTCGGCGGATATCGGGATACTTGGATTTCTTGGGAGCGGCGCGTTTGCCGGTGGTTCGCAATGCGGACGGCGCACCCGAGGGTTTCTTGGGAGCGGCCCGTTTTGAAGCAGGACGTGCCTTAATGGCCATAGGGTCTTCTAAAGAACACCAAACGAGGCGCGACTATAACAGGAGGCTGGTGGGCGGTCAACGGGGCGGGCAGGCGTTCTGTAGCTATAAGTCTCGACGGCCTTCTATCGATTTGAGCAGGGTCACTTCATCGGCATACTCGATGTCCATGCCGACGGGAATCCCGTAGGCGATCCGAGAGACACGCACCCCGTACGGCTTGAGCAATCTGGTCAGATAAATCGCGGTCGCTTCACCCTCGATGGTGGGATTCGTAGCCAGGATCACTTCTTCGATTCCGCCGGGCTTGACGCGCTCCACCAGCTCATCGGCCCGGATATCGCTGGGTCCGACGCCATCGAGCGGTGACAGCGTCCCTAACAGCACGTGATAGAGACCCCGATAGGCTCCCGCACGCTCAACGGCATAGAGCGTACTGGGTTCTTCGATGACGAGGATCTTGCTGCGGTCCCGTTTGGGATCGAGACAAAACTCGCACAGCTCCCCTTCGGCGATGTTGCGACATTGCCGACAGAAGGCCAGGCCGTCTTTCACCGCACGAATCGCCTCGGCTAGGCGGAGCGCATCCTCACGATCGGCTTTCAGAAGATGAAAGGCCAGCCGTTGGGCGCTCTTTTGGCCGACCCCCGGAAGGCGAACAAGTTCCTTGACGAGCTTTGCCAGCAGCCCTTGTTGATCAACCGCCATCTCAACGACGTACCATCGTATCGGCTTACCGGGGCGCTGCTTAAAACAATCCCGGAAGCTTCATGCCGCCGGTCAGGGCCTTCATCTCCCCTTCCATTAATTCCTTGGCCTTTCTGAGCGCCTCATTCGTGGCCGCGACCACGAGATCCTGCACCATTTCCACATCGCCGCCTTTGACGACCTCGGGATCGATGGCCACGCTGACGATCTGCATCGCGCCATTGGCCGTGACGGTGACGATCCCGCCCCCGGCGGTGCCGCTCGCGGTCTTCGTGGCGGCCTGTTCCTGAATTCTGGCCATCTGCTCTTGCATGGCCTGGGCTTGCTTGAGAATGTTTCCCATGTCGCCAAATGGATTTTTCATTCTGCCTCCTCAGGATCTGAACCGATCGGTCCTTATTGACGCAATCCTTAGCGTTCTTGTCCATTCATCATCTGGCCGAGTCTTTCTCGCCGACCGTCGTCCGTCATGGATCGGGGAAAGCAGGGGCAAAGCAGACCGCCGGATCATCGTCATGGTTGATGGTAAAGTGAATGCCATTGGGAACCTTATGCGACGCAATGGACGGTTCTCAAGAGAAAAGCGGACACGGTAGGGCACCCTCAAAAGAGTACGCCGCTACAGCAGGATAACATATTTTGTCCCGGACACTCTAAACGCATGGTGAAGTGTCATCCCAGGTTTAGCGCCTTCCCGATTCAAGGCTGATCGGACGATGAGGACATTCAGAAGAATACTGACAGTCATATCGACTGGATTGAGACGTAACTCGGGTTGCGCAAACAGGTCTGGAGCGTGAGAAATGCCCGAACAAATACAGGAGCGATAGAATAGCGTCTTGATCAGATACCGATTACCTCTGGGCCATCAAGGCAGGCTAGTTTGAGCCATTGATTAGTAGTAGGGGTAGGGGTAAGTATAGAAGCCCCACGGACGCCAGTAGTATCCGCCGTAGTATGGATACCGGCGGGGGAACGGGGGGGCATCCATCCTCTCCCACTTCGTCAGATCCCTGATCAACACAGTGGGATACATATACGTGGACTCATCGAGCTTGCCCTCAGTGGACCCCGTCACTTCGCCAACCACTGTGATCGGCGTTCCTTTCTCAAGCACCGCAGGATCGATCAATTCCTTGCCCGTGTCAAAGGCATAGAACCGTCCACCGGACGTGGACTTGTCCGGCATGGGTACCAGTTCGTCAGAAAGCGGCTGCGCCAGCACTTCGATCCTTGTCTTCTCCTCCATGCGTGTCACGTCCAACACTTCCCCTCCAAGCGTCACTAATTGCCCCGTGTAACGTGATGGTGAATGTTTAATCACCGCGAAAGAGACATCTCTATTCACCTTTCCTTTGAGGTGTTCGGGTATGACCTGATAGCTGCTGCAGCCGTATACGACGAGTAGACATATCGACGCCAAGACATGATTCACTACCAGCGATGACCCTCTGCGATGCATGTCCCTTCCTCCTGCGTGTATTCGCGTATACTTTATGCTTATTGGTCTTCCTTCCTGTCCCCTCGCGGTCTTTCTCTTGCTCCTTCGACCCGCTCCGGCTCCCCGATATACTTGCGATCATCGGTAAAGTATCCCTTTTCGCATCCCACACTCCCACCCGTCAGCACTCCTGAGAGTAGCGCCCCAGCGATCCAACTGAGTCGTACGATAGTGAGCCTCATCACGCATCTCCTTACTGGTTTTGTTATCATCTACACTATCGTAAACGAGCGGACTAGCCCCGTAAGCTCCCCTGTCAACGAGACAGTGCCAATGGAGAACTTCGGGCTTCGAGCTGAGCGCGATACGTGGCCGGCGGCAGGCCGGCCAAGGCATCATGGGGCCGCTCTTCGTTGTAACTCTGTAACC
>CBDIWQ010000274.1:0-9039 GCA_965285965.1 uncultured bacterium | reverse complement strand
GCTCCCCCGGTTGCAGTCTCGCGAGTATGACCATCCCAACTTTTCGACGCGCCACCTGCTGAAGGATGTCGACTTGTTTGTCGCTGCCGCGAAGGACCATGGACTGCGGACCACCGGACTCGAGGGAATACGAACGCTGTTGGCGGATGCGCTCCTCGACGGACATGGCGATGTCGATTATTCCGTGCTCTATGAAGAGATTCGCCCGCGCGCTTAGGGGGTAGCCGGAGTCTCACCGAGGTTGGTGAGTGAAGTTTTTTTCGTGAGGTGAAAACTGCCTCCGCGCTGTGCGGGTGCTCGATCCGAACCGATGCGGACGTACCACCAGGTGCCCTCGCCTTCCAGGTAGTCGCCGGACAGCTTGACGATGAAGCCGCCTTCGCGATCATTGTCTTTCTGAGACCACGTTCCAACCCAGGTGTGATCGGTAAGCCGCGTGGTTTCAAACCGCCCGTCCTTCCAGTTGTACGTCCCATTGCCCTGATCATCGAGCCGTAGCGTGAACACCGCCCCATCCTCATATTGCCATTCCCCGGCCAGGACGGACCGGTCGGCAAGAGCTGGGTCCCGGGCCTCGCCCGGCGGCAGCGCGGGAGGCCGCACACAGGCGCTGATGATCGTCAACATGGCCGTCACGGCCAACGCCGAAATCGGACGCAGGGCGGTTCGAGTTTTCATATCTAATTGTTAACACGAGGTCGCTCATCTGACAAGATCGGCGCCGAAGAAACCTGTTACCATGTGGCAGCGGTCAGGCGCCGGCAGGCTTCTTCGAGGTCCGCATCGGTCTTGGCGTAGCAAAAACGCATATAGGCGGCGCCTTCCGCTCCTGAGAAAAACGCCTCTCCCGGCACGCCCGCGACACCGGTCGCCCGTAAGAGAGCCATCGCCCGGTCTTTGCCTGTTCCGCCGGGAAGACGCGACACATCGGCGAGCACATAATAGGCCCCGCCCGGCACGGAAGGCTGCAATCCCGCCTTGCTCAGGGCCTGACAAAAGCGGTCGCGCTTGCGTTCATATTCCCGGGCGAGATCTCGATAGAAGTCCTCCGATAAGGCGTCGATGCCGCAGGCCACTCCCATTTGGAGCGGAGCGGGGGCGCAGACATACAGCAAGTCGTTCATGGCGCTGATGGCTTGCGCCCAAGGCTCCGCCGCCACACTGTAACCGATCCGCCAACCCGTGATGCTGAAGGTTTTCGAATAGCCGCCGATGGTAATTGTCCGCTCCTGCATCTCCGGCAGCACCGCCATACTGATATGAGTCCGCCCCTCATAGAGGAAATACTCATAGATCTCGTCGGTCAAGACGAACAGATCATGGCGGCGAGCCAGAGCCGCCAGCTCGTCTAGTTCACGGCGTTGGAACACTTTCCCGGAAGGATTACCGGGAGAGTTCACGATGAGGGCTTTGGTCAGGGGCGTCATCGCCCGCTCCACATCGCCGATCGTATAGGTCCACTGTGGCGCCTGCATCTTCACGATGACGGGAACCGCGTCCACCGCCAGCAGGGCACTGAGGTGGTATTGGTAGTACGGCTCGAACACAATCACTTCATCGCCGGGGTCCAAGAGCGCGGCGCACGCACAGTGAAACGAACCGGTCGCGCCGGCGCTCACGGTGATATGTCTTTCCGGATCCGTCTGAATGCCGTTGTACCGGGCCAATTTATTGGCAATGGCCTGACGCAGTTCGAGCAACCCGTCACATCGGGTGTAGAGGTTATAGCCCTCGGCCGCCGCGCGTTGCGCTCCCTCGATCACGATTGAGGGAACAGGCGTATCACAGACCCCTTGCGCCAGGTTCAACCCCTTCACGCTCACGCAGGCTTGGGTCATCGCCCGGATTTCGGATTGAGCAAGCTGAGCCATTCGACGGCTGACTGTTCGCGCCATAATCGGATCCCCCTTCAGGCTGCGGTGGTCTTTGTCTCAAACAGACGGCCTGCCGGTCAAGCCGGATGTTGACCGTAACCTTCGCCCTGGGCGTCATCCAACCGGACTCAGCAGATTGTTGCCTCTTTTGAGGTACTGCTATCAGGGAAGGCGGGGGCTCGGGCGAAGCGCTATGCTTTGGTCTGAAAGGAGACACCCGGATGGCTTCGCAGAACATGAATGAGATGCAGGCTCCCAACCCTGTAAGCGAGACGATGGTGAAAGACCGCCGGGGGCGCCGGCTGGAGCTGTCTTGCCGTATGTTTTTCTTCGGAGAAGACGACTTCGAGGGTGAAGCCACCCTGCTCGATCTCTCCACGAGCGGATGCAAGGCCTCGTCGGCCATTGAACTGCACAAGGGCATGCTGCTGAAGCTATCCCTGTTTCTTCCCGATCACCGGTGGCCGCTCCGAGTGGAGGAAGCCATCGTGCGGTGGGTGGACGACCAGTCATTTGGTCTGGAGTTCACCAGTATCCGGCTCGCCCAGCGGGAACGGCTCCGCGCTTTGATCATGAAGTCCAGAGCATAGCAGGATGTTGACAACGTCCGCCGGCTTTGTTCCCGCATCACTCAGAGGCTCAACGTACGGCAGAGCGTACGATTGCCTCTTCGCTCACTACGGCCGCGCTGGACGGCCTGTTTGACCATCCTGCGCGGGCTGTTCCAATTCCATCCGTGATCGCTTCCGTGGAGGCTGTTCAGGGTCTTCAAGAGGTATGTCGACGGCCAGCTAGGCCCCTTCACGACGAAACAATCGTCCGGCGGTCACTTCTTTTCCACAGTGCGAAACACGTCGTAATACCGCAGCACCTTCCCGACATAGGCCCGGGTTTCCCTGATGCGGGGAATGCGTCCGCCTTTGACGCGATGGACGCCGGCATTGTACGCCGCAAGGGCCAGCGGCAGATTACCCTCATAGAGCGTCAACAGATGACGAAGCTGCTTGGCCCCGCCGCGAATGTTCTGCACCGGATCCTGGAGGTCGGCGATGCGCAAGGTGGCCGCCGTTTCCGGAGTCAGTTGCATGAGGCCGACGGCGCCCTTCTTCGAGATCACATGCGGGCGAAAGTCCGACTCTACTTTGATGACGGCGCGCAACAGCGCCGGGTCGAGCTTGTAGCGCTTGGCGTAAAAGGCAATGGCACGCCTGATTTCCTGCTTGTAGCGGGGCCGGTTGTCCGCATCCGATCGGATGGGAATGGGATTGGTCAGGACCATGGCGCCGGCCATGACGCAGGTACAAAGGCTGCGCAGGACCCAGGCGCGCGGAAGCAAGGGCTCTTCCGGTTTTGAACGTGTCATGGACCGCCTTTCTGGTGTCATGGCGACGGAGCCGACGAAATAGAAGGCGGTTGACCTCAAGAGCCATGCCAGGGCTCATGGATTGTAAGCCGATGATCCTGGGACCTCCCGAGAGGGCGGGACCGGAGCCAGAAGGGCAGTCACGGGCGGGATGGCCATTTTTGGCCGACGCGAACGACAGAATGCGGTCATGTGGTGCTGCGTTACGGCTTTCCCCAGAGGGCAGCCAGGCGCTGCGCGCGCCCGCACGTGAACTTGTAATATTTGTAGCGTATGGGATTTTTCTTGTAGAAATCCTGGTGATATTCCTCGGCCGGATAAAACGTCGAAGCCTGGACAATCTGGGTGACGATCGGCTGGCTGAATCGTTTGGCCTGCTCGAGCAGGTGCTTGGATTCTTCGGCCTGCCGTTTTTCGTCTTCTGATCCATAGAAAATGGCCGCTCGGTATTGAGGCCCATGGTCACAAAACTGAGCGTTCGGAGTGACGGGATCCACGTTGCGCCAAAACACATCCAGGAGGCGTTGGTACGGCACGGTGGCCGGATCGTACGTGACTTCTATTGATTCGGCATGACCCGTCCGGCCAGCCGACACCTCTTCATAGGTAGGAGCGGCCACGGAACCGCCCATGTAGCCTGAGGCCACGGCCGTGACGCCTGCCACTTGTTCGAAGACTTCTTCCATGCACCAGAAGCACCCGCCGGCAAAGTAGGCTTTCGCCGGTGAATCCGCATACGTCGTGGCCGACCCCGGCCAGCTCACCAGTCCGATGAGCACGAGAACTGAGGCCGCGCAGCGGCCAAGGCGTCGTGATGTCATGCTCCGGTCCTCCTGTCAGAGTCCTGGCTGTGCCACAGGTTCTTACTGAGTACTACGATGATCGTATCCGGATGGATCTTTGTGTATCATGATTGATGCCGCGTATCCCGCCCCTGTCGTGCCTCGTGATTGTAGCATCCCTGACGGGATGCGCCGGATGGCTGTCCCCAGGCGAGCCTCCGGAAGTCCTGGTCACGAATATTACGCCCTTGGAAGGCACCGCGTTCGAACAACGCCTGCAAATTGACGTGCGGGTCCGGAATCCAAATGACTACGACTTACAGGTGACCGGAGTGGACTTTCGCTTGGACCTGAATGGGAAGCGGCTGGCCCGCGGCGTCAGCAACAAGGAATTCACCGTCCCGCGCCTGAGCGACTCGGTGGTGTCGATTGAAACCAGCACCTCAATGCTCGACATCGCGCGCCAGGTGCTCGCGTTCCGGCAAGCAGCGGGTTTGACCTATGGGATCAGCGGCCGATTTTATCTGACGTCGGGCCGGCTTCCGTTCGAAAGCCGCGGCGTGCTGTTCGAAGCGGGTGCTTTCCCCGGCAGCGAGGCTCCCTGATGGTCAGAGTGCTAAGAACTCATAGCCGGTGTCGTCGACCAGCCCTGCACGCCGGTGATGTCCCGGCATGTGTTGCATGATGAGCGCAATGGCCTCCTCGGGAGAGGCGGCCGCGGTCACCAGCCGCTTCCCGAGTTTCCGGAAAAACGCCTGCTCGGCTTGGCTGGCTTCCACCAGGATGACGGGTTTGCCGGCCTTCACCGCCAACGCTACTTCGGAGACGGTGCCGGAGCCGCTGAGTCCGCAGGCCACGATGACATCGCTCGTCAGGACATTGATGTTGTTCCGCGCGCTGCCCATTTCCGTGATAATCGGCACATCGACATGGCGCGAGATTTTGTCTTTCGATGTCGGCAGGATACCGATGGTCAGGCTGCCTCCCACCCGCTTGGCCCCTTCGCATGCGGCATCCATGACGCCGACAGCACGGCCGCCCGTCAGCACGACCCACCCGCGACGCGCGATCAACTCCCCCAGTAAGCGCGCATTGTCCAGGTCCTTTTTCCTGGCCTTCGCCGGACCCATCACACCGACGACAAAGCGCATCCTTCCTCCGAACCGGTGCACGGGTCGTTAAAATCGAGACCCTGTCAACGTGATATCGGCGTACGCCCAGGCGGCCTTGAATTGCCGTTCAGCCTGCTCCGCGTCGATCGCTTTGTTTTGAGCTCGGAGGCTTTGGCCCAGCCCGAACTGCGCCCAGCCGTTATGGGGATTCCTGCTCAAATCCGCTTGATAGACGATCTCGGCCTCCGCCGGTCGCCCGGCCATGAGCAGGCAGGCCCCCAGATAGTGCCGGATGGGCAACGGCCATAACGGCGGTTCGGTATAGGACAACCCGTCTTCCAGTTTCACGGCTTCTTGCAGGATGGTAATCGCGGCCTCGTACTGCTGGCGCCGGGCCGCGACTTCTCCAGCTAAGAGCCGCTCGGCAAGTTTGAGCAGCGTCCGCTCTGAATTCTGGTCGGAGGTGCGGTCACGCCCGAGCCGCTTCGCCAACGCGGCCAGCGCCGCATGCTCGCCTTCCGCTCCGGGTAAGCGCCCGGTCGCGGCTAAGGCAAGCCCTCGTCCCAAGCGCCACATGCCCATGAACAGCGGCAAACCTATCGACGGGACCGGCTCTTTCAAGACGGCATCCCATTCCCCGAAGCGAATCAGCGTATACAAGGGCGCCGGCAGAAACATTTCCTTCCATTTCTCTTTGCGGGCGTCTTCTTCCGTAATCGTGCCGGTCAGCTGCCGGGCGACGCGCAAGGCTTCGGCATGCCGTCCCTCCATGATCAGGGAGACCCACCAAAACTGCAGGTTATGCGCGTAATAGCCGTCGGGGTAGATACCGGTGGGCGTGCGGACGGCCAGGTAGTTCTGGTCCACGCGGGCCGCATGCGCATTCCGCTCAGCCGACTCGTGATATTGTCCCAGACGGATGTAGATGTGCGCCGGCATGTGCACCAGATGACCGGCGCCCGGCATGAGCCCAGGCAATCGCTCCGCGCAGGGCAAGGCCCGCTCCGGCGCCGCCGACGCCTCGACCGCATGGATATAGAAATGGCAGGCGCCTGGATGCTCGGGGGTGCGAGCCAGAACAGCCTCCAACGTGGTCAGAATCTCTTCGGTCCCGGGTTTGGGAGCGCCGGCCGCCGTCCACAAGTCCCAGGGCCGGAGATCCATCAGCGCTTCGGCGAAGAGCGTTCCGGCGTCGGCATCCTCCGGGTACTGGCGCCAATGGGCGCGCATCGCGTTGGCGTAGGCTTTGTCCAGTGGCGGCCGCGCTCCCCCCTTGGCGCTGTAGCGCTTCGACAAGGCGTCAATGTAGCTCCGTTCGGCCGCCGTGACATGTTGGCTACGGGCACGGGCTTTCTGCACCGCCTCCCACGCCCGCCGCTCCGCCTGTTTGTTCATCGGGACATTGATGTTCGGGCCGAGGGCCAACGCCAGACCCCAGTAGGCCATCGGCGCGTCCGGATCGAGGCGCGCCGCCTCTTCAAACGCATGAATCGCTTCTTCATGGTTGAACGCGTAGGTCAGGCGCAAGCCCTGATCAAAGTATCGCTGCGCCTGCTCTGAGGTGGTGCTGATGGGATGATGCCACGTTCCGAGATTGTCGAACAACGGAACGGAAGGGCGGGTGTCCGGCGGAGGGGCGGCGCCGCTGCCCGGTGGACCGAGCACGAGGAGCCCCGTCGCCACGCTGGCACAGAGGCAATGCAAAACCGTCCGCTTCAGGCGGCGGCCCGTCGGCCATAGCGATTTCCGAGCCGCCATCGTCAATGCCGTACTCACGATAGGCCGTTCGCCGCCTCTGGCCCTACAGACTGAGCGACGGGTTCTGGGCGTCTTTCCGTGGAACGGCGGTTTCTTTTGCGAAGGGTTTGTCGCGACCGGCCCGATTTCGCTTGGCCGGAGCCGACGCCACTCCGGTCCTGGCCGTGGCGGGAACGGATTCGAAGTCCTTGCCCAGGTAGGCAAGGACCTGCTGTTGGGAGATCAGCAGGGACTTCAGTTCCTGAACTTGTGCCGAGAGACGGGCGATGTCGTGCTGCTGACTCAGGATGTAGGCGCGCAGCTCGGCCACCTCTTCCGGTTGCACGACGGCACCCGGTGAGCCGGCGGCTGGCTGAACGTTCTCCGATGAACCGGCCTGCCGGGGGAGATCGCGTATGACCCTTGGCTCGGGAATGGAATCAGCCTCACCTTGCGGCATCCCGGCGCTTCTCGTCTCCGTCGTGGTCCCGGACGTGGCGACCGGCCGGATAGCTGCCGCCAAGCCCTGGATCCAGCCCGCGCCTGTTGCGAGCAAGACTTGATGCCAGGCTCGCTTCGACGGTCGAGCGGCTTCCAGCAGTTGTTCGGGGGTGGGGATGCGATGGATCAGGTTGATCGGCTCATCGCTAAACCGGCGAGACATGAGAAACCTCCTCCATTCACCGGCACGACAATCGCTGCATCAGTATGGCCTTCCTGAGATGCGCGCCCTCTGAGCACTTGAGCGAACCAATCTCGGCGGACAACTTTTGTCTACTCCTGCCCGCAGGAAGAGTCAACGCTTTTCATCGGATGAGGGAAAATCGGCCGTGCGCTTGCTCGGGACGCCGTCAGAACCGCGTCACACTTGAGAAATGAAAGGCCGGGAGCACGACCGCCGGCACCAGCATCTTGCCGGTTTCCGATGTCACGGCTTCGAGGGGGACCGTCCAGGCATCAACCTGCTGAAAGGCGGTGAGCGGGCTGTCATGGAACCGGAAGTTTTTGACGGCGCAGACGATCTCGCCGTTTTCCACCAGAAATGTGCCGTCACGGGTCATCCCGGTCAGGGTCAGATCGGCGGGATTGACGGACCGGATGTACCAAAAATTCGTCACCAGAATGGCGTGATCGGCCTGCTTGATCAAGTCCTGCACTTTATCGCGGGCCGCACCGGCCAGGGAGAGGGCGGGCGCATCCAATGTGGGAATCGCGCCGATGCCGTGGGTCGCCGCGGTATAACGATCGTACGCCAGCTGGTGCAAGACACCGTGGTCGATCCACACGGCAGCCTCGCTCGGCAAACCCTCCTGGGTAAAACCGACGCCGAACAAGTCGGCATGGCCGGGCAAGTTCTGTAAAGTCAGCCGGTGATCCACGATGCGTTGACCCAGCCGCTTGGCAAACGGGCTCGTGCCTTTGTCATACGACTTGGCATCGAGCGACCAGAGGATGCCCGTCCAGAGACCTGCCACGGCAGCCGGCTCCAAAATCACCGGATACCGTCCCGGCGCAAGCTCGCGGGGGTCGCGGCTCAGCTTGGCCTTGTTGATGGCGGTCAAGGTGCGCTCTTGAATCCTCAAGTGGTCGATGGACCGGTGGGCAGCGGCGCTCCAGCCCGTCGCGTCCCCGGCTTGGACCGTCACACTAAAGCGGGCGTCGGTCCGCTGTTCAAACGCGAAGAGCGCGTTGCTTGCCGCAATCCCGACGGACGCAGTGGACGAGCTGACGATGCCGGCCGCCATCATATTTTCCATGCGGCAGTGGCCGATCGCCTCATTCGCGTATTCGAGCCGCCTGGCCGGCCCCGCCGCCGCCGTTTCCGGACGCGACGTCGGACGGGCGGCAAACGTTCCGGAAGACGGCGGCGGCAAATATTCCGGATCTTCCGGGGAGACGCGTGCGATCCGCTCGGCACGCGCCAGAGCGTCCTGGACGGAGCCGGCCGTGAAATCGGTGGTGCTGGCGGTCCCTTGTCGCTTTCCGAACGCGACGGCGACCGTCAGAGTGCCCCGTCTGGTATCGACATTCTGAATGATCTGGTTGTTGGCAAACCGTGTGGTCCCGACATGCTGGTCCTGCACCGTGACCACCGCGTCATCGGCCGTGGCGCGCGCGAGCACCAGGTCGGCAAGAAAGCGGAACTCATCCTGGCTGGTCATTTTGGGCCA
>CBDIWQ010000273.1:0-6685 GCA_965285965.1 uncultured bacterium | reverse complement strand
CGGCTCCGCAAGCTTGACCCGGTTCTGCGTCTGCACCTGAGCGATATCGACGTTCGTGCCGATTTCGAATGTGAGCCGGATGCTGACGTGCCCGTCATTCGTGCTGGTGGAGTCGTAATACAACAAGTTGTCGATGCCGGGCAGCTGGATTTCGATGGTCCGCGCGACGGAATCCGCCACCACCTCCGCACTGGCTCCAGGGTAGTCGGCCTCGATCTGGACCACGGGCGGGCTGATATCGGGAAATTGCGCGATCGGCAACGTCGTCAGCGCCACCAGTCCGATGACGACGATGACGATGGACAGGACCGAGGCGAAGATCGGCCGGTCAATGAAAAATTGTGAGCTCACTTGGTGTCTCTCGCAGCGCCCTCGGTAGCACGGTTCTCAGCGCCGGCGGCAGTGCCCGGTGCGGCCTGTCCATTACGCGCCATGTCCTCGGCCGGCATCGGCTGAATCGGAGCGCCGGGGGCCAGCTTATGGAAGCCGTCGACGATGACCCGCTCTCCCGGCTGCACCCCTGATTCGATGATCCATTCCCGCTCCTGCCAACTGCTGGCCTTCACCGGACGGATTTCGACTTTGTCGCCTTCCCCTGCGAGGAAGACGATCGGCCCTTGGGGACCTTGCTGCACCGCCCGCTGGGGGACCAGCACGACATTTTCCTTGACGGTGCCTTTGAAGCGGACGGTGACGAACTGACCGGGCATCAGCACCCGATCGGGATTGGGGACTACAAATCTGGCCTGCCTCGACCCCGTTTCGGTCCGGAGCCCGACATCGGCAAAATCAAGGAGGCCTTCATGAGGATACGTCCTCCCGTCGGCGAAGATGATCGATCCTTTGAGCCGCGACTGACCTGGATGTTGAAGGCCCATCGCGACCGCATCCTGCCGCCGGTTGAGGAGAAAACTCTCCGGCACGTTGACGACCACGTACATGGGATCGACCTGATGGATCACGGTCAGCAGATCCGTTTGAGCCGAGAGCAACCGCCCCTCATAGTACCGGCTCCGCTCGATCAATCCGTCGATCGGCGCCACAATCACCGTATTGTCGAAGTCGAACTTCGCTTTCATCAAATCGGCCTTCGCGCCTTCCAGCGCCGCCTTAGCAGCCAGGTCTTCCGCGATGGCATCATCCACGTCCTTTTGGCTGACGGCTTGTTCGGCCAAGAGCGGCTTCACCCGTGCCAGATTTTGCTTGGCCTGGATCAGTCGTGCCTGTGCCTCCGCGATTCTCGCTTTGGCGCTCTGGTAGGCCGCCTGAAACGGGATGGGATCGATCTGGTACAGCTTGTCGCCCTTCTTGACGTCTCGGCCTTCGGGGAAGAGCACCGCTTTTAGGATGCCGGTTACCTGTGACCGGATTTCTACCGGCCGGGAGGCCTCCGCCTGGCCGATAAATTCCGGTTCGTCCGGGACGGTCCGGCTCGTTGCCGTCACGAATTCCACCCGGGGCACCGGCGGGGAGGGTGGTGTCGACCCGGCATCCGGCTTGCAGCCGGCCACGACGGTGCCGATCAACACAAGGAGTCCAGCCAGCAGCGGCGCAGCAATATTCATCGACTGTCGGTCATTGTTTTTCATCATGTCCTCTATTAGGGGATTCTAGCAGCTTCCTCTTCCGCCGAGGACATCCTATTTTACAGTGGAGCACGGCCGCGCCCGGTGATTTCGTCAACAATGAATTTGGTGCAGCAGCCGGCCGCCTGGAGGTCCGCTCCTTCCCGCCACATCGCCGCCAGGAGAGTTTTTCCATTCGTATCCACATATGTGACCCCCGTCAGATCGACGACGGGCGGCTTTTCGGACTGACGAAGCAGTGCTCCCCAGGCCTGGCGTGCTTCATCGACCCAGGCACCCGCCAGTCTGCCCTCCAACAAGAGCCTCACGGGTGCCTTATCGTCTTGTATGGTGATTTTCAACATCGTTTTCCAATCGCTGCCGACAGCTAGTTTTGTTCAATGTGTCAGGGCGGTGACGGCCATCAGCTCGACAGCCCTGTCCGCCCGCCCGCGCGCATGCCAGGCCGTCACACCGCCTTGAAGGACCCACACCTGATCGAAACCCAAGCGGCGCAGGGTCAGCGCCCCCTGCGCACTGCTCACGTCTGCGGGGCAGGCGCAATACAGCACCAAATCCCGATCCCGCGCCAGGCGGCTAGCGTATCGAGCCAATTCATCGACCGGCACCCGCTCGGCCCCTGGCAGCCCTGGGTCCTCCCTGCCCACGGCACGGGATCGGACATCGAGGAGCAGGGGTGGGCGCTCGCCGTCCAATCTGTTGGCCAGCTCGGCGGCGGTCATCCGCGGAACCTGGCGAAGCTGTCGGCGGCGGGCCGCGGCTTTGTAGCCTATATAGGCCGCCACCAATCCGGCCGCACTGAGGGTGAGGACGGGACCCAGCTGATGCCCATAGGCCAGCGCTTCCTCAATGCGATCACTGAAGAGGTAGCCAAGACCGACCGACGATCCGGCCCACAGCACCGCGCCGACCCCGTCATACAACAGGAACAGCGGAATCCCCAACCCGACAATACCGGCCAGCGGCGGCGCGATCGTGCTGAACCCCGGGATGAACTTTGCGAGCACCAACGCGCGCGGTCCCTGCTGAACGAAGAATTCTTCCGTGCGGCGGACGCACGAGTCTGGTTCGAGCGCAATGCGGCACAACCATCCGAGAACTGTGCGTCCTCGCCGGCGCCCCAGCTCGTACCATATCCCATCAGCCGCGACCGCGGCCAACACCGTGCTGCCAAGCGCCGTCCACAGGCTCATGGTTCCCGTACCGGCCAGGGCGCCCGCCGCGATCAGGAGCGGCATCGCCGGCAGCGGCAATCCGATCTGCTCGATGAATACGACGGCGAAGAGCACCAATGCCCCATGCTGCATTAAGAATGAAACCGCCTCATCCATGCTGTTCACCGTCCTGTCGGCCAGTGTTCTTTGAATCGAAGAGCCTGCCAATTGCGGGCACATTAACAACTTGCTGCAGCCGGCCGCATACCGGATGGGCCGCCGTTCAACTCTGCCGTCTGGCGTAGAATTCGAACCTCTTCAACCAACTCGCCGCAGTCGGCGCAGGCCCAGACCGTGATCGACAGCGAGCCGCTGTCATCGACCACAGTGGGCCTTCTTCCTTGAAGGACGGCCGGGGGACGGTGCCGACAAAGGGTCGCCTGAGACGGCCAAGATCGATTGGTCTTCTTCAATAACTTGGCTCCTGCTTTCATGATTGTCCTCCTCATCGATACGTCAGCTGGGGTGGCTGAAGATCGAAACCCGGATGCGTTGTTATCGCCGTTTGTTATCATGTCACGCAGAGAAATAGCAGGATCCATTCCCCCTTAGTCCAATGGGGACTCTGTTGTCTAAGTGCATGTAATTCTGGCAGATTGCCAACGGTTTCTTTTGAAGCCAATGGTCTCTCCTCAGTCGCGACGAAGAATGTGTGCCGATAGATCGGCATATGCCGAAATACGGGCGAGGTTACCCACGAGCCGACTGATCATACGTGAGGAGAAAGCAACGGAGCGGCGATGCCGTGAGAAACCGGCCTAGCTTGGGCGGGAGATCTTCAACTTCTGCATCTTGGATTGCAACGTCGTGCGTTTCATCCCCAGCTTGCTGGCAGCTCCCGAACCGCCGCCGATTACCCAGCGGGACTCGTGCAGCACCTTCAAAATGTGCTCGCGCTCCGCATCTTCCAGCGTGGCGATGGATCCATTGCCGGCATGAACCGGGCGCTTCAATTCTGCCAGTGGCACGAAGAGATCGCTGCCGGAGGTCAGAATGACCGCCCGTTCGATGAAGTTCTCCAGCTCCCTGATGTTCCCTGGCCAGGGATACCCCTGCAAGGCCTTCATCGCCTCCGCCGGAATCGTGTCGATGCGCTTGTTCATGCGTAGCGCAAACTTTTGGGCAAAATGCCGGACGAGCAAGGGGATGTCCTCCGCGCGCTCCCGCAACGGGGGAACCGTCACCGGGAACACCTTGAGGCGATAATACAGATCGCTGCGGAACTTCTGGTCCTCCACCATTTTGGCCAGATCCCGGTTAGTCGCCGCGACGACGCGGACGTTCACCCGGATCGTCCGTGTGCTGCCCAGCCGTTCAAACTCCTGCTCCTGGAGCACGCGGAGCAGCTTGACCTGAAGTTCCAAGGGAATCTCACCCACCTCATCTAAGAATAACGTGCCACGGTCAGCCAGCTCGAATCGTCCCATCTTGGTGGCGATGGCGCCGGTGAACGCGCCTCTCTCATGTCCGAACAACTCGCTTTCCAGCAAGCCGGTGGGGATCGCCGCGCAGTTGAGCTTGACGAACGTCCGCTCACGCCGGTCGCTGCGGTTGTGGAGGGCGCGTGCGACCAGTTCCTTGCCGCTGCCCGTTTCGCCAAGAATCAGGACCGTAGAGTCGGTCTTCGCCACCGTCTGGACCTGCTTGAGCACCTGTTTGAGCGCCCGGCTGTCGCCGATGATTTCCTCGAAGTTGTATTCCGTCTGGATTTCTTCTTCCAGATACAACTTTTCTTTCGCCAGCTTATCCTTGAGCGAGGCGATTTCCTGATAGGCCAATGAATTGGCAACAGCCAGCGCAATTTGCTTGGCCACTTGGCTTAACATGTCGGCGTCGGCCGCTGTGAAGGCCTCCTCCCGCAGACTGCCGACATTCAGCGCTCCCAATGGGCGATCTCGCAGCAGCAGGGGCACGCAACAGGCCGACCGCACGCCCTCGGCCACGAGACGCTTGGACACGGTGCTTTCAGACTGTTCCAGGTCCTTCCGGTTGAGCATGACCGCTTCCCGCTGTGTGATCGCGGCGGTGGCCGGACAGCCGCAGAGGAGACACGTGGTTCCTTCCTCGAGGAAGCCGGTTCCATCGGGAAAATCCAAGGCATACAGCCTCAGCTGGTTGAGCTGAGGATCCATGAGCGTCAGACTGATGACATCGGCCTTGAGCACGCGGCGAATGCTGACCGTCATGGATTGAAACAAGTCCCGCAATTCCAAGTGAGTGGCGACCGCGTTGTTCGTGTCCAACAGGAGCCTGAGCCGATCCCGCTCTCTGGCCAGTTCCTGCTGCGCCTTCTGCGCCGCCTCATAATTGAGCGCGTTTTCGACCGCCACGGCAATCTGGGTGGCCACCTGCTTCAGGAAGTCCGCATCGTCTTCGTTGAAAGCCCCTGGTTCCAAACTCCCGAACCCGATCGCGCCCAAACGTCGCATGGCGGTTGTCAAGGGCAGGAGGCACACGGATTGAACGCCGATGCCCCGAAGCGCCGTCATCCCCATCGCAAACCTCGTTTCGTCCGCCAGTGAGGGGATGATCAATGGATGCTGATGAGTCCAGACCCAGCCGGTTGAGGATTCCTCTATCGGCAGTTCGAGGCCATCGAGCCGGGTCGTCTGATGTCGGGCTTCCGCCCTCTCCAGGACATGTACCCGCATGACGTTCTTCTCCGGATCGTGCAACACCAAGCCGATGAAGTCGAACGGGGCCACCACCGGGAGGCGCTGAGCGAGATCTCGAAAAAGCGAAATCAGATCACGATGAGCCGCAATGGCTTCGGCGACCTTCAACAAGGCGCAGTACCTGGTCGTGTTTGGCTTGATCGTCCGGATATCTGGCATGTCCATGGAGACTTAGTATGCCTCAGACGTTCCTTTAACTGCCACCTCTGCGCACGCCTGTTCGAGCCTTAGTGGACCCCGGAACAGTTCAATCCGGCTTTCAGTCCCCATCAGCCGCTATAAGCGGAGCGGCTTGACCGGCGAGACGACCGCCGAGGGATCGTTTTTCCACAGCGCTTCATCCACATCCGTATACAGCTCGACTTCATTGCCATCGGGGTCGCGCAGGTATAGGCTTAGGCTCACGGTATGATCGCTCATGCCGTCGATCGTGACGCCGGCCCGTTCCAATTCATTCTTCGCCGCGCGCAGCTCCTCGAGACTATCGCCGACCTTGATGCCGATGTGATAGAGCCCTCGTCGACGTCCCTGCGGCGGTCCCGGCGCCTCACCAACCTGGATGAGGAGCAGCTCATGATGGGTGCGTCCCGACGTCAGCGCGGCCGCCGCCCCGTTGAAGATGCGGCCGACTTCGGTAAAGCCCAGCAAGTCACGATAAAAGGCGAGCGACTGGTCCAAGTCCTTCACGTAGAACACGACGTGGCCGAGATAGTGCGCTTTCATGGTATGCCACCTCCGGTTATCCGATGGGAACCAACGCCCCGTTGAGTTGCCCGGCCTCCGGGGAGGCCAAAAAGAGCAACAGCCGCGCGATGGATTCGGGATTCACCCACTTGGACGGGTCCGCCTCGGGCATCGCTTTTCGATTGGCGGGCGTATCAATCGTCGTCGGCAGGATGCCGTTGACGGTGATCCCTGTCCCGGCTGTTTCCAGCGCGAGCGTTTTCACCAGGGCCACCAGACCCGATTTCGCGACGATATAAGCGGCGGCGCCTGGAAACGGATCGACCGCCGCACGGGCCGCGACATGGATGATCCGACCTCTCCCTTGCTCCAGCATGTGGGGAAGAACGGCTTTCGACATGCCGGGCCTGATCGTGGCCGACACGCGGCGCGCGCTCGGTGCGCTGGCGGCAGCATGGCGCCGCCGCATGGACCTTCCGCTGATCGCCGTCACCGGCAGCAACGGCAAGACCACCGTGACGCAGAT
>CBDIWQ010000272.1:0-9087 GCA_965285965.1 uncultured bacterium | reverse complement strand
GGCGAAGGGCAACGGATCCGGCTGGCCACGCAAATCGGCTCAGGCCTGGTGGGCGTCCTCTATATCCTCGACGAGCCGTCGATCGGCTTGCATCAACGCGATAACCGCCGCCTGCTTCAGACCCTCTTGCGCCTGCGCGATCTCGGCAATACCGTCGTCGTGGTCGAGCACGATGCGGAAACCATGATGGCGGCGGATTACATTCTCGACATGGGGCCGGGCGCCGGGTCTCAAGGCGGATACGTCATCGCGCAAGGCACCCCGCAAGAAATTCTGCGGGATCCCAAATCCTTAACCGGGCAGTATCTGCGCGGGACCCAAAATGTGGCCGTGCCGCCACGGCAGCGGAAACCACGGGGATTTCTGTCGGTCGTGGACGCGCGCAAGCACAACTTGAAACATGTGACCGCGAAAATCCCGTTGGGGCTGCTCACCTGTGTGACCGGCGTCTCCGGGTCCGGAAAAAGCACGCTCGTGCTGGAAGTGCTGTTCCATTCGCTTTCGCAGCTCCTCTATCAAAAGCGGCCCAAGATCGACGGCTGCAAGGAACTGAAGGGGGTGGACGCGCTCGATAAGGTGATCGATATCGATCAATCGCCGATCGGCCGGACGCCGCGGTCAAACCCGGCGACCTATACGGGATTATTCGGCTACATTCGCGACCTGTATTCCAATCTGCCGGAATCACGCGTGCGCGGCTATAAGCCGGGCCGGTACAGCTTCAATGTCAAAGGCGGCCGGTGCGAAGCCTGCCAGGGCGACGGTCTCATTAAGATCGAGATGCATTTTCTGCCTGACGTCTACGTGACCTGCGAGGTCTGCAAAGGCCAGCGTTATAACCGGGAAACCCTTGAAATCCATCACAAGGGGAAGAGCATTGCGGATGTCTTGAACATGACGGTGGACGAGGGGCTGGAATTTTTCGAACATATCCCGCTCATCAAAGCGAAATTACAGACCCTCCACGACGTGGGACTGCACTATGTCAAGCTCGGCCAGTCTGCGACCACCCTTTCCGGCGGCGAGGCGCAACGGGTGAAACTCTCCCGCGAATTGTCCAAGCGGGCGACGGGACGCACGATGTACATCCTGGACGAACCGACGACCGGCTTGCACTTCGCGGACGTCCAGCGGCTGCTCGATGTGTTGGATCGACTGGTCGAGGCGGGCAACACCGTCCTCGTGATCGAGCACAATCTCGACGTGATCAAGAACGCCGATTGGATCATTGACCTGGGGCCCGACGGCGGGGACCGGGGCGGCGAGATCGTGGCGGAAGGGCCGCCGAAAGAGATCGCCAAATCGAAGCGCTCCTATACGGGCCAGGTGTTGAAGGAAGCGGGCATCTAAGCGATCAAGTTACGAGCCGCACAGTAGAAGACGTCGGCGCCGAAGGGGAATTCATGCACACTGTCATCCTCCTCACCATTTCCAACATCTTCATGACCTTCGCCTGGTATGGGCATCTGAAATACAAGGACTCGCCCTTATGGATGGCCATTGTCGTGAGCTGGGGCATCGCTTTCGCGGAGTATTGTTTCCAGGTGCCGGCCAACCGCATCGGCCACTACGAGTTCAGCGCCGCGCAGTTGAAAACGATTCAAGAGGTCATTACCCTCGTGGTGTTTTGCATTTTCTCGGTGCTCTATCTCAAAGAGCCGCTCAAGTGGAATTATGTGGCCGGATTCGGGTTGATGGCCGGCGCCGTGTTCCTCATTTTCAAGGAGTGGTGAGGGCGGGAGCAGCCTGTCCATTCTTTTTGCTCGCTGAACGCACAGGATAGACAGTGCTCGTGCGACGCGCGCAGTGAAGAACAGTCAGACTGCCCCCTTAGGACAGGGATAAGGAGAACCGACCCATGCCATCCAAGAAAAGAAGCGTAGCAAAGGGCTCGACCACATCCAGTACCAGCACAACCGAGGATTTCGAAAAGCTCGGCGTCTTTTATCTCGGCCGTCCGTACGACCTGGCGACGAAGCAGCCGAAGCCGGGGTGGCTGCTCTACGATGCGAAAGACCTGGTGACCCATGCCGTGTGTGTGGGGATGACCGGGAGCGGCAAAACCGGCCTGTGTCTCTCGCTCCTTGAAGAAGCGGCGATCGACCATATCCCCGCCATCATCATCGATCCCAAGGGGGATCTGGGAAACCTGATGCTCACGTTTCCGGGCCTGACGGGTGAAGTCTTTCAACCCTGGATCAACGAAGACGAGGCGCGGAAGAAAGGCTTGTCGGCGGCCGAGTACGCGACCCAGCAGGCGGAACTCTGGAAGAAGGGACTCGCAGCGTGGCAGCAGGACGACGCCCGCATTCAACGGTTGCGGGACGCGGCCGAGGTGGTGATCTACACCCCCGGCAGCCAGGCAGGGTTGCCGGTCTCCATCCTCAAGTCCTTCGCGGCCCCTCCCGCAGCCGTGCGGGAGGAAGCGGAGTTGCTTCGCGAGCGGATCGGCACCACTGTCACGAGCCTTCTGGGGCTGCTGGGTCTGGCCGCCGATCCGATCCAAAGCCGCGAGCACATTCTGCTCTCGACGATACTCGCCCAGGCGTGGAAGCGAGGGGAGGACCTGGATGTGGCGGCCCTGATCCATGCCATTCAGTCCCCTCCGTTCCCGAAGGTCGGCGTTATGGATGTCGAGTCGTTTTTCCCGTCCAAGGATCGGTTTGCCCTGGCGATGAAGCTGAACAACCTCCTCGCCGCGCCGGGCTTCGAGTCGTGGCTGGAAGGGGAGCCGTTGGACATACAGCAGATGCTCTACACGGCGTCGGGTCGGCCGCGCCTGGCCATTTTCTCCATTGCGCATTTGACCGATGTGGAGCGGATGTTTTTTGTGACGCTGCTCCTGAGCCAGATGGTGGGCTGGATGCGGACGCAGTCCGGAACGACCAGTTTGCGCGCCCTGCTCTATATGGACGAGATTTTCGGGTACTTCCCTCCGGTGGCGAATCCGCCTTCCAAACTGCCGCTGCTCACGCTGCTGAAACAAGCACGGGCCTTCGGATTAGGGGTCGTACTCGCGACCCAGAATCCGGTCGACCTGGACTACAAGGGCCTCGCCAATACCGGCACCTGGTTCATCGGCCGCCTGCAGACCGAGCGGGACAAGGCGCGCGTCCTGGAAGGATTGGAAGGCGCCTCATCCAGTGCGGGGCACCGATTCGACCGGGGACGGATGGAGCAGGTCCTGGCCGGACTCGGCAACCGCATGTTTCTCATGAACAATGTGCATGAGGATGAACCGGTCCTGTTTGAGACACGCTGGTGCCTGTCCTATTTGCGCGGTCCGCTGACTCGCACGCAGATCAAGACTCTGATGGATCCGGTGAAACGGGCATCGCGGGGTGCGGAACTTGACGTACCCGTCTCTCAGCCGCATGCCTCTCACGCCTCACCCGTCACGCATCACGGATCACGCCCGGTCTTGCCGCCTGAGGTGCCTCAGTATTTTCTCCCTTTTCGTGGCTCCAAGCCAGCCGGAAGCACATTGGTGTATGCGCCGATGCTCCTGGGATCGTCGAGCGTTCGCTATGCCGATCAGAAGAACGGCATCGACGCCGTGCACGACGTGACCGTCCTGGTTCCCGTGGCGGATGGCCCGGTTCCTCTCGATTGGGAGCGGGCCGGTCGAGTGCCGGTGAGCGTGGCTGATCTTGAGCAGACTCCGGCGGAGGGGGCGCGATTTCTGCCGGTTCCCGCCGTTGCGGCCAAGGGCAGGAGCTATACGGATTGGAATAAGGAGTTCGCCGCATGGCTCTTTAGAACCCAAAAAGTGGAGTTGTTCAAGAGTCCGAGCAGCCGGGACATCTCGAAGCCGGGGGAGTCGGAGCGGGACTTTCGTCTCCGGCTGGTGCAGTCGGGCCGCGAGCACCGCGACAAGGCGGCGGAGGGCTTGCGCCTAAAGTATGCCCCAAAGATCACGGCGTTACAGGAACGCATCAGACGCGCGGAACATACCAAAGCCCGGCAGCAGACGGAAGCTCGCAACAGTCAGTTCCAGGCGGCCATTTCAGTCGGGGCCTCGATCCTGGGCGCGTTCCTGGGTCGGAAAACCATCAGCGCCACGAACATCGGCCGAGCAACCACGGCTATGAGAAGTGCCGGCCGCGTCATGAAGGAGTCTCAGGACGTCGGCCAGGCGGAAGAGACGGTCGCGGTCCTGCAGCAGCAATTGACGGAGCTGGAAGCTCAATTCAAGTCGGAAAGCAGCCTGATGGCGGCTTCGGCAGATCCGTTGAACGAACGGCTCGAGTCCCTGTCTCTTAGACCTGCCAAAGCCAACATTGCGGTGAAATTGTTCGCCCTGGTCTGGACACCCCATTGGCGGGCCGAGACCGGCGATTTGACCGCGGCCTGGCAATAGCCGCCCGCTCGCTGAGGCAGTCGCAGGGCCGGCGGAAGGCTCGCCGTCCGCTCAGTGCTTTTTGTCCTTTTGCATGATCTTATCGGTCCAGGCCAGCAGGATGGCGGACCCGAGGAACGTCATGTGAATAAAGATCTTCCATTTGACGTGTTCCGGATTTTCGTTGGCGATATCCACAAATGATTTCAACAGATGGATGCTCGAGATCCCCACCAAGGAGGCGGCGAGCTTGATTTTAATCGTGCCCGGATCCACATGGGTGAGCCAATCCGGACGATCCGGGTGGGTTTCGAGATCCAGTTTGCTGACGAAGGTCGCGTAACCGCCGATGATCACCATTGTCAGGAGATTGGCCACCATGGTGACATCAATCAGGCCCAGGACGCCCAGCATGAAGATGGTTTCGTCCATCTTCTGAATGTGCACGACCATCTCCCACAGTTCGACCAGAAACTTGTACGCATAGAGCAGTTCGGCCATGATGAGCCCGGCGTACAACGGCGCTTGGATCCACCGGCTGGAAAAGACTGCCATTTCGAAGATATGCTCGAACCGTTCCACGGCCGTGCGTGTGGGCACGGGTTTGGTGGAACCGATCAACGGGGTGACATGCTGTTCCGACATCAGACCTCCTTCGGCAACCTCAAGCTGTAAGCCACAAAGTGGGGCGTATCCTAGTCAGAGACGGAAAAACTGTCAATTCAGCCGATAGCACCGGACAGGTGCGATGTCCGAGGACAGTCCTCTCCGCCGTGCGCTTGCTTGGCCTAGCCCGGTCCTGAGGTTGGCATAGAAAAGATGCCCGGTCGCGTCTTCAAGCGATACCGCCCGGTTGCCGCAGCGCTGCTCCGCAAGTCGTCATATGCTGGGTAACGAGGCAGGCAGAGCGGCCGATGCCGCTTGGGCGCCCAGGAGCCCTGCTCCTTGGGAGGCCTGAGCGCACCGGCGTCAGCCCCTTCAGCGGCGAAAGAGGTGCTCTGAGGGCGATGAGAGAATGTCGGCGCCGGAGGCGGTGGCCCGCAAAAAGTAAGCGACCGCTTCAGTGCGGCGCTTCACATGGAGTTTGTCGAAGATGTTCGCCAGATAGTTCTTCACGGTTTTATCGCTGAGACGCAGCTCAGACGCGATTTCCTTGTTGGTCTTCCCCTCGGCCAGGAGCGGCATGATGAGACGTTCCTGAGGCGACAACTGTGCCAGCCCTTCCGGCACGCCGCCCGCCCGCGGCCTCGTGCGAATCCAATGCAAGGCTTGCTGGGCGATGCGCGGATCGAGATAGCCGCGGCCTTCTCCAACCGTGCGGATGGCTCCGATCAACTCGGAGGCTCGTACATCTTTCAGAACATAGCCATGCGCGCCGCTTTGCACCGCCGCCAGGACGGTGGCATCTTCGGCATAGCTGGTGAGGACGAGGATGCGGATCTCCGCGGACGCCGCCAGCAACCGCCGGCAGGCTTCGATCCCGGATGCGTCGGGAAGCCGCATGTCGAGCAGTACCATCTGCGGATGGAGGTGTTGCACGAGGGCCACCCCTTCTCCCACCGTTTCCGCTTCACCAATCACACGGAGATCTTCTTCAAGGTCCAATACCGAACGCAGCCCCTTGCGGACCAGCTCATGATCATCGATGAGAATCAGCCGGATAGGGGTGCGCTTCATGCCGGTGCCAGAATGGGTTCCAAAGAGAATTCGGCCACGATTTTCGTGCCACGGCCGATGTGCGAACGGATCGTCAAATGACCGCCGAGCTTTTTCGCGCGCGCCGCCATGTTCGCGAGCCCATACCCGGTGACCGGCTGTTTGTCCGGGTCGAAGCCGGATCCGTTGTCTTCGATGGCCAGGCGGACGCCTGAGCCGCGGGTCTGGAGCCGAATCCGTGCTCGTTCGGCGCCGGCATGGCGGACACAGTTGCTGAGCGCTTCTCTCACGATGTTCAGGATTTCGCGCTCCTCTTCGCCGGTAAGCACGTCGAGAGCTTTCGGCTGGAGTTCCAAGGCAATCTGCAGCGGTGTAATCTGTGAATAGGTGCTGACAAGCCCCTCAAGCTCACAAGGTAAATCAAATTTCTCGAGCGTCCCGTATTCCAACCCGCGGATCATGCGTCGGATTTCCTGAATAAGCCCATTCAGCTGATCGATGGCCTGGTTGCCCGACGGCCGGGCTATTGGGTTGGGGGTTACACGACGCGAGTGTTCCAGGCTGAGTCCGATCGCATACAGTGATTGCAAGACGCAATCATGCAAGTCACGTCCGATTCGTCCACGGTCTTCCAGTAAGGCGCTGAGCCGTTGCTCAGAGGCGCGCAGCGCGGCGGCCAGCTCCCCGGATAGGGCTGGCACCGACGGTGGTCTCCGCCGGTCCTGGACGGTCGCATTGAAGCTGCGGCGAGCCTGACCACGTCGATGGTTTGTTGCCGGAACTAAGCGCAATCGCAGTTCATTCCGCGTCATAAGAAAGCCCTCGCTAGTGATGAGTTGCCGTTGGGATTGTGATCCACTGGCGCCATCATAAAAGGGGCCCGGAAAGGTAGCACCTGGCGGGTCGGCCAGGTGACTCCAGGCCTTACGTTGGGGCATCTCCTGGGAATCGTCGGTCAACCGTTCCCATAAGGAGGAGGCCCCCATGCTGCTATTGGACGAGAGTCGACCAATTGCGTTTCGGGAAGAAGCACTCACGGTGAGAACTTTGGCCGGCGAACGAGACCTTAGTGCCTCGTATGCCTTGCGGCATCAGGTCTTTGCGCATCGCCTTCAGTGGGTCGAGCCAAGCCCCGATGGAATTGAAGTGGATGTCTACGATGCCTTTGCGACATCGGTGGGGTTGTTCGACAAGGACGAGAGGCTGGTGGGTGTCTTCCGGATGGTCCGGTCTTCTTATCCCTTCATGTTAGAAAATGAGTTCCGCGCCTGTTTACCGGCGGGCTGCGACATCCGGAAGGCGGACGATACGGCAGAGATTACCAGGCTGGCGTTAGATCCCACCCTAACGGACAAAGGCCTCTCCAGTCGTTTGATGCTGGTGCTCATCAAGGGGGTGTATCAGTGGGCCGTCCAGAACGAGGTCCGGTACATGTATATGGTCGTCGAGAAGCGCTTTTTGCGGGTGCTTCGCGGTATTGGGCTGGCGTGCGAGGCCATCAGTCCGCCCGTATCCCTGCCGCCGGCTGGAGCGCAGTCAGTGGCTGCCATCCTTGACTGGCAGCGCTTCGCCGAGACCGCAGCGCAGCACCGGCCGCTGTTCTTGTTGTGGATGAACGGAGTGGACGGTGCGGCGGCGTTTCAGAAAAGCGGGTTCCTGCCCCGGGAGCCGCGAGAGGGGTGTGCGCCATCCGGCGGGGTGAAGGCCCGGATCCGAGATCAGCGCCCGGTCCGCAAGCGGGCGCCGACCTGTGCGGCCGCGTGACGGAACCACTCCTTCGAGCCGCTCATTCGTTGGACAGCAACCCATGCTCCATGGCCACGGCCACGGCTTGCGTGCGTGAGCTGGCATCGAGTTTCGTAAAGATGCTTTCGACATGGAAGCGCACCGTCCGTTCCGTCACTCCCACGATCCGCGCGATTTCCCAGTTCGTTTTTCCTTCCTTCATCCACAGTAAGACGGTCATTTCCCGTGGTGACAGCCCCTTGCCTCCTTCGGGCACTGAGGCCTGAGTGCCGGCTATCAATACGCGGTGGAGGTAGGGCGCCAGATACTCCAGGAGCCCGCGGTAGCGGGCCGTGCCCCTTGCGTCACCTCCGGCAAAGGAAAAGAAGGTGGCAAACCCTCGCTTATGATCGAGCAGTCCGGTGGTGATGCCATGCGTCAGGCCAAAGGACCGGGCTTCCTCGATGAATTCCAACTGTCTCCGCGATCGGGCGGTCGAATAACTCTGGGCCCAGCTTTGTGAGGGGAGGCCCGAGGGGAGCGACCGCAACACCGGATCGACCGTTGCATACGCATTCTTGCAATAGGCATAGAGCCAATCGCTCGGATAACTCACGTTCAGCACGCGGGTGAATTCCTTGAATCCGCCTTGGCGGCTGAATTCCGCCACGCCGCCGATCACTCGTGGACAGGCGAGAGCCCGCTGAAGCATGCGAAGGACATGGTGGATGTCCTCCCCCGTCGTGGCTTCCATGGTGTGGTGAAGAATCTCGACCACATCCAGCACCTCCGACTTCGTCAGTTCTGACATCGTCTGCGAAGGGAAGGGACATCCCGGCTCATCCGCGTCTCGCAGGCGAGAGAGGGGCAAAGGCCTGGGGGCCACATGCTCACGCCGTGGTAGGACCTGAGGAGACCCGCCTGTCTGGATGAATGGAAAATGCTTGTGCAGCAGGATGTCAGACACCGCACAAACGGGGGGCCGTTCATCGGATACGGCGAGGCTCGATGCGACTCTTTTAGGTGTTGCCATAAACCGTTCTCCTTCCTCCTGGATAATCCCAGGAGTTTCTGTGCGTCCCCCTTGGTCTGTCCCGAGGGGACCTGCGAGATATGGAGATGATCGTTACTCCCTCTTTATATGCAACGCATCTTGAGATCGCGCCATAGCCGGAGCCGCAACAGGCTCGTGATAGGCTAAGTCGGATCGTAGCCATGTCGTTCTGTGAGCCAAGGAGTTGAAGTGGCGCATTGTCTTCCTAAGACCGCTTGGCCTCCGACTTCATCCCGGCTCATCCGCGTCTCGCAGGCGAGAGAGGGGCAAAGGCCTGGGGGCCACATGCTCACGCCGTGGTAGGACCTGAGGA
>CBDIWQ010000271.1:0-4145 GCA_965285965.1 uncultured bacterium | reverse complement strand
ATAATTCGTCGAAAGTCGGATAGCGGGTATTGACGAGATCCATTTCCACGCCTTTGATCAGTTCCTCGAAATAGGCTTTCGGAATGGAGAGGGTAAGTCGGAGGCCAAGCGGTCTTAGGAAGACAATTAATGAGATCAACTCCTTGGCTCACAGAACGACATGGCTACGATCCGACTTCCACCGAGGCGACGCGGTAGCAATAGAGCGATAATTCGTCGAAAGTCGGATAGCGGGTATTGACGAGATCCATTTCCACGCCTTTGATCAGTTCCTCGAAATAGGCTTTCGGAATGGAGAGGGTTTGGACATGGTGGGACAAGCTCACCGTGATGGGGAACGTCGGCGTGCCGTGGTAGACCGCTTCGAGTTCCGTTCGCCACCGCGTTAACTCTTCCTGCGGGTTGCTGCCGGCGGGAGGTTCATCTACCGCGCTGTCCACGGCCTTACAAAAGGCATAGACGGTGTACATCGCCTCGCGTCGTGGTTTGGGCAGAAACAGGAAGGAGTAATAAAAATTGCTGCCGCTCTTTTTGGTGTAGGCCGTACAGTAAGCTTGAGCTTCCGCGGCCGTCATGAGGAGTGTTCCAGATCGAGCGCCAGGGCATCGAGCCGTCTCGCTTGTTCTTGGCCGACCGGATTATGATCGTCCTGATGCAGGATAGCGGCCAACACTTCGACGCCGTCGACGAGTCGGGGACCAGGGCGGCTGTAATGCGCGGCGGCATTGACCGCATAGGTCCGCGGCCAACGATGGAGCGCACGTGCCCAATCCCCGTACCGGCTGCCCTGGTGTGACAGTTCTTCCAGCGTCCGGTCGATGGTATATCCGCAGGGCATGACCACGATGACATCCGGCTGCGCCGCTTCTACTTCCTTCCAGGTCGTCTCGCGCGACGGTGCATCCTGGCAGCCCAGCACGTCCTGCCCACCGGCGAACTCCACCATTTGCGGCACCCAATGACCGCCAAGGTAGAGCGGCCCTAACCATTCCAGGCACACGACGCGGGGGCGCGTGGGCCGGGCCCCGGCGCGCGAGCGGACTCTTTCAAGACGTCGGCGGAGGCTCTCCCGGAGGGCCTGCCCTTCCTCGAGTTTGCCGACGGCGCGAGCGATGCGTTCAATATCAGCCAGCATATCGTTGAGCGAGGTGGGACTCAGCGTGATCATATCCGGCCGCCGGTCGAGTGCTTGTATGGCACGGCCGAGCTGATCCGGCGTGACGGCACAGACATGACAGAGGTCCTGCGTCAAAATCAGATCCGGTCGAGCGTCGTGAAAAGCCGCCTCATTGAGCCGGTACAGATGCTGTCCGCCCGCCGCCATCGCTTTCACCTGCCGATCGATGTCCGCGCTGAGAGCCGGGTCCCGGCCCACGAGCGGTTCGATCATCACAGGGATATGCGTGAGAGAAGGAGGAAAGTCGCACTCATGGCTGATTCCGACGAGTTGGTCTGCCAGGCCGAGGGCGGCGATGACTTCCGTGGCACCGGGGACAAAAGAGCAGATTCTCATAACGCCGTTGTCACGCTGCGGGCCAGAGGCGGCCGTGCAAGTCGCCGAGGAGCACGTCTTGGAGATTGTGGGTGACGGCATGGGCTTCATGCAAGTCTTGCATGGTGTGGGTATTGGCCACGGCGAGCACCTTCATGCCCGCCGCCCTGGCGGCCCTGATGCCCGGCAGCGACTCCTCAATGACGAGACAGCCGTCCGGTGTGATCGGCGAGGTAGCGCAACCTCGATTCAACGCGTTGAGCGCATGCAGGAACGGCTCGGGATCTGGTTTGCCGTGGCTCACGTCCTCCGCACTGGTGATATGACGGAACGCCTTGCGGATGCCCGCCTGTTCCAGAATAAGCTCAATCTCCGGCCTCAGGGCGCCGGACGCAATGGCGATCGGGTAGGCCGCGGCCGCGGCCTCGACGAATGCCTGCACGCCCGGGAAAATGACGAGATGGTCTTTTACGGAAGCCAGGTACGCCTCCGCTTTGTGCCGCATCAGTTCCTGCACCAGCGGAAGAGGCGCTGCACGCTGGTTGGCCCGAAGAGCTTCGAGAATGCATCCCCGGTCGTCGAAACCGAGATAATTGGCATAGTAATCCGTTTCTGTCAGCGTGATCCCTATGTCGGCGAGAGTTCGGCGCAACCCTTCGAAGTGCAGCGGTTCCGTATCGGCAATGACACCATCGAAATCAAAGATGACCGCGCGCATGGTTTCCTTGCATGGGTAACGGAGCGTGAGTCAAGCGGAGGGCAGTATAGCACGGAGGGCGGCGGCGCTGACGCGCCGCCGCCCTCCGTGAGACAAAACTCCCGACGACTACGGTTTCAATCGGAGCCGATTTTCGGCAATCCAGCCTTTCGCGCCTTCGTCGCTACGGACGGAATAGACCCATCCGCTGTTTTGCAGGTCTCCATCCAAAATAGTGAGCGTCGTGCCGGGATGGACGGTCGGGCCTGGCCTGGTACCGGTTGCGTCCTGCATAAGAGTGATGGTGTCACCGGCCGCGGTGGAGGGTAGCATGGCCGTTACCTTTTGCCCTTCTCCGTAGAGGGGACTGGGCGTCGCCATCGACGGCATGGAAGAAGGCGCTGGGCCCGAATCAGCCGGCATGCCCGGCGTTGGAACGGGTGTCGGCGTCGGAACAGCCGTCGGTGCCGCCCCCTGCGGCGAGGGTACCGACGGCGATTGGACCGGCGCGGAGGAGGATGGTTCGCTTTGACCGGCCGGTGCGCCGGGGGCCGGTATGGGGCGAGGCGGCCTCATTGCCAGCGGGGGCTGCGTTTGAGGCTCGGGAGATTCTCCCACAAGCGGGCCTAACAGGTCCGTTATGATTTCCGGCTCCATGGCGACATAGGCACCGCCTCCCACCAAGAGAAGCAGGAGAATCCAGAGGAACGGACGGCCGCCTGACTTTTTCGGAGGTTTGACCGGACTAGACGATCGCACGTTGGTAGTTTGTTCCAACTCCTCCTCCGTGAATTCCAAATCCGGTTCCGGCTGCCGGGCGAAGAGGAGACTCCAACTCAGAGGACTCCCGGCGAAGGACGGGACTCCAGCAACAGCGAACATCGGGCACCTCCCTGTGGCAATCATTTCTCTTCAGATACGTGGAAAGTACTTATCACCAACCTCAGAGGCTGTCAATTTGCAAGGAGAAAGCGGTGCAGCCTCCGGTCAGCAAGGTCGCCCATGAGAGCAGACCAAGACCTGATGCTCGCGGCTGCCGGAACGATACACCGTCAGGCCTTTGCATTCGAGTTCGTGGGCGAGGAGAAACGCTGAGGCGACCTCCTCCTGCCGCGCGGTAAAGGGCAGATTGATGGTTTTGGATACGCCGCTATCGCTATACCGCTGAAAAACGGCTTGCATGCGCACATGGTGGGCTGGCGCAATATCATGGGCCGTGACGAACAACCGTCGCAGATCCTCGGGGATCCGCGTCAGGTGTTGGATGGACTCGCTCTCCCCCAGCGCTGTCCTCAACGGTGCCATGGACAGCCCCCGGGCCCGAGCTTGTTTCAGGAATTCAGGATGCAGGCTTTCCAAGCGAAGGTCTTCCGTGATCGTACGGGCCACGCTGATGCCGTACAGCGGTTCAATTCCGGCCGAGCAGTCGGCGATGATACTGATGGTGCCGGTGGGGGCGATGGTCGTGACCGTGGCGTTGCGCCTGCGGAGGCCCTGCGCCTGTAGGAGGCTGCCTGGATAGGCGGGAAAGACGCCGCGCTCTTTTGCCAGTTCCTGAGACGCGGCGTGCCCATGCAACTGTACGAAACTCATCAGGGCTTCACCGGTCTTGAGCGCCTCCTCACTGTCGTACGGAATGCCAAGGTGGATCAATAAATCGGCGAATCCCATGATCCCAAGGCCGATCTTTCTGGTGAGTTTCGTGTGCGTTTCGACCGCCGATATCGGAAAGCGCGTGCGGTCCAACACATTGTCTAGAAAACGGACGGCCAGCCGAATCGCGGTTGCCAGGCGCTCATAGTCGATGGCTGTTCGGCGGCCCACGGTAGTGAGGCATCGGGCCACGTTGATGGATCCGAGCGTGCAGGATTCATAGGGCAGCAACGGTTGCTCCCCGCACGGGTTGGTCGCTTCAATGACTCCGAGGTCCGGCGTAGGATTGGCGCGGTTGACGGT
>CBDIWQ010000270.1:0-3195 GCA_965285965.1 uncultured bacterium | reverse complement strand
TGAAGGGTGCTATTTGCTGGGCACGTCCATCGCCCGCCCGCTCATCGCCCGCCGGCAGGCGGAAATCGCGCTGGCCGAAGGGGCGGAGGCCGTCTGTCACGGGGCCACCGGCAAAGGCAACGATCAGGTGCGGTTCGAGATCACCTATACGGCGCTGGCTCCGCGCTTGCAGATCATTGCGCCCTGGCGGGAATGGACCATGCGGTCGCGGCGGGAGCTGATCGAATATGCCGATCGTCATGGCATTCCGGTGACGGCCACCAAGGCCAAACCGTATAGCATGGATCTCAACCTGTTCCACGTGAGCTACGAGGGCGGCATCCTGGAAGATCCGTGGGCGTCCCCGCCGGATGAGATTTTCCAGATGACGGTGTCGCCGGAAAAGGCTCCGGACCGCCCGCTGGAAGTGGAAATCGACTATGAGGCCGGCAACCCGGTGGCGGTCGACGGCCGGAAAATGAGCCCGGCGAAACTCTTGGCGCACCTCAACAAGCTGGGCGGCGCGCACGGCATCGGCCGCGTCGATCTGGTGGAAAACCGGTATGTCGGCATGAAATCCCGGGGCGTCTATGAAACACCGGGCGGCACGATCCTGCATGTGGCGCATCGCGGGCTGGAGTCCCTGACGATGGATCGAGAAGTGCTCCATCTGCGGGACAGTCTCATTCCGCGCTATGCGGAACTGATTTATAACGGCTATTGGTTTAGCCCCGAGCGTGACATGCTGCAGACGGCCCTCGACCAGGCGCAGGCAGATGTCACGGGGACGGCGAGGGTGAAGCTGTATAAAGGGAGTTGCACGCTGGCCGGGCGGAAGTCGAAGCAGTCGCTCTATCGGCTCGACATCGCCACCTTTGAAGAGGACGACGTGTACAATCAAAAAGACGCCGAAGGATTTATCCGGCTGAACGCATTGCGGCTCAAAATCAGGGCGCAACGGAAGAAAGCATCCCTGTAATGGCGTCAGGGAAAGGGAAAGGCGAAAGGCGGTCTGGATTCGGAGCGAAAAAGGCGTGGGCCGGCCGATTCAGCGAGCAGACCGATCGGATGGTGGAAGGGTTCACCCGGTCGATCGGGGTGGACCGCCGGCTGTATGCGCATGATATTCAGGGCAGCATCGCTCATTGCCAGACCTTGGCCCAGGCGGGCGTCTTGAGTCGACGGGAGACCGCGATGATCGTGCGCGGGTTGCAGCTCGTGAAACAGGAACTCGCGCAAGACCGCTTTACGTTCCTCCCCGAAGATGAAGACATCCATATGGCGATCGAGCGGCGGTTGACCGAACTCATCGGTCCAGTGGGGGGCAAGCTGCACACCGGACGCAGCCGCAATGACCAAGTGGCGCTCGACATGCGACTGTATCTGCGCGAGTGGCTCACGGCCATGTGTGGCCGGGTGGGAAGCTTTCAGCGGGTCCTCGTGCAGTTGGCCTCCGAGCATCGTGACGTGCCGATGCCCGGTTATACCCATCTGCAGCGCGCGCAGCCCGTGCTGCTCGCACATCATCTGTTGGCCTACGTGGAAATGTTCCAGCGTGACAAAGGACGCCTGGACGATGCCCGGAGGAGGCTCAACGTCATGCCGCTCGGCTCCGGCGCCCTGGCGGGATCAAACTATCCGGTCGACCGGCAGGTGACCGCCTCGCTGCTGGATTTCCCAGCCGTCACGCAGAACAGCCTGGATGCCGTGTCGGATCGCGACTTCATGATTGAGGTGGTTGCGGCCTTGGCGCTCATCATGATGCATTTGTCCAGGCTGAGTGAAGAACTCATTCTGTGGTCGACGCAGGAGTTTCATTTTATTGAGTTGCCCGATGCCTTCTGCACCGGAAGCAGCATGATGCCGCAGAAGAAGAATCCCGACGTGCCGGAACTTGTCCGAGGGAAGACCGGGCGGGTGTACGGGCATCTGATCGGCTTGTTGACCACCCTGAAGGCCCTTCCCATGAGTTATAATCGAGACTTGCAGGAAGATAAGCCGGCGTTATTTGACGCGCTCGATACGGCGGAAAGTTCTCTGGAAGTCATGACGGAATTGATGCGCCGGCTGAAGGTCGATCGGAAAGCACTGACGCGCGCGCTGCGAGGCGGCGGCATGCTGGCGACGGAGTTGGCGGACTATCTCGTCACCAAAGGCGTGCCGTTTCGTGAAGCCCATGCGATCACGGGCAATATCGTGCGTTGGGCACTCGAGCAAGACCGGGAGCTCAGTGAACTTTCTCTGGAGGAGTTGGAAGTTTTTTCCGCGAAGTTTGACGCGTCCGTCCTGCAGCGGCTGACGGTGGAAGGGGCGATCGGGCGGAAAGCCCAAATCGGCGGCACCGCCTACAAGCAGGTCGACCGGCGCATACGCGAATGGGTAAGGGCCCTTGCATGAGCGTCATGCTGCTGCGGAGCATATTGATAGCCGTACTGGGGCCGTGCATGATGGCGGGCTGCGGCGTGGTCGGACCGCCGGTGCCTCCTGAAATGGTGGGAGTCGCCCCCGTCATCGAGCGCCAGAAGCGACTCGAGTCGCAAGGCGGTGCGCCGCCACCGCCGGTTGACCAGGTCCCTGGCGAGGACACCCCCGTCGTGGGACCCGTTGGGCAAGACGAAGTGTTGCCCCCGCTGAGACCGATCGGGACCCGATAGACAAGTGACAGATTGACCTTCGTCTTCGATCAGAGGCTCTCTGACGAAGGCGTGCCGCAGACACAGGAGGGACTGCCTTATGAAGCTCATCCAGCCGGCACGACAGACGCAGGAAACGAAAGGCGGCACGAGGCGGCGGTTGTTGCTGGTCGACCCGTACCCCAGGAACAATCCGTATCATCTGACCGCCGCGGAACGCCGTGCCGTCTGGTTTCCCAAGCTGAGCTTGCCGACCATTGCCGCCTACACCCCGGAGTCCTGGGATGTGGACCTCGTGGACGAAGCGGTCACCGATATCGATTTCGACCATCCTTGTGAAATGGTGGGCCTCTCCATCATGACCTGCTACGCCCCGCGGGCCTATGAAATCGCCGGTGAATTTCGTAAACGCGGCAAGACCGTGGTCCTCGGCGGCGTCCACCCCACCTATTGCCCGGAAGAAGCGCTCCGGCACTGCGACGCGATCGTCTGCGGCGAGGCCGAGGATCTCTGGCCGGATCTGGTGGCCGATTACGAAGCCGGCCGTATGAAGCGGGAATACCGGATGACGTCGTTTCCATCG
>CBDIWQ010000269.1:0-4089 GCA_965285965.1 uncultured bacterium | reverse complement strand
CATTGGTCCGTGTGCGTGGCCTTTTCTCCGGACGGCATTCACCTCGCCACCGGAACCGACATCGGAAAGATCAAACTGTGGGAGGTGTTGCCCAGCGGGGAAGAGAAGGTGTTGCATGACGGGCATTGGCGCCGGGATGCGGAAGACTCCACGGAGACC
This sequence comes from uncultured bacterium, assembly GCA_965285965.1. Lineage (GTDB taxonomy): Bacteria > Nitrospirota > Nitrospiria > Nitrospirales > Nitrospiraceae > Nitrospira_D. Next base: position 3,930 of record CBDIWQ010000269.1, on the reverse strand, counting down.
CGCGGCTACTTTGTCGAAGACGACGGCGGCTTCCAAAAACCGATGGACTATTGGATCGGCGCCATGACCTTTACCCCGGACGGCAAGATGTTGATCACGGGCAGCCGCGATCATACCATTAAGTTTTTCGAGATGCCGAAGCTGATCGAGAAAAAGACGCTGACCGGCCATAGCGGGTGGATCCGCTCGTTCGCCATCTCCCCGGACGGAAAAGTCCTGGTCAGCGCCGGCGACGACCAGACCATGAAATTCTGGGACATCGCCACAGGCCGTAATTTTAAAACCGTGAAAGGCCACAGCGGCGGGATCCGATGCATCGCCTTCTCTCCTGACGGGCGTCGCCTGGCCAGCGCCTCCTGGGATCGCACGATCAAGCTCTGGGAAGGCGGAGTCAAGTCGGAAGAGTAAGCGTCGCGGTCGTTCAGGGGGAAGTTAGATCAGATAGGACGCTTGCACAGCGATCCAACGTTGGCGCAAGGTTATTAGGCGAGCTTCCTCCAAGTCCGCCTCGCCCGTGTCCTTCCCGGTCAGTGTCTTAGGAAACGCCGAAAGACCCCAGCGGAAGTCGGACGGACCGAAGACCGCTGGTTACTCCGCTTCGTCCTCGGCCTCCTCGCGGGCTGAGGGAATGCCGTAGCGCTTGCACTTTTCCCACAAGGCCTTCCGGGACATACCCAGTATCTTCGAGGCAGTCGTGCGATTGCCTTCCACGCGCTCCAAGACTCCGACGATATAGTCCCTCTCAAACCCTTCCCGCGCAGTCGCGAGCGACGTGAGCGAAACATCTTTTCTTTTGCTGCCCGCAGAAAGACCTTCGCTGCAAAACCCGCAAGATTCTTGCGCCGGCCCGCCCAGGTACGGACAGGATTGAAAGCCACAGAGATCCGCCGGCTGGACGGCGTCACGCTCATGTCCCAGAGCCACCGCCCGCTCGATCATGTTTTCCAACTCGCGGACATTCCCGGGAAAGGAATACCGGAGGAGCAGTTCGCGGGCCGGCTGAGAAAAGCCCTTCAGCTTCTTGTGCAGCTTCGATGAGCAGCTCTGGAGGATATGGTCGGCAATGACCATAATGTCTTCCTGCCGCTCACGCAGAGGCGGTATCACCACCTGCACCACGTTCAGGCGATAAAACAGATCTTCCCGAAATCGTCCTTGCGCCACTTCCTTCCGTAAATCCTTTTGAGTCGCGCACACTACCCGCACATCGACTTCCAGGGTCTGGTTGCTCCCCACCCGCTCAAATTTCCGCTCTTGCAGGACACGAAGGAGCTTGACCTGCACGATGGGCGAAATCTCGCCGATTTCGTCGAGGAACAAGGTGCCCCGATTGGCCATTTCAAAGCGGCCCCGCCGTTGTCGCAACGCTCCGGTGAACGCGCCTTTCTCATGGCCGAAGAGTTCCGCCTCGAGCAGGGTTTCCGGCAACGCGGCACAACTGACTTTAATCAGGGGATAGTCGCGACGAGGACTATTCTGATGTACGGCATTCGCCGCCAGTTCTTTACCGGTTCCACTTTCTCCCAGAATGAGCACCGTCGAATCCGTGGCGGCGACCAGTTTCAGCTTGTCGAGCACCGCGCGCATGCGGGTGTTGGCGCCGAGAATTCCGCCGAAGCTGAACTTATCTTCCAGCGCCTCCTTGAGATCCCGGTTTTCCTTGCGGAGCCCCACCACTGTCCCGACCCGCTCGACGATCAACAGCAGCTCATCCATCTGAAACGGCTTGGTGATATAATCGAAGCCTCCCAGCTTCATCGCACCCACCGCGGTTTCCACCGATCCATGGGCGGTAATCACCAACACTTCGGTTTCTGGATGTGTCTCTCTCGCGGCCTTCAGCACCGTCAATCCATCTGCCCCAGGCAGCCGGAGATCGGTGATGACCAGATCAAACGCCTGCTTCCTGACCTGATCAATCCCTTCCGTGCCGGTCGAGGCGGCATGCACGTCATGCCCTACCGCTTCCAGCGCATCCAGCATCGACAACCGCATGAGCGGTTCATCGTCGACGATGAGGATCTTGAGCGCCGTCATGACACTTTCTCCGCTGGCTGCCGTTCCCGAGACACCGGGAGGCACAGAGTAAACACCGTCCCCCGGCCCACTTCGCTGTCGACCAGGATTTTCCCGCCATGCCGTTCGATGATGCCCAGGCTCACGGATAATCCCAGCCCGGTCCCCTCCCCTTCGTTCTTGGTGGTGAAGAACGGATCAAAAATCTTGGGCAGCACGGAAGCCGGAATGCCGGACCCGCTATCGCGGATCATGACCTGGCAGAGGCCTTCTTCCACCGCCGTACGGATGCCCAAGACCCCGCCGTCCTTCATGGCCTGCACCGCATTGAGCACCAGGTTCATGAGCACTTGCTCGATCATGTGCTGATCAATCATGAGCTTCGGAAGCGAAGCGCCCAACACCGTCTCCAGAACGATCCGGTTAGGGGCCAGCAAATGGGTGGTCAGTACCAGGACGCGCTCGATGACCTGGTTGATGTCAGTCAACGAATATTCGGGCTGATGCTGCTGTGAGAAATCCAGTAACTGCCGCACAATTCGTTGCACCCGGCGCAGGCCGTCCTCCATAGACGCGAGATACTCCTCCCGTCTGGCCGGCGATACCGTCCCTTTGCCCAGGTTATAGAGACAGTTCAGTATACCGCCGAGGGGGTTATTGATCTCGTGCGCCACTCCGGCCGCCAGTTTTCCGACCGACGCCAGCTTCTCCGAGTTGCGGATCTGCTGCTCGAGTTTCTTGGTGTCCGTCATATCGCGCGCAATTCCGAGCACGCCCAATATCTCTCCCTCAACCCCATGCAATGGCGACACGCTGACCATAACCAATCGCGCCTCTCCGGTTCGAGTAACGACCTCCACCTCATAGACCTGTTTGGCACCGATGTCGAGCGTGCTTTTCAGCCGCCGGCCCCGATGCCGCTTCGAGAGAAGAGAGAGGTAGGGTCGGCCGATGAGGTCCTCTTTTCGATATCCCCAGGCCTCGACCTTTCCGTTGACGTAGGTGAATTGCTGTTCCGTATCCAGCGTGTAAATGACATCGTTCGCGTTCTCAAGCAGATTCTCCAGGTACTGTTTCGTTTGCTCGATCTCTCGAGTCCGCTCCCGGACTTTGAGTTCCAATTCCTCACGGTATGATTGCAGTTGCCGCTCCAGCCGTTTTCGGTCGGTGATATCGCGCAACTGCGCCATGACTAACACCCGATCGTCGCCCCCCACCCGTATGAGATCCATTTCCACGGGCAACTCCACGCCAGCCGCGTTCCGCACGCCAACTTCCTGGGTGGGCACCTGCCGCTGGCCGCTCGCCAGTTCTTGAAGCAGCGTGCGTAACCGTTCACCATAGATCGGCAGCATGACCGTAAAAATGCTGCGGCCGATCACCTCCGATTCCGAATAACCCAGTGCCTGCTCTTCGCGCTTGTTCACCGCCACAATGGTGCCTTCCTGGTCGACCATGAAGACCGAATCGGCGACCAGGTCGAAAAGAGCTTTATACCGGGCTTGTGAGGCGACCAACTGCTGGGTCCGCTCCGACACGGCCAACTCGAGCTTGGTCGTATATTGTTGGAGCTGCTGCTCCAACCGATGCCGCTCCGTGACGTCCCGTACGAAAGCGCGGGTATGCACGAGGTCTCCGCTCAGCTGATCGAAGAGCGCGGTGGCATGAATCTCCACATCAATGGTGCGGCCGTCTTTCGCCATGAACACCGTTTCAATGGTATTGCGTCCGGTCGACATGAGCCGCTCCAAATAGGTCAGGACATGGGGAGCCTGGGCATTGGGCACGAGGTCCCACAAATGCATGGCCATCATCTGGTCGCGGCTATAGCCCAATTTTTCGAGGCCCGTCTGGTTCACATGGACGAACCGACCGGACCGGTCGAGTTGATAAATCATTTCCGGGGAATTTTCG
>CBDIWQ010000268.1:0-6146 GCA_965285965.1 uncultured bacterium | reverse complement strand
GCGGAGCTCATCGACCACCACCCCGATCCGGCGGTCTCCGAGGGCCGCCACCACCACGTTGAACCGCTCGCGGGTGGCATCGGCCGGCAAGTCGAACTCCTGAGCCAGCCGAAGCAGCGGCAGCACCCGATCACGGAGGTGCAATACTTCACGTCCGTTGATGGTTTTGATGTCCGACTTCGTGATCCGGACGGCTTCAATCACCGAACTGAGCGGGATCGCAAAGGTGGCCCGCTCGACCTCCACCATCAAGGCCTGGATGATGGCAATCGTCAGCGGCAGCTTAATTGTGATCAGGCTGCCCTTTCCCTGCTCCGATTCGATTTCGACCGTTCCGTTCATTTTCCGGATATTGGTCCTCACGACGTCCATGCCGACCCCTCGGCCGGACACGTCCGTGACCTTCTCCGCCGTGCTGAACCCCGGCAGAAAGATCAGGTTCACGATTTCCCGCGGCTCCATGGCGGCCAGTTCCGCCTCGCTGATCAATCCCTTGGCCAGGGCCTTGGCTTTGACCTTGTCGAGCGGAATGCCGCGCCCGTCGTCTTGAATCCGGATGACGATGCTATTGCCTTCCTGACTGGCGGCAATGCGCAGGATGCCCTCCGTCGGCTTGTTCCGCTCATGCCGTTCAGTGGGCATTTCGATGCCGTGATCGATGGCGTTGCGCACCAGGTGGACCAGCGGGTCTCCGATCTCGTCCGCGACGGATTTGTCCAATTCCGTCTCCTCGCCGTGGGTCTCGAGCCGCACTTGCTTGCCCAGCTTTTGAGACAGGTCGCGAACCATCCTCGGCAACTTCGCCAGCACTTTCCGGATGGGAAGCATGCGGGTCTTCATCACGGCGAGCTGCAAATCGGTCGTGACGAGATTCAGTTGGGTGAGCGTCTCGCTTAGGGCGCGCACCTGCGGGTCGGATTCGTGGTGCTGCTCGAGAATGCCTCCGATTTTGATGAGGCGATTACGCCCGAGCACCAGCTCGCCGACCAAATTCATGACCGAGTCCAACCGCCGGGTTTCCACCCGGATGGTCTGGTCCTCCTCCCCCGTCTTCGGCTGGCGCTCTTGCTTGTTCAGCGCATGGTCCAGCGCTCGCTCCGTAATGGCCTTCGCTTGAACCAGGAGTTCTCCCAAGGGCTGCTTCGGTTCCGGCTGTTTCTGCTGCTCGGTCAGCGCGTCGAAGACCTGCTCTTTGGTCGCCAGCCCGTCATGGACGAGAATTTCTCCGATCGTCTCATGCGCCGCGGCGGCCGGTCGGCGCGTCTCCGCCTGCACGGCAGCGGCCGGCGGAGCGGCGGCTGCGCTGATCTTGCCCGCGAGTACGTCGTCGAGTTTTTTCGCCATGCCCTCGATAGGCACATGTGTATCCGTCCCGGTTTGCCGGATATCGGCCATGATGGCCTTGACCACGTCGACGGTTTCCAGGATGACGTTGATGACCTCCGGGACGACCGCCATTTCGCCCTGCCGCATTTTATTGAGAATGCTTTCGGCGCGGTGGGTCACGTCGACGAGGTGGTTGAACCCCAAAAATCCCGCCGAGCCTTTCATGCTGTGCATGGCGCGGAAAATTTCGTTCAGCAGATCCGCGTTGTTCGGGTCCGATTCGAGCACCACAAAGCGCTGATCGAGCACGTCGATCATCTCGTTGGATTCGGTCAAAAAGTCATTGAGAATTTCCTGCATCTCATCGCTCATAGCATCCTCCGAGGCAACACGGTGATCCGTGATGTGTGTGATCAATGAGTCCGACGATCCCGATCACGTTGCTTGGTGGTCCTGACTCATCACCCGTCACGCGTCACTCAGCTAGTTGAATCCGAACTGCTTTAGGATTTCGTCCGCCAGATCCTGATCCATGGCCGTGGTCTTGGAGGCCTCCAATTGCTTCAACATGGCCGTCGTCTTGCTTGCCTCCGCGGTCCCGGCTCCTTTCGTATAGGGTCCGAAGACCACCACGAGTTCCAGCAGCCTGTGTTCGACTTCTTCCACGATGGTGACCAGCTTGTTGACGCGCTGGGCGGCCAGATCCTGAAACGAGAGCGCGGTGAGAATGTCGACCAACGGCTTCTCGTTCCGGGCGAGGGCGTGTTCCATGGCTGAGACCGTGGCCGCCGCTTCCGTCAATCCCGGCGCGGACGAAACGGCCCGGCTCACCGCGTCGAGATGCGTCACGAGGCTCCGGTGATTGTCTTGGAGCGTTTCGACGATCTGCATGACCTGGTGCGCGCCGTCTTCAGTCAATCGTTTGAGGTCCCTAAGATGGTTCGCCGACTCCGTCAGTTGTTCGGTGGTGGCGCTCATCGGATCCCTGAACTGTGTAATCGTCTTCAACGTGGTATCGATGAACCGCGCCAGTTCGCCCAGTTGATCGTAAATCTGGGTGTCGATGGGAGCGCCGGTCGGATCCATAATCGATTGCGATTTCAGAAGCCTGTTCGGTGCGGTGGTGCGAGGCGCCATGCCGGGCATCCTTCCTATTTGAAGATTTTGCCGATCTTTTCCTGCATGACTTCGGCAGTGAACGGCTTGACGACGTAATTGTTGACCCCCGCCTGAATCGCTTCGATCAGATTTTCTTTTTGTGCTTCGGCGGTGACCATGAGGACGGGAATATGCTTGAGTTTCTCGTCCGCGCGAATGGCGCGGAGCATTTCAATGCCGGCCATCACCGGCATGTTCCAGTCGGAGACCACAAAGCCGTAGGAGTCGGTGCGCAATTTGGCCAACGCTTCCTGTCCGTTTTCCGCTTCTTCCATGTTGGCGAAGCCCAGCTGCTTCAAGATGTTCTTGACGATTCTCCGCATGGTGGACATGTCATCCACGACGAGGATTTTCATGTTGAGATCTGCCGGCATGATCACTACCTCCTTCACACTTTTTGATACACGACCGACCGCCCGGCATGGATGGGGCGGAACAACGCGGCCATGTGGCTGAGGGACTCGGAGAACCCGATCACTAAGTATCCGTTCGGCTTCAAGGCCGCGTGGAGATCGGTCAAAATTTGCTGTTTGGCTTTGTCGTCGAAATAGATAAGGCAATTGCGGCAGAAGATGATGTCCATCCCACGAATCAGTTTGAGCCGCGGACGGTCATAGAGGTTCAAGTTCATGAGCTTGACGCGCCGCTTGATCTCCGGGCTGAGCGCAAACAGGCCCCGGTGCTCGGCAAAATACTTGGCTTTGAGCGCCGCGGGGACATGACGGAGCGTATGGGCTCCATAGAGCGCGGCCTTGGCTTTGTCCAGGACGGCATCGCTGATGTCCGTCCCCAGCATGTCGATGGTCCATCCGGCGAGGGGCGGATGCTCCTGCAGGAGGATGGCCAACGTGTAGACCTCGTCGCCCGTTGAACAGGCGGCGCTCCAGATGCGCAGTTGCCGGGAATCTTTGTTCGCTTCCATGGCCGCCGGCACGATAGTGCCCATGAACGTATCCAGTTGCGGGATATCACGGTAGAAGTAGGTTTCATTCGTGGTAATGAGCTCGTAGAGCGACGTCAGTTCCTTGTCGCGATAGGGATCGGAGCGCAAATAGTGGTAGTAGTCCTGATAAGAGGCCAGCTTGTGGCGCTTCAACCGGCTCAGCAGGCGGCTTTCGAGTAAATATTTCTGATTGTGTTGGAACGTGATGCCGGTCTGCTCATAGATGAATTCCCGCAGCTGCGCGAAGGTGTCGGCGCTCATGGAGAGATGCTGTTCCGCGTCCGATTTGGAAGTTGCGTGTCCCATTCTTCCCTTCATTCGTCGACACCCGAGGCAATGGCGCGGAAGCGCTGCCGCTTCCGGTCCCGGCGGTGAGCAAGCGTGCTACGCCTACGCCGCCTGAGAACGACGGTGCATCCACTCATGAATGTCGCGACGGAGGAAGCGCCAATGCTTCCCGATCTTTGAGGCCGGCAACTCACCCTGCCTGGCAAGCTTGTACACAGTGGATTTCGGCACCCGGAGGAAGCTGGCCACCTCCACCACCGTCATGATCTCGCCGTCCGTCGCGGACATCCCCTCTGAATGCTGTCCGATGGATCCTGGCACTGTTGTATTCATAGCGAATGCGATATCGGTGTGGCGGATTGAAAACTTAAATGGCGGCTTCCGTCCATTGCGGGACCTGGCGCTCCACTCGTGTCGGGCTCAGCGGCGTTGTCTCCCTTATGTTTCCCGGGCCATCGACCGACAGAGGCCTAACCACCAGGAACGTGTCTCAATGGCTTGCATTGTTTCCATTGCGTCCGGCAAAGGCGGCGTCGGCAAAAGTGTCGTTGCGGCCAATCTGGCCTTGCTCTTGGCGAAGGGCGGGCGGCAGGTTGTCTTGGCGGATCTGGATATCGGAGGAGCCGATAGTCACATCCTATTCGGCCTGTTGAATCCTGCCCTGACGCTCACGGACTTCCTCAGCAGGCGGGTGGAGCGCCTCGGAGACGTGGCGCACGCTCTCCCGCTCCATCCGGGGCTGCGGATCATTCCCGGCACCGGCGATACCTTGGCCACCGCCAACATGGCGTACTCGAAGAAGAAGCGGTTGATCCGTCATTTGCAGGACATAGAGGCGGACGTCATCGTCGTCGACATCGGGGCCGGCACCGGCTATCATGCGCTGGACTTCTTTCTCATGGCGGACCATCACCTGGTGGTGGCCACGCCCGACCCCACCTCCGTATTGGATCTGTATCGCTTCATCAAACTGGCGGCGATCCGGCGGGTGCTTTCATCGTTCCTTGCGCGAGATGCGATAGCCGCGGCGCTGTCGGAAAGGGACTTTAGCAGCGTCGAAGAAGTGCTGGATGTCGCGGGAAAGACCGACGAAGCCGGCCGCGGGATCGCAGAGACGGCGCTGAAAACCTTCCACCCGGCCCTGATCTTGAACCGTGTGTCAGGCCGCTCTCGCGTGAATGTCTTGCAACTCCGAAAGCTGTTGAAGGAATACGTGGGAGGAGATTTGACCCTGCTGGGAGAAATTCCCGATGATCCGGCCATGGAGCGAGCCGTCCGCAGCTACCTTCCCGTGGTGGAGAGCGACCCGGCGGCCGCCGCGGCGATCGCGCTTCAGCGTGTCACCGACGCCCTGCTTCCCTTGTTGACCGTCGGCCCTTCACAAGCCGCCTGACTCGATCGTTGCCCCTACGTACCGATCCCGCGCTTCATTTCCGATAGTCGCCCGCCGCCTGAAGGTTCATCCGCTACTGTTGCGGCGGGCACGGAGTCGTTCGGCTTGAAGGTGGATGACGTGGCGGATGATATGATCCTGCTCGTCGGCCGCCATGTTTTCGAACTGCGTGGCGATGACGAATCCCGGCCCGCCCTCGTGAGCCGTCGACCGTATCACCTGCGCAACGGCTTGGACGGGTGTGAACGGCGGCAGGATGATTTTGACGGCCAAGCGGTCTCCCGCGGCAAATTGACGTGCAGAGACAAAACTGATACCGCCGCCGCTGATGTTGACATCGGTCATGCGTGCGATGGCCATGCTGTCCGGATGTTGGGCGGCCATCGCCTTCAACATGACTTCAAGAAGCCAGTCAACTTTCATGATCCAGGGCAACAGCGGCGAACCGGCCAGGATGTCGCCGGACCGCGCCAGCAGATCCGCCGTCGGCTTGCCAACGGCGGCGGCAATGATCTCCTGCGTGACCGGTGGCAGACCCGGCGGCGGCTCATCGGCCGGGTCGCTCAACAAACGATATTCCAGCAGGAGCTGATCGTCGATCCGGATCCATTCGCGGTGTTCATCGGGCGAGAGATGGATGCGAGACGATGAGCTTTGCGATGAGACCGGCATAGTCATGTTCCTTGAAACAGTTAGGCGGCCAGACAGAGAACCGCCATGTGAGCGGGCGAATACTGCCCCGGGCTCTTGGCAACGATGCAGTTCCGTCCCTGCGCTTTGGCGGCATAGAGCGCCGCATCTGCCGCGGCGATCCAATCAGGCACGGTGCCGATGTCCGGACCCCCAAGAGACGCCAGCCCGATGCTGGCCGTAAGGCGGATCTGGCCGTCCGCCAAGTCGAAGGCCCGGCGTTCGAGGTTGGCACGGAGACGTTCAGCCGATGCGTACGCTTGCTCCAGTCCCGTGTGGGGAAGGACGACTGCAAACTCCTCGCCGCCATAGCGCCCGACGCTATCGACTTCCCGCACCGACTCTTGG
>CBDIWQ010000267.1:0-4717 GCA_965285965.1 uncultured bacterium | reverse complement strand
GTGGTTCGAGGCTATCTTGGAGTGGGCATCCAGGACTTGACTCATGATCTGGCCAAGTCCTTCGGCCTCAAGGATTAAGTCGGAGGGCCAAGCGGTCTTAGGAAGACAACATTAAGGCCCAACTCCTTGGCTCACAGAACGACATGGCTACGATCCGACTTGCGCTGGCCGCGGCCGATCGGGATCATACTGTCAACCGCGATGATGCCGGTTTGCAGCGCGGTATCGACGTCCTGCCGGGAGATAACGCCGGGTGCGATCCGCTCGATCGGCCGGTAGTCCTCACACATGGGCATCACTCAATATGAAGACTTCATCCAGACCGACGCGGCCATCAATCCGGGGAATTCCGGCGGCGCCCTGGTCAACACAAAAGGCGAGCTTGTTGGCATCAATACGGCGATCTTCTCGCAGAGCGGCGGCTATCAAGGCGTGGGATTCGCGGTTTCGACGACCATGAGCAAACCCATCTACGAGAGCCTGATCAAAACCGGCAAGGTGGTTCGAGGCTATCTTGGAGTGGGCATCCAGGACTTGACTCATGATCTGGCCAAGTCCTTCGGCCTCAAGGATTCCAAGGGCGCCCTCGTCAGCGATGTGAAAGACGAGAGCCCCGCCGATCACGCCGGGATCAAGCAAGGGGATGTCATCACGAAGTATCACGGCCAACCGGTGGAAGACGCCGTCGCGCTGCAGCGTCTCGTGACGAGGACGCCGGTCGGAAGCAAGGTGCCGGTGAGCGTCATACGGGACGGGCGTGAACGGGAAGTCACCGTCACGGTCAATGAACAACCGGATACGACCAAGATCGCCAAGGTGGAAACCGGCGAGGCCGATTACGCCTTTGCCGGCGTGGCCGTCCAAGACCTGGATCAGGAAACGGCCAAGGAACTAGGCCTCAAAGGCAAGGCGCAAGGCGTAGTCGTCACCAAGGTCGACCCGGAGAGCGGGGCTCAGAAGGCCGGTCTGATGCCCGGGGACGTCATCAAAGAAATCAACCGGCAGCGGGTGAAGTCGGTGAAGGACTTCGAAAAGATGTCCTCCGGCGTCAAAAAAGGGGACAATGTGTTGATTCTCATCAACCGGCGGGGGAATTCTCTGTTCTTATCGGCGAAGGTCTAAGATCTCGACCGGTGCTATAACAAAAAAGAGAGAGCGGCTTAAGACCCGTTCTCTCTTTTTTGTTGCCCGCGAAGCCAGCTCTCAGTCAAAGACGACGGTTTTCCGTCCATAGACCAGCACCCGGCGCTCCACGTGCAGGCGGACCGCGCGGGCGAGCACCATTTCCTCCAAATCGCGTCCCTTTCTCACCAGATCGTCCACGGTGTTCCGATGACCCACACGGATCACATCCTGTTCAATGATGGGGCCTTCGTCCAAATCCTCGGTCGCATAGTGTGCGGTCGCTCCGATGATTTTGACGCCGCGGTCATAGGCCTGTCGATAGGGATTGGCACCGATGAACGCCGGAAGGAACGAATGATGAATGTTGATGACCGGGCAGCCGACTTTCGCCAGGAAGTCGGCGCTCAAAATCTGCATGTAGCGGGCCATCACGACCAGTTCGACGCCCTGCCCTTGCAATAAGGAAAGCACCTGCTGTTCCTGTTCCGGCTTGGTTTCCTTCGTCACCGGGCAGACCATAAAGGGGATCTTAAACAGCTCCGCCCATCCGGCGCAGGTCTCATGGTTGGAAATAATGATGGGGATGTCGATGTGCAGTTCATCCCGACGGTGCCGCTGCAGCAAATCGGCCAGACAGTGATCCTGCTTCGACACCAGCATCCCGACTTTGGTGCGTCGGCTGTTCGGGCGGACTTCATACCGCATTCCGAACACTCTTGCGATGGGGGCAAAGGCGGCGGGGATATCCTCGGGAGGCATCTGCAGCCCCTCGGTCGAAAACTCCATGCGCATCAGGAAATCATTCGTTTCTTCATCGGTATGGTGATCGGAGTGCAGGATGTTCCCGCCAAAATCGTGAATGAATCCCGAAACGCGGGCCACGATCCCCTTCCGGTCCTGACATTGAACGAGGAGTACGACCGATTCTCGTCTCTGGGCTGCCATCGCCGCTCCTATGTTGGGTTGACTGCCGTGTCTCTCATGTCGTGGGATGAACCGATGCTAGGAAACGATGTGGCCGACGAGATCGTACAGCGCGGCATCAGTGATTTCGACCTTCACGAACTGGCCGGCCGTGGCGGCCCCCTCGTTGATATAGACAACGCCGTCGATTTCCGGCGCTAATCCCTGGTGCCGGCCTTCGAGCAACCATTCCGTCTCTTCGGAGACGCCTTCGACCATCACCTCCAGCACGGATCCGATTCGGGCATGGCCCTGTGCGGCGGCGATGGTGTCTTGGACGGCCAGCAATTCGTTTCGCCGGTCTTCCATCACCGCCCGCTCGACTTTGCCGTCGAGCGCCACTGCCGGCGTGTCCTCTTCATCCGAATACAGGAAGACCGCGACGCGATCGAACTGCATTCGTTCCACGTACGTTTTCAGCTCTTCATAGGCCTCGTCCGTTTCGCCGGGGAATCCCACGATGAAGGCGGTCCGGAACGTGAGGCCGGGCACCCGGGTCCGTATGCGCTCCACGAGGCGGTCAATGGCCGCATGATCGCCGAGCCGGTGCATGCGTTTCAGCATGCGATCGTTGATGTGCTGTAACGGCATGTCGATGTACTTGGTGATCTTTTCCTCCCCCGCATAGAGGTCCAGCAACTCATCCGTGACCTGCTGAGGGTAGAGATAAAATGGCCGGATCCAGCGCAGGTCCGGCACGTTCACCAACTCGCGAAGGAGCTGCACGAGCCCCTGGCGCAGACCCAGGTCGACCCCGTAGTTGATCGTATCCTGCGAGATCAGGTTGATTTCCCGGACCCCTTCCGCCGCCAGACGCCGGGCTTCGGCCACAATGGATTCCACCGGGCGGCTGCGCTGTTTGCCGCGCATCAGGGGAATGGCACAGAAGGCGCAGTTGCGATTGCAGCCCTCGGCAATTTTGATGTAGGCGCTATGCTGTTTGCCGAGCCTCAGGCGAGGAGCCAGTTCATCATAGAGATACGGAGGCGGGCTGATCCAGAGACGCTGGTGGCGTCGTTTGGGCACCAGGAGATCGCGGCAGATGTCCGCAATCTTTCCGAATTCGCCGGTACCCACTACACCGTCCAATTCCGGCAATGCCTTCAGCAGGTCGCCTTGATAGCGCTGCGCCAGGCACCCGGCCGCGATCAGGACCCGGCAGGCTCCCTTTGTTTTGAGGCGGCCATGTTCCAGGATGGTGTTGATCGACTCCTGCTTGGCTTCTTCAATGAAGCCGCAGGTATTGATGATCACCACCTCAGCCTGCTTCGGATCGCCGGTCAGCTGAAACCCGTCGTGGACCAGCGTGCCGAGCATCACTTCCGAATCCACCTGGTTCTTGGAGCAGCCCAGGTTGACGAACCCGACGGTGGTCGTGGCCTGGCCGGAAGGAGGACGTTTCACCGGTTTCACACGGGTCGGGTTGATGAGCGGTTGAGACATGGGAGCCAGTCTACGGGAGGGTCAAAAAGACTGTCAATGAGCGCTTGCAGGAGCAGGACGATTCCCCTAGAGTGCAGCTATGATCCGCACGTTTCAAGGCATCACGCCGACCATCCCGCCGTCTTGTTTCATTGAAGAGACCGCCGTGGTCATCGGTGACGTGGTCATGGGTGAGCACTGCAGCGCCTGGTTCCATACGGTCATCCGGGGCGACGTGCACTATATCCGGATCGGGCACCGGACCAATGTGCAGGATCTTTGCATGCTGCATGTCAGTCACGACACCCATCCGTTGATCATCGGGGATGACGTGACCGTCGGGCACCGCGTCGTCCTGCATGGCTGCACGATCAAGGATCGGGTGCTCGTCGGCATGGGGGCGATTATCATGGATGGAGCGGTGATCGGCGAGGATTCGGTCGTGGGGGCCGGCGCGCTCGTCACCGAGGGAACTATAGTCCCTCCAAAGAGTTTGATCCTGGGATCGCCGGCGCGTGTCAAGCGGCCGGTCACCGACCGGGAGTTGGCCTGGATCGCAGCCTCGGCCGCCAACTATGTCCGCTACTCCCGCCAGTATCTGAATGATCCGTCCAAAGCGACGACCGGGTTTCACCTCTAGCCCCGGCTCCCGGCTTGTTCCTACGGCCGCCGCCTCACGCCGACGCGGATAAAGCAAATCGGATCGCCTACCAGCGCCGTGGCGTATTGCTTGCGTTCGACGAGATAGGGCACCCGGTGGCGGTGACACCATTCTGCGATCCACACGACTTCTTCCGTGGTGGTGGTGACCAGTCCGGGCAGCTGAAGCTTCGCCATGCAGCGATTGACCAGGACTTGCACGATCCGCCGTTCCTGCCGGAACTTCGCGGGGTCAAAGGTGACGGGGTCGGCATTGCCATAGGACAAGGGCGAAAGATGCGGGAAGCGTTCCGGGTCGTTCAGCACACTCACCATCCAGAGGTGGTCGAAGGAGCCTTTGGCTGAGGCGGCATCCCTGGCTCGATAACGGAGAAGCGGCCATGGGTGGCAGGCCCGATTGAGAGCGGTGACCTCCGAACGCCGCAGATTGTACGGCTCCACCTGGCGCTGACGATCGCACACTTCTACCAATAGTGGCGGCAGCTCCGCCACGCCGGCACCGAAAGTCGGATCGTAGCCATGTCGTTCTGTGAGCCAAGGAGTTGGG
>CBDIWQ010000266.1:0-6793 GCA_965285965.1 uncultured bacterium | reverse complement strand
TTCTGCCAGAGCCACATTGCGCGGGATTACCGCTTGATAAACCTTCCCGACGAAGTGGGCGCGCACTTGCTCAGCCACCTGCCAAGTCGGATCGTAGCCATGTCGTTCTGTGAGCCAAGGAGTTGATCTCATTAATTGTCTTCCTAAGACCGCTTGGCCTCCGACTTTTCTGCCAGAGCCACATTGCGCGGGATTACCGCTTGATAAACCTTCCCGACGAAGTGGGCGCGCACTTGCTCAGCCACCTGCCGTGACAACGTATTTCGCGCGTCAAACATGGTCAACAAAATACCTTCCAACTGCAGCGTCTGATTACAGGATTCCCGCACTCGTTCTATGCTGCCGAGCAACCGTGTGAGTCCTTCCATTGCGTAATATTCGCATTGAACCGGGATGAGCACCGAGTGGGCGGCTGCCAGGGCGTTGACAGTCAAAATTCCAAGGGCCGGCGGACAATCGATGAAAATAAAATCATATCTTTCGCCTAATTCAAGCAGCGCCGCTTTTAAATTATTCTGCCGGTCCGTCACAGTGACGAGTTCGACTTCCGCACCGGCCAATTCGGCATTGGCTGGTAAGAGACAAAGCCCACTCACGTCAGTTTTGAGTACGACCTCCGATGCCGTCCTCTCCTTAATCAAGCAATGATACACAGTACCGTTCAGGGTTCGAGGGTCAACGCCAAGCCCGCTTGTGGCGTTGCCTTGCGGATCAAGATCGACCAAGAGCACCGTTTTCCCTTGAACGGCAATGGCAGAAGAGAGGTTCACCGACGTCGTGGTCTTACCCACTCCGCCCTTTTGGTTTGCGACCGCAATAATTTTAGACAACCGCTTATACTCCCTGATTCGGCAAACGATGTTCCACGTGGAACGTTTAGGGGGCCAGGGTCAACATCGCTATTGAGCGTGTACCTTTGGCCATGGGAAGCTTGAACTGGAACTGGTTGTGAACGAGCCACTCTCCGGTTGTCGTCGATTGTCCTTGAAAGGGCTGTGACAGGTACAAAATGACCTTGCCACATGGGGTGAGCAGTCCTCTGGAATGATTCAGGAGCAATTCGTATCTGAGCGCTCTGATAGTAATGTAATCAAATGGTTGTAAAGTCTTCACCCCTGTGAACCGTTCAAATGTTTCATTAAAGATTTTGGTCCGGTTCAGCCGCAGGGATCCCACAATAAAATGGAGGAAAGAAGCCTTTTTTTGCGCAGGTTCGAGTAACGTGACGTTTAGATCAGGTCGGGCGATTTGCAATGGAATCCCTGGGAATCCTGCTCCAGACCCCACGTCCAATACCCTCGCCCCCGCCATCATGGGTTCGGCTTGGAGTACGGCAATGGAGTCGATGAAGTGCTTGGCAACAATGTCCTCGGGACTAGTGATACTTGTGAGATTTGTAGATCGGTTCCAAAGCTGTAACTGCACAAGATATGTCTGAAACGCCTCGAGTTGGTCATTGGAGAGCTCGATATTTGCAGAGGAGGCGTAGTCAGCCAATAATTGGATGGCACCACTATGTTCCACGTGGAACAAATACTCGAACGGGCACAAAAGATCAACCTGTCATGTATGGATGAGGTTGAGGTCTGAATGGGCAGATGGAGGAGATTGGCGATATTTTTCGATAGCGACCATTAAGAGAGCAATCGCCGCCGGTGTCACTCCTGATATTCGTGAAGCCTGTCCGAGTGTCTCAGGGCGAACGCTCTTCAGTTTTTCGCGGACTTCTCTAGAGAAACCTGGAATGTCATCATAATTCATGGCCGAAGGAATGGTTCTGTTTTCGAACCGTTTCACCTTCGCGACCTGGTTCAACTGGCGACGAATGTACCCTTCATATTTGATCTGCAGTTCTACTTCGGCGGCGATTTCTTCGTTCTCTTCACCCATTGATATCTCAAGTGCCTGTAAGAGTGCCGCGTAGGTTGATTCCTGCCGTCGCAGTATCTGGGCAAGAGTCTGAGAGGAAGACACATCCTCGAGGTAAGACCCTTTCAGTTTGCTCATCAGTCTATTGTTCAGTTTCGGACGACTGTCATTCAACCTGGCAATCTCCTGTTCAATGCGTCCTTTCTTGTCCAACAATCTCTGGAGGGCATGCTCGTTTACCAGGCCAACGGTATGTCCAATTTCAGTTAAACGAAGGTCGGCGTTGCTATGGCGAAGCAACAACCGGTACTCCGCCCTGGATGTGAACATGCGATATGGTTCATACGCATCCTTCGTGATGAGGTCGTCGATCAGCACCCCGATGTAAGCCTGAGATCGGTTGAGTACCAGCCCAGGCCGTTCGTTCAGTTTAAGAACGGCGTTGATACCAGCCATCAGCCCTTGCGCGGCCGCCTCTTCATATCCGGATGTTCCGTTGATCTGTCCCGCATGGTAAAGCCCGGCAACCAGCTTTGTCTCCAAAGTAGCGTGGAGCTGGCGCGGGGGGAAATAGTCGTATTCGATGGCATAGCCTGGCTTCAGCATCGCCGCTTGTTGGAGGCCGGGAATGGTTTTTAAAATGGCTGCCTGGACTTCTACCGGGAGGCTGGTGGAAATGCCGTTCGGATAAAACTCCGGCGACTGCAGGCCCTCAGGCTCGATAAATATCTGATGTCGCTCTTTTTCCGCGAAGCGGACCACCTTGTCCTCGATGGAAGGACAATAGCGCGGACCGACAGAGTCGATCACGCCGCTATAGAGCGGCGAGCGATCCAGGTTGGCTCGAATGATGTCGTGAGTCTGCTGATTCGTGTACGTGAGGTGACAGGCGACCTGCGGATTTGTAATCCGGTCCGTGCGCGAGGAGAAGGGCGATGGCGGATCATCTCCCGGTTGAGGCTCCATCGCCGCAAAGTCGATCGTCTTTTCGTCGAGCCGGGGCGGTGTGCCGGTCTTCAGGCGACCCAGTTCAAAGCCCAAGTCACGCATACAATCCGACAAATGCTCGGCAGAGGCCTCCCCCGCACGACCGGCGGGAAAGTGGTTCAGCCCGATATGGATGAGTCCCTTAAGGAATGTACCCGATGTGAGAATGACCGCTTTGGCGGTAATCGCCTGGCCCGATCCGGTAACGATGCCAGCGACTTTGTTGGCGCGAGTGATGAGCCGATCGACGGTTCCTTTTCCGATGCAGAGGCCGGGCTGGCCCGCCAGCGTCTGTTGCATCGCATGCCGATAAAGCGCCTTATCGCACTGCACCCGCAGGGCGCGTACGGCCGGCCCCTTACTGGTATTGATGAAGCGAAACTGGATACCGGCGCGATCGGTATTGCGGCCCATCTCGCCGCCCAGTGCATCGATCTCCTTGACCAAATGACCCTTGGCGATGCCCCCGACCGCCGGATTGCAGGACATTTGCGCGATTCGGTCTGTGTCCATGGTCAACAGAAGCGTATTCGCCCCCATGCGGGCAGACGCGAGAGCCGCTTCGCAACCGGCATGCCCTCCTCCCACGACGATGACATCGTATGCCTGAGCCACCGGTCCTCCTACTTGCCGATACAGAAATCGGCAAAAATCCGATTGAGCACTTCTTCCGATGTGATTGCGCCTGTGATTTCCCCGAGAGCCTCCGACGCTTCACGCAGATCGACGGCGACACATTCCGCCGTACGCTCTTCTTTCACCGCAGCGAGTGCTTCCCGAAGAGACTTCGAGGCCCTCGTCAGGGCGTCCGCATGACGTACATTCGTCACCACCACACCGTCGCTCGCCTCGAAGGACGTTTGGCCTAGCAGGACGCGAATGGCGCCTTTCAGCGCTTCTAGGCCAAGACCGGACTGAACCGATATCGGAATGACCGTTCCGTTTACCATACGGGAAGCCTGCTGAACGACAGTATCCGCCATGGGATGATCAAACAGATCCATTTTATTGAGGACGACTAAGCTTTTTTCATCGGGCCTCGTATCATCTACAGAAAGAGCCGCGCCGTCTCTGATCCCACAGGCATCCAGCACATGCAACACCACATCCGCTTGTCTGCGAGCGGCTTCCGTGCGCTTCATTCCCTCCAGCTCCACCACATCGGAGGTCTCGCGTATTCCGGCCGTATCGACCAGGGTGAACCTACAACCGCCGAAGGAAACTTCCTCTTCGATGACGTCCCGTGTCGTCCCTGGGATATCCGTGACGATGGCCCGATCTTCCTGCAAAAGCCGGTTGAGGAGGCTCGACTTTCCGACATTCGGACGCCCCAGAATGACGACCCTGGCGCCCTCCCGCAATACCCGTCCGCTATTCGCGGTCGCCAGCATGGCTTGTATCTGGGCCAGCGTTTTCTCGATAGATCGGACCAACTCATCCCGGTCGATAAACGAGATGTCCTCGTCGACGAAATCAATCCCCGCCTCGACCTGCGCCAACATGGTCACCAGGCCGGCCCGTAGCGCGTCGACCTGCCGGCCGAGCTGTCCTCGTAATTGCCGCTGCGCCACCTTCAATCCGGAGTCGGAGGTCGCCCGGATCGTATCCAGGACGGCCTCTGCCTGTGACAGATCGAGACGGCCATTCAAGAAGGCGCGTTTCGTAAACTCTCCGGGCTGTGCCAGCCGCGCGCCCGCCGCGAGACAGGCCTCGCAGACGCGGCCCAGCACGATGGTGCTTCCATGACAATGCAGCTCCACCAGATCCTCCGCGGTATAAGACCGCGGCGCGCGCATCACCACCACAAGCCCCTCGTCTATGACGTCAGCCGCGGCGTCAGGAGAGGTGTGGGCTTCCTCGTGGGGGGCACGTGATGCCGCAGGCGCACAGATATCGGCGAGCTGGAGAGTAAAAGAGGGAGCGGATGTCAGGGAGCGGCCCGATCGTAATCGGACAACTTGTTGTGCGACCGCGAGTGCCTCCGCCCCGCTAATGCGCACGATGCCGATTCCGCCTTCACCCGCCGGTGTGGCGATCGCGCAAATCGTATCCTCAAGGGCTCCATCCATACGGGCGGCGCAGTCATTTCTTGGCGGAACCTTCGACAGGTTCCGCTACCGCGGACCGGTTTCGAAAAATGAATCGATCGGTGAGCACCTGCTGCAAGATGGTGAGCGTATTATTCGTCAACCAGTACAGCACCAGGCCGGCGGGAAAATTAATGAACAGGAACGTCATGAAGGCCGGCAGCATCAGCATGATCTTGGCCTGCGTCGGATCCATGGTCGTGGGCGTGATCTTTTGCTGGATTACCATCGTGATGCCCATGACGATGGGCAGCACATAGTACGGATCCTGCGCGGATAGATCACTGATCCATCCCCCCAGAGGCGCCTGGCGCAGATCGATTGTCATATAGAGAATGTTGAACAGGGCGACAAATACCGGCATCTGAAGAATCATCGGCAGGCATCCACCGACCGGATTCACTTTGTGGTCCCGGTACAGCTTGATCAGTTCCTTGTTCAATCGGTCTCGGTCGTCCTTGAATTTTTCCTGGATCGCGGCCACCTTCGGCTGGATGACCTGCATCCCCTTCATGGACTTGTAACTCTTGTACTGCAGGGGCACGAACAGCATCTTGATGCCGATGGTCAACAGCACAATGGTCACCCCATAGTTATGGGTATATTCATTCAGAAATCGCAGCACGTAAAAAATCGGCTTGGCCACCGCTTTGACCACGCCCCAACTCCCGAAGATGAACCAGCCGAAGTCGATGGTATCTTCCAATCCGATTTGCAAATTGCGCAGGGTGTCGTATTCTTTCGGCCCGGCATAGAGCTGAAGCCCGATCGCCTGCCCCGATGGCGCCGCCGGCATGCGGACACTCGTCGACACCAACTTGTCCGCTTCCTTTTTGACCAGGACGGCCGAACCCTGCTGCGGAATCAAGACGGACAAAAAATATTTGTCCTGTAAGGCGGCCCACTGCACGTTCCCCTTTCGTTCCAATTCGGGGTCCGGCGTTTCCTTCTCCACCTTGCCGTCCACCAGCGAGGCGGAGCCGATCAAGCCGATAAACCCGTCACCCCATTCCACGATGCCGAAGTTCGTCCCGAGTACAACATGGACCGATCCGTCGATGCCGCGCTGCTTCAGCGCGATATCGACCAGGTAGCTGCCGGTATGAAACGTGAGTTCTTTTTCCAGCCACAGGCCACGCTCGGCGTTTTCGTACCGGAAGGTCACATGTCCTGTGGGATGTGACTCATCCAGCGTGACAAAATCCTGTTCGACCGTATAGACCCCTTCTTTGAGCTCTTTGGCAACCGCCGCGTCGTCGGCCGTGACGGTCAAGGGTCCCGGGAATTTGGCGCCTTGCCGGACCAATTGGACCGGCTGATCCTCCGGGCTCGTCCGATAGCGTTTTAGCTCCCAGCTGGTGATGACCGCGCCGTAAGTCGAGAACTTCGCGTGGTACAAATCGGTATCGACGTCCACGACCTCTACGGCATGAGGAGAACGGCCGGCTGGAGGAGGAGCGCCGGCTCGCCTACGTCGGGCTGACGCGCGCGCGGCAGAAGCTGGTGCTGAGCTACGCCGAGTCGCGGCGCCTGCACGGCAGCGAGATGTACGGCATGCCGTCGCGCTTCCTGCGCGAGATCCCGGCGGCCCAGCTGCGCGAGGTGCGGCCGAAGGTCGCGATCAGCCGGCCGGTGTCCTTCGGCCCGGCGCGTGTGCCGGCGGCCGATGTCGGAAGCGGGCCGGCGCTGCGCCTCGGCCAGCGCGTGTCGCACCCGACGTTCGGCGCCGGCGTCGTCGTCGACGCTGAGGGCGGCGGCGCGCATGCGCGCGTCCAGGTCAATTTCGAACGCGGCGGATCGAAATGGCTCGTCCTCGCGTACGCCAACCTGCAGCCGGCCTGAGGAGCGAC
>CBDIWQ010000265.1:0-3960 GCA_965285965.1 uncultured bacterium | reverse complement strand
CCGAGGTCGATGTCCGCCTTTGCGGCAGGATCGGCCAGCTGCACGACGGAGCTCACGCGGCGTGCGCAGCCGCCGCAGCGCATGCCATGTACTTGAAGAGTGAACATCTGGTATCTCCTTTTTCCTTTTAAGCAGGTGATACCAAGATAGACCTTCCAGTGACTGGAAGGTCAAGGGCTTAATTCGTGCCTACTTCAATTCCTTCTTCCAGGATGCCATCTGTGCTATCTCCTTCTTCTGGGCATCGACGATGTTCTGCGCCAGTTGTTTCACCTCGGGGCGCCTGGCCTTTCCCAATGCGTCCTGTGCCATTTTCACGGCACCCTGGTGGTGGCGGCTCATCATGTCGATGAACATCCTGTCGAAGGCCTTGCCCTTGGAAGCGGCCAGCTTGTCCATCGACATTCCTTTCATGGACTCCGCCATGCCGGGAAGCTTCATGTTGACTGCGTCCCCTTTCCCGGCGTACCACTGCTGTTTCCAATCCTGGAGCTGTTTGATTTCCTTCTGCTGGTCATCGACGATTTGCCTGGCCATTTGCTTGAGCCCGACATGCTCGGCCCGTTTATCTGCAAGCTCGGACATCTCGATTGCGCTTTGATGATGGACGTCCATGGTGTCGATGAACTGGCAACGGGACGGTGAAGTCATCGCCATGGAATCCTACAAGGAAGGGGAAACGGATTTCGGTCCCCAGATCAAGCGACTCAGAGCCGAGGACCTGAAGAAATACGGGTTGGCGGTGCCGGTCGAAGCACCCCCCTCGATCGGGAAATCGCTGGGAAAACCCGAGAAGCGACTGCTCTATACCCCCGGATTCGACGCGATCTTTATTCCGAGCCGGTCTCAGGAAATCGGCCTGATTGCCGCCCAACTGGCGTATCACGACATGAAAGTGCCCCTCCTGGGCACCAATGGCTGGAATTCGCAAGACTTCGCGCGAACCGCGGACCGTACGGTCGATGGAGCCGTGTTCGTCGACGGGTTCTTCGTGAACAGTCCGAGCGCCTCCGTCCAGGATTTCGTCCAACGCTATCAGAAGCGATTTCAGACCACACCGTCGCTCTTTGCCATGCAGGGGTATGATGCGGCGCGCGTGGTGATCGAGGCCGTGCGCAGAGGCGCGAGTTCGGCGGAAGCCGTGCAAGAATTGTTGATGGCGCAGCGGGATTGGCCCGCCCTCGCGGGACCGGCCAGCTTTGGACCGGACGGCACGCTCCAACGCCCGCTCTTTTTACTGCAAGTCAAACAGGGTAAATTCGTGCAACTGGATTGAGACCCACCGCCATGAACTCGCTCGGACACATGCTGCACACGATTTCGTACATGGGGCTTCCGCTCCTCTTCGCCATCGTGCTGCATGAGTATGCGCACGGATGGGCCGCCGACAAATGCGGAGATTCGACCGCACGGCTTCAGGGCCGTTTAACGTTCAATCCCCTGGCCCACGTCGACCCGTTCGGCACCATCATTCTTCCTCTGATTTGTATGTTGCTCCCAGGCAGTTTTCTCTTAGGCTGGGCCAAACCCGTGCCCATCGATCCGCGCAACATGTTTCACCCCCGGCGGGACATGGCGCTCGTCGCTGCGGCCGGACCGGCCATGAACCTGATCCTGGCGGTGGGGAGCGCGCTCGTGCTGTTGCTGCTGTTCCTCTTGGATCCGACGTTGACCATGCGGCAAGCCATGGCCGCCCCGGCCCCGGCCGATTCCGTCGCCACCATGTTCGTGACTCCGATTGCCGTCATGGCTTTTTATTCCGTCATGATCAATGTCTTTCTCGCTCTCTTCAATCTGCTTCCCATTCCGCCGCTGGACGGTGGCCGGATCCTGACATGCCTGCTCCCGGCCAAGCCGGCGCTCGCCCTGGCGCGCGTGGAACCGTACGGCATGCTCATCCTGGTCGGTCTCATTGCGTTCGACAAAGAGCTGCGCGTGATCCACACCATTACCAGTACCTTCGCCGCCGGCCTCTCTGGTACCATCTTGTCCACGGTGATCGGCTTCGGCACAGGAGCGACAGAATGAGTCCATCCCGGAAACGAGTGCTCAGCGGCATGCAGCCCAGCGGACTCATGCACCTGGGCAACTATTTGGGCGCGCTCGAAAACTGGAAGGCCCTCCAGGAGTCCTATGACGGCTTTTTCTTCATCGCCGACTGGCATGCCCTTTCCACGAACTATGCCGATACCAGCCGCATCCGGGAATTCGTGCGCGAGATGCTCATTGACTGGCTGGCAGCGGGTATTGATCCCACCCGGTCCACGGTGTTCATTCAGTCCCGGATTCCCGAGCATGCGATCCTCCATTTGCTGTTCTCCATGATGACCCCGGTGTCCTGGCTGGAACGCAATCCCACCTACAAGGAAAAGCAGGAAGAGATCAAGGAGAAGGACCTCACCACGTACGGCTTTCTCGGCTATCCGGTCCTGCAAGCGGCGGATATTCTCCTCTACAAGCCGGATTTCGTGCCGGTGGGCAAAGATCAGCTTCCGCATCTCGAACTGACCCGCGAACTCGCCCGGCGGTTCAACGACCTGTACAAGACCGCCGTCTTCCCCGAACCGAAAGAGCACCTCACCAAGTTCCCGAAAGTGCTGGGGACGGACGGGCGGAAGATGAGCAAGAGCTACCACAACACCATCAATCTGTCGGACCCGGAGCCTACCGTGCGGCAGAAGCTGAAAACCATGGTGACGGATCCGGCGCGTGTGAAGCGGCACGATCCCGGCAATCCCGACCTCTGCCCCGTGTACGACTTCCACAAAATCTTTTCGCCGCTGCCGGTGATTGAACAGGTCGACCAGGGCTGCCGTACCGCCGGCATCGGGTGCATCGATTGCAAAAAGCTGGTTGCCGACCGCATCGTCGAGCGCCTGACGCCGATCTGGGATGCGCGCGCGAAGCTCACCCAAAGCCCGTCCGAACTGGAAGACATCGTCCAGGCCGGCAGCCGGCGGGCCGGCGCCGTGGCGAAAGCCACGCTGGAGGAAGTCACCGCTGCCATGAAAATCTAGCGCCTCGCCGCTTCCACTCTCCTGCAGACAATCACGAAACCGCTAGTAGAACGCGCCGGCTCATGTGGTATGGTGCGGGGGGCGGCGAACGGTCATTTCAGGGAGACGCGCGTGGTGGGATTACGTCGGAGTCTGGCGCTCATCGTTCTCGGGTTGGCGGCCTTCGCGCTTCACAGCCGGGCTGAAGCGGCCGATCCGCCTTGTGATACGTATCCCGCAGCCAAGCAAGCCCGCTGCATGGAAATTTGGAGCGAACTGAACCGCGAGGATGGAGCGGCCATTGCGCAGTTCGGATTGGATCAACAGAAGCGGCGTGACGCCGGTACCATCAATGCCCAGCAGCATCTCGCCGAAAACATGATGTTCATTCGGCAGTCCACGGAAAAACGTCTCGCACGCCTGAAAGACCGGATGGCGAAGGAATAGCCGTCAGAGTTCCGCCCCCGATGTAGACTTCTCCGTTTTCTCCGGTATCCTTCCCGCCGACTCCAGAAGATCACGGCCGACCAGAATCGGCGCCTTGAAATGAACCGCCAAGGCGATCGAGTCGGACGAACGGCTATCGAACGTCTTCACCTGATCCTTGACCGCCACGGTCAACGCACCGAAATAGGTGCCACCCTGCATCGTAATCACCGTGCGCAGCACCTTCCCGCCATACGCGTCCAGGATGGTATGCATGAGATCATGCGACAGCGGGCGCGCCAGCCGCTCGCCGTTCAACGCTCCCTGAATGGACAGCGCCACCGTCGCGTCGACGAAAATCGGAATCATCCGCCCTTCTGCCTGGAGCAACACCACCGGACCATGGTCCGACATGCGAACCTGTACGTCGGCAATCTGGATCTGGTCGGGCGCGGGCGCTGCGTGCTGGCTCAGCAAGACGCCAGGGGAGCACACCAGCGCTGCCACCGATAGGCAGGAAAGCATCAACCGGCTGACC
>CBDIWQ010000264.1:0-5044 GCA_965285965.1 uncultured bacterium | reverse complement strand
AAGCCCGACCTGGTGGTGATGGACGTGAACCTGCCGCGGCTCGACGGCATAGAAGCCACGAAGCGCATTCTGCAGGCCCAGCCGGACACCGTCGTGGTGGGTCTTTCGGTGAATCAGGGCGAGCACGTCAAGAGGGCCATGAAAGCCGCCGGCGCCGCCGCATTTCTCACCAAGGAAAGCGCTGCGGATCAGTTGTATGAGACCATCGGCGCGGTGGTCGGAAGAGACAGCGAGCACGCGTGACGCGGTATCCCTGTGGAGATGCGCCGATGGCGTTCCGTCCGACCAACGTAGGGTGCTCCCAGCGGCGTATGGGTGTGCGTCCGTGACACAGCCGTCCCCCGCCGTCATTCTGCAGCTGCGCAGTGCCGCGAGCGCTTCACGGGACAGTATCCTGCGGGAAGCCGGATATCGCGTAATCCAGACGGAATCGCGAGAGGAGCTGTGGCGGCTGCTGCAGGAAGTCCGGCCCGATCTGGTGCTGCTCGATGCCGACCCGGGCCTGCTCGACCTCTGCCGCATGATCCGGTCCCATCGCGACCACCGGCATCGGCGGCTGCTCATGATCTCCGGCCAGGCCGGCGCGGCATCCCGCGTGGCCGCGCTCAACGGGGGGGCGGACGGCTATCTCGCGGAGCCGGCGGACCCCGAAGAATTGCTCGCCACCGTGCGCGCGCTGCTCCGTACCGTCCACGACTGTGTCGATGTCGACGCCGCCATCCGGGAACGGGAAGAACGCCTGCGCCTCTTCGTCCGCGATGCGCCGGTCGGCATCGCCATGCTTGACCGGGACCTGCGCTATCTCGCCGTGAGCCGGCGGTGGGCCGACGATTATCGGCTGGATGAGCAGGCGTTGATCGGTCGGTGTCATTACGAGGTATTCCCTGACATGCCCGAGCGCTGGAAGGCGGAGCATCAACGATGCCTCGCCGGTGCAGTCCAACAAGCGGAAGAAGAGATCGTCTCGCTCTTGACGGGGCGGGTGAAGTGGAATCGCTGGCAAGTGCGGCCCTGGCGCGATGCCGCCGGCGAGATCGGCGGGCTGGTGATGCTCTTCGAGGATATCACCGAGCGCAAGCGGGGACAGCAGGCGTTACGGAAGGCCCACGCGTTTCTTCGCCAGGTCATCGATACGGATCCGAACTTCATCTTCGTCAAAGACCGGGAAGGGCGGTTCACGCTGGTGAATCAGGCCGTGGCCGACTGTTACGGGACTACGGTGCAGAATCTGATCGGCAAGACGGATGCCGACTTCAATGATCGGCCGGACGAAGTGGCGTGGTTCCGCCGGCAGGATCTAGAGGTGATGGAGACGTTAAAGGAGCGTTGCATCCCCGAAGAGCTCATCACGGACGCGGCCGGGAACCGGCGCTGGCTGCAAACGATGAAACGGCCGATCGTCGATGAGCAGGGGCAGATGGTGCAGCTCCTGGGCGTGTCCACCGATATCACGCAGCGCAAGCAGGCCGAGGAGTCGCTGGCCAGACAGTTATATCTGACCCGCACCATCACCGATAACTCGACACAGGCGCTGTTCCTGCTCGATGAGCGGGGCTTCTGCACGTGCATGAACCCGGCCGCCGAGGCAATGTTCGGCTTTACCTGGGACGAGATCCGCACCAAGCCGCTGCACGAGATGATCCATCATCATTATCCGGACGGCCGGCCCTATCCCGTGAGCGAATGCGCCATTAGCCGATCGCTGGCAGGCGGCTGCCCCCTCCGCGAGCACGAAGACGTCTTCATCCGCAAAAACGGCGAAGCGTTTCCCGTGCTCGTCGCGGCCAGTCCCGTGCTGGACCGGGGCCTGCCGATCTCGACCGTGATCGAAGTCCGGGATGTGACCGAACAAGTGCGGGACCGGCAGGCGCTCGCCCGGATCACAGACCGGCTCGAACTGATCTTGCGCTCGGCGGGAGAAGGGATCTGCGGCGTCGATCGTGAAGGGCGCATCGCGTTCATCAACCCGGCCGGGGCGGCGCTCTTCGGAGTCCGACAAGAAGAGTTGCTCGGCCGGAACCTGCACCGGTTGTTGCATCATGCTCACGCGGACGGGCCGCCGTCTGAGGCGGACCGGTGCCCGCTCGATGCCGTCTTGCGCGATGGCAAACCGCGCGACGGCGAAGAGGAGATGTTGTGGGTCGCGGACGACCATCCGGTGTCGGTCGCCTACACCTGCTCACCGATGTGGGAAGAAGGACATGTGGTCGGCGCGGTGCTGGTCCTCAGGAACATCACCGAGGGAAGGCGAGTGCAGGATGCGTTGCGGGAAAGCGAGGAGCGCCTGCGGCTGGCGCTGGCGGCCGGACAAATGGGTGCCTGGGATGTCGATCTCACGACCGGCCGAACGCGATGGGATGAACGGGAGTGCGCGTTGCTGGGAGAACAAGCCGACTGCGTGGTCCCCGACCCCGGGCTCTTCTTTGACCGGGTGCATCCCGACGATCGCGAAGCCGTTCGACGCCGCGTGGAGGCGGCCGTCCAAACGGGAGATCTCCAGCAGGAGTTCCGAATCGTCCGTCGCGACGGGGAGGTGCGTTGGCTGGCATCCCGGGCCCTGGTTCTGAACGATGAGCACAGCCGTCCGCGGCGCATGGTCGGCGTCAACTTCGACATCACCGAACGCAAGCAGATGGAAGAGCGGATGCGCTCGTTCACGCTCGAACTGGAATGGCGGGTGGCGCAGCGCACCAACGAACTCCGGCAGTCGCAAGAGCGCCTACGCGCCTTGGCCACCGAGCTGAACCTCGCGGAGCAGCGCGAGCGAAAGCGGCTGGCGACGGATTTGCACGATTATCTCGCGCAGCTGCTCGTACTGGTGCGGCTGAAGCTGGGCCAAATCAAGCGGGCGTCGGCATCCGGCGGTGACACGGCCGCGCTGCTCCAGGCGACGGAGGAAGTCGTCAACGAAGCCCTCGCCTATACCCGCACGCTGGTGGCGCAACTCAGCCCGCCGGTCCTCCATGAGTTCGGGCTCCCCGCCGCCTTGAAATGGTTGGGCCAGCAGATGGTCCGGCAGGAGTTGTCCGTCTCGGTGACGCAAGCGGTACCGGATACGCTGCCCTTGCCCGAAGACCTCGCCGTGCTGCTGTTCCAATCGGTGCGCGAGCTGCTGATCAACGTCCGGAAACATGCCTGCGTGCAGGATGCGCAGGTCAGCATGGACTGCACCGGGAATGAGCTGCGGATCACGGTGCGCGATGAAGGTGCGGGGATCGATTTGACGGCGGCCTCCGAGACCTCCGCAAGTCGGATCGTAGCCATGTCGTTCTGTGAGCCAAGGAGTTGGGCCTTAATGTTGTCTTCCTAAGACCGCTTGGCCTCCGACTTAGGTCAGCATGGACTGCACCGGGAATGAGCTGCGGATCACGGTGCGCGATGAAGGTGCGGGGATCGATTTGACGGTGGCCTCCGAGACCTCCGCGCTGTCCTCGAAGTTCGGCCTGTTCAGCATCGGTGAACGCATGCGTGCGGTCGGAGGGCGGTTCGAATTGGAATCGGTTCCCGGCGGCGGGACGACCGCCACATTGGTGACGCCGCTCCACGCTGCGCCCGATCAGCGACCAGGCGTGTCTCGAGAGGTATCCAGCGCGATAGCGGAAGACGGTCACGACTCGGGAGCCGGGAACGCATCACGCATCGCCCATCACCCGTCACCGATTCGTGTCCTGCTGGTGGATGACCACATGATGATTCGAGAGGGCCTGCGCGGTTTGTTGAAGGACCACCCCGACGTGGCGGTTGTGGGAGAGGCCTGGGACGGAGAGGAAGGCCTGGCCTTCACAGACCGGCTGCGCCCTGACGTCGTGATCATGGATGTGAACATGCCGAAAATGGACGGGATCGAAGCCACGCGCCGCATTAAGGCGGCCTTCCGGTCGATCGCGGTGATCGGCCTGTCGGTCAATGCCTCTCACCAGGTGGTGGAAGCCATGGTGGCATCGGGGGCCGATGCCGTGCTTTCCAAGGAAGCGGCCGGCGAGCAGATCTACCAGACGATTAAAGCGTTGGGCCCCCGCGGGGCTCCCCAGGAATCGGCGGAGGCGGACGGCGGGATGGAGGAGAGACCATGAGTCTCGCAGATGGAGCCGGTCCCACCATCCTGAACGTGGACGACAACGAAGGCATCCGGTATCTCAGAAGCCGGATCCTGACCGATGCGGGGTACCGCGTGATCGAGGCGGGAACCGGCGAAGACGCCGTGTTGCTCGCGAAGTCCCTCTTGCCCGGTCTCGTGGTCCTGGATGTCAATCTGCCCGGGATGGACGGCCTGGAGGTGTGTCGGCAGATCAAACAGAGCCCCGACACGGCCCATATCATGGTCATCCAAGTCTCCTCGGCGGAGAGCGCCGCATTGGAAGCCGCGACCTGCCACGACGGGGGAGCGGACGGGCTCCTCCTCGAGCCGATCGAGCGACTCGAACTGGTGGGAATGGTGCGCGCCCTGCTCCGGCTGGCGGGCCGTGAAGCGGATACCCGCAGGCTGGTCGAAGGGCACAGCCGGCTCGAGCGGCATTTCGCGGAGGCCACTGAAGCCGCCGATTGCGGGATATGGGATTGGGAGATACGGACCGGAAAGCTGGAATGGTTCGGCACGGTGGAACGTCTGGCAGGCCTCCGGCCGGGCAGCTTCAGCGGAAAGATCGAAGAATTCTCGAGCCGGCTCCATGCCGACGACCGCGCGCGCGTGTGGAAGAAGTTGGAAGGCCTCATGAGCCGGCGGGAACCTCATTTCGAGGATGAGCATCGTTTCGTGCATCCGGACGGCAGCGTCCACTGGGTGTCTGCCAAGGGACGGTTCTTCTATGACGACGGGGGGCAGGCTGTCCGCATGACGGGGGTCGTGCAGGACATCACGAGGCGGAAGCTGGCGGAGGAGCGGCAGCAGGCGGAATCGGAAAGTCGACGGTTGCTGGCGTGCGCCGCCGAGCAGTTGTTGGCGACGCACAATCCCGCGGAACTTATGTCCGGCGTATTCGAGACCGTGCGGCGACACCTGGACCTGGACGGCTACATCCATTACCGCGTGGATGAGAGCGGCACC
>CBDIWQ010000263.1:0-3863 GCA_965285965.1 uncultured bacterium | reverse complement strand
GCCCATCTCCAGATGGCGATGCAGGTTTTCCTGCACGACGATGTTGTTGTCCAGCAGCGTGCCGATGACGAGCGCCAATCCGCCCAGCGTCATGATGTTCACCGTCTGGCCGGTGAGATACAGCGCAACCAGCGCGGCGGTGAGCGAGAGGGGGATCGCGAGGCCAACGACCAGCGCGGCCTTGAGGCTCCGCAAGAACACAAAGATCATCAGGCCGGCCAGTCCCGCCCCCAGCAGGCCCTCCTTCTGCAAATTGTCGATGGCCTGCCGGATATAGAGGGACTGGTCGTAGATGAACTTGACGGTCGTGCCGGCCGGGATCTCGGTGAGCTTCGAGAGTTTTGCCCGGATCCCGTCTGTGACCTCCAGGGTATTGGCGCCTTCCTGCCGCGTGATGGGAATGTAGGTCGCCTCACGGCCGTTGACGCGCACGATGGACGTTTGGATCGCGGCACTGTCCGCCGCCGTCCCGATCTCGCGCACCAGGATGGGCGCGCCGTTGACAATCTTGATGGGGACGTCGTTGATCTGCTCGACAACGTCGATCAGGCTGTTGGAGTACACATAGTAGTCCAGGTCGCCCAGCTTGACGTCCCCCGCCGGAATGATCGCGCTCTGGGCATTGATGGCCTTCACCACCTCCGATGGCGAAATGCCCCTGGCCACCATCCGCTGAGGGTCCATGAACACGGTGATTTGCCGGACCTTTCCGCCCAGCGGCGGGCCGAACGAAATGCCGGGAATCGTCGCGATCTGCTGGCGGACGGTGAAGTAGGCCAGGTCGCGAATCTCTTTCGGCCCCAGCGTCTCGCTGCTGATGGACAGGAGTCCCACCGGCAGGCTGGACACGCCAAACTTATAGATGGACGGCGGGAAGACGCCGGGCGGCAGGAGCCGGATGATGCTGTAAGCCAGGCTCGTCAACTCCGATTGGGCCGAGTCGATGCTGTACTCGGGTTGGAAGAAGACTTTGATGTAGCTCATGCCCGGCAGGGACTGGGACTCGATGTGCTCCACATAGCTCGCCTCGACGAAGCGCTGCTCCATGCGGAGGGTGATCGCCCCTTCCATCTCACTCGGGCTCAAGCCGCGGTAAAACGTGGTGACCAGGATCGTCGGGATCCTGATCTCGGGAAAAATGTCCACGCGCATCTTTTGATAGGACACGCCGCCGAGCACGAGCGCAATCATGCAGAAGGC
Organism: uncultured bacterium; assembly: GCA_965285965.1. Taxonomy (GTDB): domain Bacteria; phylum Nitrospirota; class Nitrospiria; order Nitrospirales; family Nitrospiraceae; genus Nitrospira_D. The sequence goes on along the minus strand of CBDIWQ010000263.1, from coordinate 2,663 downwards.
AAAGACAGCGTAGGGATTCTTGAGGGCGGCACGCGTCAGCATGGGGTGATCATCCCGGACAATGTCCGGTTCCAAATCAGCCAAAAGCCGCAGAGGTCGTCGACGAACCGAACCAGCTGGTCAAACGTCGCCGGCTTGACCACATAGCTGTTGGCCCGGCAGCCATAGGCGGACGCTATGTCCGAGGTGTCGTCAGATGTGGTGAATATGACGACCGGGATATGGGAGAAAGAGGCATCCGATCGCAGCCTCGTGAGGAATTGGTCGCCGCGCGTGTTCCCGAGGCGCCAGTCGAGCAGGACGGCGCAAGGCAGGGGCTCACGGCCCGCTCGATCAGTCAGAAAATGGATGGCGGACGGGGCGTCATGCTCGATGAACAGCGCGACATCATGCCGGGTTTGCTCCAGCGCCGTACGAAACAACTCGCACTCGCCCGGGCTGTCTTCGATCAACAGGATAGAACATTGAGTCGGCATCGGAGGAGGCACACAGCAGGGACTATGCCGGGTGTAAATGAAATAAGTTATGCTATAAGTATGTACCTATATGTCAATGACTTATGCTGTAACAGTTCATGGTTTAGACGATGTTATGCGAGATCGGTGCTTGCAAGGAATAGGGGAAAAAATCCAGGGCGGAAAGGAAAAATTCCAGAGGGAAAGGATAGATCATGATTGTGCCAACAAGCCTTCTTCTCGAGCACTCACGTTATCCCTTGGAGTTTTACCAACCTGCCCCAGTGCCGGAGTTCCGGATTGTTGTAGATGCGAGCGACAATTCTGATTGATCCAGGATAGTGGGACGAGCACTTTGGCTGGTGTCTTGAAGCAGAAGCTTTCGAGCATACGAGTCGTAGATGCAGCCACCACCTATTCGCTATTCGAAGAAACGAGCCAGGACGGGTCCAGAGCCGCACCGACCATGGCATCGTTGATTTGCTCAACCGGTTGGCAGGGCGGAGGACGGACTGTTCCGATCGAAACCTCAACCGCACGAGCGTACTCAGTGACGCTTGCGTGGCCTGCTCGGTAGCCGATCTGAAGACTGACATTCTGCCGAACTCAAGCCGATGGAATCGATGACCCGCTTGGATTCCGGTTCAATGGAGTTCAATTAAAGCCGTTCTGTATGCATTCCGCTTCGTCAGCACTTTCCTTACATATCGCCTGGATTCGATGCCTACGATTTCTCCGTGCCTCCGTTTTCCTGCAAAATCCTTCCCGCGAGATGACGTGAGAGGCGGCGTATCCACGAATAGAGAGTGGTTTTGGTGCTTCATAATTTGGCATCGCCCTTGCTCTCTGTGCAGTGGTAGGCACGAACAGTGGAACGTTCGTCACGAGATGCTGAGGTGAACATGAAGGTTGTCTGCGCGTGGTGTGAGGAAGAGGGCAAGCACACGATCTTGAGCGAAGGAGGGGCGGTGGAGTCGCCGGTGGCCTCACATGGTATTTGCCGCGATCACGAAAAAATCATGGTCAGGAATCTTGCCGATATGAAGCGGGAACTCATGCTCCTTCGGCTGCGCCATGATTCGGGTCTGTCCCGGAGAACCCGGCCAAGCGTCGCTCCAGGATTCGATACGCCGGCACGCCGTGGCCGGCAGCCGAACCCGGGAACCAACTCGCTCCTGTCGTGAGCTCCCACGGCGCTAAGACGCCCTGCTTCCATCGTGCGATTGCCGCATGGCGGTGTCGCTGCGCGTTGACACTGTGCGGCAGACTCGGTAGCTTATCTTAATAAAACTGCCGACCCACACCTCTCTCCCAAGGAGGAAACTATGGTGCCCTTTATGCATGGTTATGCGGCGCACACCTACGCCTTGATGCGGATCGTGACGGGTTTTCTCTTCCTGTGGCATGGAACGCAAAAGCTGTTCAGCGTGCCGCCGCCGCCGCCTCAGCTCCCGGGCTTCGTGATCGCCATTGCCGGGCCAATAGAACTGGTGGGCGGAACGCTCGTGATGATCGGCCTCTTTGCCGGATGGGCCGCGTTCGTCTGCAGTGGCCTGATGGCATTCGCCTATTGGATGGTGCATGGGATGCAAGCGCCCTTGCCCATTCAGAATATGGGTGAACTGGCCGCTCTGTATTGTTTTGTGTTTTTGTATATCTCAGCCCACGGCTCAGGAATCTGGAGTGTCGACGCGGCCAGAACGGCTTAGGACCCCGTCTGAAGACATCGAGCCGGAATGCCGCCGCCTTGCGGCGGCGGCGTTGCTCCTCAGCTTAGCACGATGGGAATCTGCTCCTGGATGCGCTTGATGATCGGGGCGACATCCTGCTCGCTGTAATAATGTTTGCGCACCCCTTCCTGTAACACCGCTAGCGCTTGTTGGGTGAAGTCCTGCGCCATCAGCTCCTTATTCGCAGCTTGCGCTCGAGCCGCCTGATTCAATAGGCGCAAGATCGACGCTTGCGGAGCTCGTGGATCGTTGGCGAACAGGTAGCGGTATTCTTTTTTCGATAATTCCTCCTCCAGTTTCGCGACCCAATCTGAGGCGAAGGTCCCTCTGCCCGATATCCATTGCGCGGTGTGGCCCAGCGGAGGCAGTGCCGTCCCCCCCACGAGCAGGGACAGCGACAGAAGGATTGCGGCAACCGGTGTCCGGTTCATGATGTCCCTAAGTCGGATCGTAGCCATGTCGTTCTGTGAGCCAAGGA
>CBDIWQ010000262.1:0-3802 GCA_965285965.1 uncultured bacterium | reverse complement strand
AAGACCGCTTGGCCTCCGACTTGATTCATTGACATCGACCTGTTTGTCGAAGCCTTTGATCTTTTCCTTAATAATTGCGCTGATCTCATCCGCCTTGATCTGCATGGCTACTCCTTAGTCAACAGGCTCTGCATCGCCCGTAAGCGCCCCCGGACGGTGCTATCCACGACGGTGTTGCCGAGATGGATTTGGAGCCCGGCGAGGTGGCTGGCATCAGTGTGAAAGGTGACCTCGACGTCCCGCTTGAGGGTTTCTCGCAGACGCACCCTGATTCTGTCTTGCTCCTGGGGCGGCAACGGTGAGGCCGACGAGACCGTCACGGGCTGCGTGCCCTTCGAGTGATCGACGAGCTTCCCGAAGGCTTCGGCAATTTCCGGCAAGAAGGCCACCCGGTTCTTCTTCACCAACTGGCCGATGAAGGTCTTGCAGACCGAGGACGATCCCAGCCGTCCGGCGAGCGTGGTGAGGACGGAGATTTTATCGTCCATGCCATACGCAGGTGACGCCACCACATGACGGAGCGCGGGAGAGTCGTGCAGGGCCTGACCGAGACCGTTGAGGGTCTCTCGCGTCGCTTCGATGTCGGGTTGATCGAGGAGGTCGAAGAGAGCTTGTGCGTAACGTCGCGCTACTGCTGTCTTGATCACTGTCCTGGTCCGCTCATTCTGTTTTTTTGGCAAACGGGATGCTTCCGTGCGCGTGCACGGAAATAAGCGCGCCAAACTAGCATTGCGAGATGGAAGCTGTCAATACGATGTGCGGGAGAGAAGCATTAGAACGGCTGGATGATTCCGCCGCCCAGCACGCGTGTCCCGCGGTAAAACACCGCGGACTGGCCCGGGCTCAACGCCCGTTGAGGGTCATGGAATTGAACGGCGAGCCGAGCCGGAGTCACAGGATGGAGAGTAGCGGTGACGGCCGGGGTGGCATACCGAACCTTCACCTGCACGTCACTCGATGCTTCCATGAGGAGCGGATCGAAGAGATTGAGGTCAGCGACTTCGCAATGGGTGCGCTTGAGTCCGTCCTCCGGACCGAGGACGACCGTATTGGTGGCGGGCTGGACCTGGTGGACATAGAGCCGCGTACCGGCCGAGATGCCAAGACCTCGCCGTTGACCGGGGGTATAGAACGCGATCCCGTCGTGATCGCCCAGATAGCGGCCGTGCTCGTCGACAAAGGCCCCGGGCTTCTTAGCGAGCGGCGCTTCCTTTTCAATGAAGGTCCGGTAGTCGCCATGGCTCACGAAGCAGATTTCCTGGCTTTCCTTGAGTTCGTCCGCCGGGAGGCCCAGTGCCTCCGCCTCCTGCCAGACGGTCGATTTCTGCAGGTGGCCGACGGGAAAGAGCAATCGTGAGAGCCACGACGACCGGATCCGATACAAGAAGTAGCTTTGGTCTTTTTTGACATCCTCTGCACGGTGCAGCGCGTGGCAGTCATTGTCGTGCCGGACCTGCACGTAGTGTCCTGTGGCGACATAGTGGATGCCCCGCGATTCCGCCAGATCAACCAGGCCGCGGAGTTTGACCCGCTCATTGCACCGCACGCAGGGATTTGGCGTAATGCCATGCGTATAGCCGTCAAGAAAATCGTCGATGACCGCGGTTCTGAAAGACTGCCGGGTATCAATCACTTCATGCGGGATCCGGAGGGTCTTGGCGACGTGCTTGGCAATGCCTACTTTGCAGCAGCCCCGCTCCTGCCATTTCTTAGAAGCCGCAACATGCTCGTCTTCATGCTCCCATACCTGGAGCGTGACTCCATGCACATCATAACCCTGACGCACCAGAAGCGCTGCGGCGACGGAGCTATCGACTCCGCCGCTCATGCCGAGCAGTACTGTCGGACGATCCATAGGGAGGTATTGTAACGGCGGATTTTGGAAAGGGCTAGAGGTCGGCGCTCCGAAGTTTGCCGCGATGGGCGGCCAAATCATGGACTTTCGTCTCGGCGCCGGTGCACTCGTCAATCCATTTATGGGCGCCCATGTCGCAGAGGCCATGAAAGTGTGCGCCGTCCTCAATGGAAATCGCCGGGGTTCGGAGGTCCCCGATCACAATCCCCGGCTTAAGCATCTGGATATTGTCCGTAGTTGTAATAGTCCCATTGATTTTTCCGCTGGTGACGACCGTCGCCGCCGAGATCAGGCCTTTAATGATTGCGTGCTCGCCGACAATCAGCGTGCCGGTGGTGTGAATCTCTCCTTCGAGCCGGCCGTCAATACGAACTGTGCCGTCAAAAGTGACGACGCCTTTGAAATCAACCCCTCTAGCAAGAAAGGTAAAATTTTCAGGATCGCTTCGTTCCTGCGTCTTTTTCTCTCCGATGACCCACATAGAGGACCCTCCGGTAGGAATAAGTAATACCTAGGTACAATTAGTTGACTCGAGCCACCACGTGCTCCGTGGGGGTAAGCGCGGCCCGCGGCAGGTTTCGTACCCCCTCGGTCATCTCAAGAGTCCCGTTGAAGAGCACCCCTTCCTCGATGGAGAGCAGGGGCGTGGTGACTCCACCGCTGATGACAGCGGGCGCCTGTAATTTGATCTTGTCCTTCGCATGCATACAATCGTACCGGCTACGACTTTGCGGTAATCACCGCCTCCTCGCCGACGAGGAGCACTCCCTCGGTATGGATTTCGCCGTCCAGAGAGCCGTCGATTCGCACCGTGCCGTTATAGGTGATCATGCCCTTGAATGCGACGCCCTTACCCACAAAGGCGCTGATGTCTTCACCGTTGACGGGCGCCTCCGGCACAGGGGGCCCATTGTCCACATCCGCTTGATCAGACATCGAGCGGTTTTCTTCCTGTTTGTCCTGCTTCCACATGGCCAGGCTCCTCTTCCCCCTCACGCAGACTCCCAGAGTGCGGAAGCGTGTTACATAGAGATCGGCTGACCAGACGATATGTAGCGTCGATCGAAAAAAAAGCAAAGATAAATGCCGTTTCCGGACGAGGGCGAGCGAATGTCAGGATGTGGAAGTTAAGATAGGAGGTGGTCCGTGATGCCGTCCAATTCTTCGGCGGAAAAATAATGAATCACGATTTTCCCGCCCGGTCCTTGCGGCTGTACCGTGACTTTTGTGCCGAGCCTTTTCTGGAGTCGCACTTCGAGATCCGACCAGGGGCTCGCGGCGGGATGTACCTTTCTCGGCCGCTTCTTGCCGCCCCCCGAAGACGCCACAACTTTTTCGAGATCCCTGACCGACAATCCCCGATTGGCCACCATCTGTGCCACGCGCACCTGGTTCTCCGGTGACTCAAGTCCGAGAATCACCTTGGCGTGCCCCGCCGAGAGGGTTCCCGACTCCACCAGTTCCTGGACGGCCGGGTGAAGATTCATGAGGCGGACCGAGTTAGCGACCGACGCACGGTCACAGCCAACCTTTTGGGCAACGACATCCTGTGTGAACCCGAACTCTTTCATCATTCGCGCATAGGCCCGCGCGGTTTCCATCGGGTTCAGGTTCTCACGCTGCAGGTTTTCCACTAGGGCCAATAAGAGCGATTCCTGATCGCTGCAGTTTCTGATAACCGCTTGAATCGTCCCTAAGCCGGCTTCTTTGGAGGCCCGCCACCGACGTTCGCCTGAAATGAGTTCATAGATGCCATCACCCTTGCGGCGAACCATCACCGGCTGCAGGACCCCGCTCTCTTTGATGGAGGCGATCAGCTCGGCCAGTTCTCCGGGGTTAAATACATGGCGAGGCTGATACCGGTTAGGCACAATGGCATCAATGCGCAAATGCTGAACCTCGGCCTCGGTAGAGGGGCCGTTTTTCGGTGTGGGCAACAGCGCGTCG
>CBDIWQ010000261.1:0-5695 GCA_965285965.1 uncultured bacterium | reverse complement strand
GCCAGGCAGATGGATCTTCCAGTCAACAGCGGCGTCGTCGTCACCGACCTCGAGGAAGGCAGCTTGGCCGAATCGTCAGGGCTGCAGCCCGGCGATGTGGTGCTCGAATTGAACCGGCAGGCCGTGAGCAACTTCAATGTCTTTCAGCGCCTGGCCGATCCGCTGAGACCCACCGATCTGGCGCTCCTGCTCGTTAACCGGCAGGGGAACGTCCTCTACATACCTATTCAAGGCGACTAAGCGTCCCGGCCCCTCACTCCGTCTTGACGCGTCCGCATCGGCAGTGCTACGTTTCTCGAAATCGTAGCATTGAAGCCATGAAGAAACTCGTCCGCTTCGGGGTCTCGCTTGATCAGCATCTGCTGAAGGCCTTTGACCGCCACATCCAAGGCAAAAAGTACACCAACCGCTCAGAAGCGCTGCGGGATCTGATTCGGGACAACCTCGTCGGACAAGCCTGGGATCAAAACGAAGAGACGGTGGGCACGATCACGTTCGTTTATGACCATCATGTGCGGGATCTCACGAGAAAGCTGACGCACATTCAGCACGGGTTCCAAGGGCATATCATGGCCGGCATGCATGTCCACCTGGACCATGCCCACTGCCTCGAAGTCCTTGTCGTGAAAGGCAAGGGCTCCGAGATTCAGAAAGTCGCCGACGCGCTGGTCAGTGTGAAAGGTGTGAAGCATGGCAAGTTGACGATGACGACAACCGGCAAGGGGTTGGAGTAGTCATGCATTTGTGTGCATCGACGGCCGAGCAGCTCCATCGTGTCGCCCGAGTGACGCAGGCACAACCTGCTTCACCACCCAAGCTGTGGCTCAGGCCCCCGCACGTGGACGTCATCGAAGCTCACCCGCTCGCGCATACGTTCTGATCCGTCGTACCGTTCGTTGGGTGTGGGCCCTCATGAGGTGACCCGGCCTGCCTGAATGCGCCTTTCCCCTTGCCGCGTCTGAACAGCCGGAGGGTCCTCCGCCAGCAGATGCGTCAGCTGTCAGGAGTCCCGCCAGGCGTCGCATCCTTCCACGCTCGTGATAGAGGTCGATGAAAAAACGTATCGTCGTAGTGGTTGCCGCGTTCATGATTGGGGTAATGGGAGCGGAATCGGCGCCCGCTCATGATCCTGATGCACTCGAGTTGGAAGTCCCCGAGGTGTCGGTTATCGGTGAACGCCCGGTCGCGGCCTCCTCGCAACTGTTCATCCCGGACAAAGAGTATCTGCTGCAACCGCAAGGGCGTCCGGCTCAGGTCCTGCGCCTGATCCCCGGCTTCATCGCCGTGGAGCATTCCGGTGGGGCCGGCAAGGCGGATCAGTATTTTCTGCGCGGGTTCGACGCCGATCACGGGACCGATGTGGCCTTCTTTTCCGACGGCATGCCGATCAACATGCGCACCCACGCCCACGGGCAAGGGTATACCGATCTGAATTTCATCATTCCGGAAACGATCGAAGGGCTCGATGTCCATAAAGGGGCCTATCTTCCCGAATACGGCGACTTTGCGACCGCCGGAGCCGTGAACTTCCGGACGCGGGAGGCGGTGAAAGAAGGCCTGATTCAAGCGGCAGGCGGACAGTTCGACACCCAGCGCTATCTCCTCATGCTGTCACCCACGAAGGACCGCGTCCGGACGCTGTTGGCAGCGGAAGGCTACTATACGAACGGCCCCTTCCAGAACGATAACCGCTATTTCCGGGGTAATTTGTTGGGGAAGATGACGACGAACCTGACAGGGCGGGATGAACTCAGTCTGACCGCGACGTTTCATCAGGCGCAATGGAACGCCTCCGGCGAGATCCCCCTGCGAGCCGTGCATGACGGCACGCTGGACCGGTTCGGCGCCATCGATCCGACGGAAGGGGGCAAGACGCTCCGCAGCACCGCCAAGCTGAACTATCATTACGACACCGCCTCCGGGGGGCAATCCTTCGCCAACGCCTACGGCCAATACTACCGGCTGGATCTCTTCACCAATTTCACCTTTTTTCAAAATGACCCCCTCAATGGCGACGGCTTTATTCAAAGCGACCGGCGCGTCATGTATGGCGGAGATCTGGGATATAAGCAGCGGGCGGAGGTGTGGGGTATGCCCAGCATCGGGACCATCGGGTTTCAAACCAGGGTGGATGACATCCATACCGGACTCGGGACGCAAAGGATGAGAGCCCCGACCGGGGTCACGACGGACAGCGACATTCTCGAGGCCTCCTACGCGCCATTCGTCAAGGCCGAACTCCAGCCCGCCTCATGGCTCCGGCTGGCGGGCGGCCTGCGCGCAGAAGCGTTTACGTTCGATGTACGGAATCGCTGCGGCACATGCGCGGATCAGCCGGCGGGGCGGAAGCAATCCGGAATCCTGTTGCCGAAGATGAACGTTATTCTCGGCCCCTGGGCGCGGACGGAATTGTTCCTCAACTATGGCGAAGGCTATCATAGCAACGATGCGCGGTCGGCCGTCGCGCCGGGATCCTCTCCCCTGGCACGGGCCAGGAGCTACGAGGTGGGGGTCCGGTCGAGGCCCTGGGGGTCGGAGGGAGTGGAATTGATCGCCACGCTCTGGCGTATGGATCTCAAGTCTGAGCTCGTGTTCATCGGCGATGAAGGCACCACAGACGTTCGAGGCGCAACGAGGCGCGAAGGCGTGGAGGTGGCTGCGCGTGGACAGGTCTGGGGCCCGATTTATTTCAACGGCAGCGTCACATGGACCAAGGCGGAATTCCGGAACGGCGCTGCGATTCCGCTGGCCCCTGAGGTCACAGCCTATGGCGCGGTGTTGGTGCGCTGGCCCGAGGGTCTCACGTCGCAACTGCAGGCGACGTATCTCGGAGTACGGCCGCTCACGGAGGACCGGAGCATCAAGGCGCCTTCCTGGATCGAGTTCGATTTGTCTGAACGGTACCAATTGCCCCTCAATCTGGTCCATGGGCATCTGGAGGCATTCCTCTTCATTCAAAATCTCTTCAACACGCAGTGGGAACAAGCGGTCTTTGCATTTGAATCTCAACTCAGAACCGAATCGGCCGCGGTGAATGATATCCATTTTGTACCGGGCAATCCGCGCACGTTTATGGGCGGGCTGGCATGGTACTTCTAGCAGTTGCTGAAAACGCCTTTTGGGTCTCACCACCCGACCCTAGCGCGCCGAGACGTGCTTTGCCCAAGCCGGCGTTCTCGGTTGCGTGCCTGCCGGAGATGTACCGTTCGGTGAAAGAGCCGTCTCGGCGGATCGAAGTGGGCGGGTGTTGGAAGGACAAGCAACCGCTACATGACGAAGAGGCAACCTAACTCTGCTAGTCAGACCGAAGCCTATCGCGGTACATTGGCCGGACCAGTATGCAGTCGCCCAAGTCAGCAATCATTCTCCCGCGGGCCTCCTTTGACCGTCCTACGCTGGCCGTGGCTCGGTCGCTCATCGGCAAGTACTTGGTCCGGCAAAACGGGACCGGTACCAGCGCCGGAAGGATCATTGAGACGGAAGCCTATGTCGGGCCCCATGACAAGGCCTGTCATGCGTCGAAAGGCCGAACCGGTCGGACCGAGGTGCTGTTCGGTCCGCCGGGCATATCGTATGTGTATCTCATCTACGGCATGTATCACTGTTTGAACGTGGTGACCGAACGGGAAGGGTTTCCCGCGGCGGTGCTCATCAGGGCCATCGAAGTGGACGGGGTGCTCATCGATGGGCCTGGCAGGCTTTGCCGCGCGCTGAATATCGATCGCACGCTGAACCGCATGGATCTGACCATCGGCAAAGAGCTCTGGTTTGAGGATCGCGGTGAGCCTGTGCGCTCGCACCAGGTCGGCGCCCACCCACGGATCGGGGTAGACTATGCCGGGGAGTGGGCGACCAAACCGTTCCGCTTCAGGTTGCAAGCCGGGGAGGATATTGCGCTGAAGCGTGCAGGCAGGCGTCGGAGATAGGTGAGACGCAACATGCAAACGGGGATGCCGTCGAAGACGGCATCCCCGTTTGTGCTCTCTGTTCTGAAGACTATTCGATCTTCCGGTCGCCGGTGATCTTGGTCGCCGACGTGACGGGAGGTGCGATCGTGATCTGCGGGCCTTGCACATTCGGAAGCCGGCCGGCGCCCTGTCCTTCGGTGATCCGGGCGTTGTCGGACTTCGTGAGGTGTTGTTGACTGCTCTTGATGGAATCTGCGGACTTCAGCAAGGTGGCTTCCCCACGGGCATCCGCCTGTCCAGGATCATTGGCGGTGGGCTGACCGGTGACAGGGCTCCCGCTGTTCTTCATGGGATACCCTTCATGCTTGGGGAGGAGCGCTGGATTGGCCGACGCCATCGACAGCATGAACAGTACACCGGACAGTGTCGCGACAGAGCCGATTACAAGCTTCATACCCCTACTCCTTTGAAAAATGGTGGCTGAGAGTGCGCGTAAGAACGATTAATGGCTAAAGACGAATAGTGGGTCGGATCATAGCCACGAGAGGCTATCCCTGTCAAGGACGAATGCATAGGTGAAAGTGGCCAGGCCCTAGCCTGCGCAGGCTCACGATGTCAGCTCTGGCGGCGCGGAGGACGTCGGCTGCGGCCACGATGCCGGAATCCGGCAGGCCCGCGGCTGACTCCCGGCAACCGGATGGTCACGGTGGTGCCTTCTCCCGGGGCGCTGCCGATGGCAATCGCTCCGTCGTGCTCTTCGACGATCTTTTTGACAGTAGCCAGGCCGAGTCCCGTGCCGGAGCGCTTCGTGGTAAAGAAGGGTTCGGTGACTTTGTCCAGGATTTCTGCCGGTATGGGCGCCCCGTCGTTCTTGATGAGGATTTGGACTTCAATCCCGCGTCCGGCCCGGTGCTGCGTGACCTCGATATGGAGATGCCCTCCCGGTGTCATCGCTTCGCAGGCGTTCTTAAAGATGCTGAGAAACACCTGTTGCAGCTTGGCTTCATCAGCCCGCACCGGGGCAATAACGGTGGCGTAGTCTTTGGTGACGTGAATGCGTGTCACTTCGAGGTCCGTCCCGACGACTACCAGGGCACTTTCCAGAATTTCAGGGATGCGGATGAGGCGTCGATTGAGATCCAGGGGCTTGGCGAAATCCAGAATTTCGTTGAGAATGGCCTCCACCCTAATCATGTCGCGCATAGCGTTCTCGACGCGGGTTTGAGGATCAAAATCGAGAATCCCTTCGCTGGTTACTTCTTCCAATTGCGCCCGAATCGCGCCCAGCGGCTCCCGGATCTCGGTGGCCAGGAAGGCGCTGAACTCGCCGATGGCCGCCTGTCGTTCCTGTTTCCGGATAATCGGTTCGATGGACAGGGGAGCCGCTGGCTCGGTCGCGTTCTCGCCTGTCTCCGTCACGGTGGTCGGGCCGGCGGGGGGCTGTGTCGGCGCTTGCAAGAGATCGGCAAGTTTGAGGATGATCGGTTCGAGCGTACGGGCATCGGTCGGCTGGTAGCGGCCGGCTTCCCGCGATCCCAGCGTCAGGGTGCCGCCGACTTGACCACGCACGAAAAACGGCACGACCAGGGAGGACAGGAAGCGATCCTTATACAGGTGCTTGTGGTCCAAAAAGCGGCCTTGTGTGGAGGCCAGATCATGGTCGACGCGCGGTTTCCGGTGCCGGACCGCCCAGCCGGCGGCTGAACAGTCGAGCGTGAGCCGTTGGCCCGGCTATAAATCCATTTTTGTATCTTTCTGCTCACCTTTGACATCCCCGGACAACCCCA
>CBDIWQ010000260.1:0-6359 GCA_965285965.1 uncultured bacterium | reverse complement strand
GCCGGACTTTGTCAGGGCCTTCGACTTCCTGGCCGATGAAGCGCGCATGGCCGCCGATCATGCAGATGGCCAGTCCGGCTCCCACGATGCGGGGACCGGGGAGCATCCCGGCAGCGATGGCCCGTTGCAGCGCAAAAATAGAATGATCGCGGGATCCGACGTCACGCACGGTGGTGAAACCGGCTTCAAGGGTTTGCTTCGCATGGCGCGCCGCTTTCAAGAGCGTATAAGAGGGGCTCTCCATTTCGACGGTCGCCACCACATCCGGTTCCGCGCCCAGGCACAGATGGACATGGCAATCGATGAGACCCGGAAGGACCGTCAGTCCCCGCCCATCGATGCGCGTCGACCCCGTTGGGATGGCAATCTCTCTACTCGGTCCCGCGGCCACGATCTTCGCGCCCCGGATGAGCACCGTCGCCCGGTCATACGAGGCGCCGGTCCCATCGATGAGACGCGTGTGACGAATCGCGATGGTCATGGCTTATTCTCCAACCGGGAAGGTGATGACGATGCCGCCCATCACATCGTTCAGTTTGAAATCCCGGCGCGGGCTGTTGGGATGGGTGTTATGGCAATCCACGCACGCCTGTGAAGTGGCCCGGTCTGCGTACACCGCTTGGAACATGCGAACACCGTTCTTTTTGATAAAGCCGAAGTGCGGCTTGGAAGCATCCTTCTCCACCGCGCTCAAGGCCTGGCGCTCCAAGTCGGTGTTCGCCCCGTTCCAGACGTAAATCGGGGTCAGGCTGGACAGACGGAAGTTCAGGTTCAAGCCCTTCAAGGTCACCAGCCGGCCCGACTCCATCAGATACTGGGCCGGCAGCGGGACGCCCCGTTCGTCTTTCCAATGCTCATGCGCTTCGATGCCGTCGCGCTGGAGTTTCACGACGACGTTGTCCGTATAATTATTCCGGTTGGCTTCCAGGACGGCATGGATGAAGGCGGCCACCTTTTCCGCCGGCACCATGTCCGTCTTCATGCGGTCATGCATGCCCACTTTGAACATCCAGAAGAAAGTGACGGCGAGAAACGCAAACGTGGCCGCTCCGAGTACGACTGACAATAGGCGATTCATGGCACGGTTCCTCCAGGCTTAATGCGGCTCCGCGGGATGATACATTCCAGTCGCCTCGCGTAGGGCCATGCCCGGCGTCGCCAGCCAACCGGCGCGGAGGCCGATTTCTTCGAGGGCATGCAGGAACGCGAGGACGTTGGCTTCGGTAGACGATTCACCCATGAGGCCGATCCGCCACACGGTGCCCTTCAATGGACCTAATCCTCCGCCGATCTCGATGCCAAACTCTTGCAGTAACGTGGCGCGGACGGCGGCCTCGTCAATGTGCGGGGGGACGGTGACACAGAGCAGCATCGGCAAGCAATGGCCGGCCGCGGGAAGGAATTGGAAACCGAGCGCGGAAAGTCCGGCTGCCAGCGCCTGGCTATTCCGGCGATGCCGGGCTACGCGCGCGGGCAGGCCTTCCTCCTCGACCAGGCGCAGCGCCTCCCGCAAGGCATAGAGCATGGAAATGGGCGCTGTGTGATGATAGGCGCGGGAGCCTTCCGTCCAATAATCCGCGATGAGCGACCAATCCAGGTACCAACTCTGGCAGGGTGTGCGGCGATGTTTGATCGTCGCCAGGGCCCGGTCACTCACCGTCAAGGGAGATAATCCGGGAGGGCAGCTGAGACATTTTTGCGTGCCGCTGTAACAGACATCGATGCTCCACCGATCGACCTCCACCGGGACCCCGCCGAGCGACGTCACGGCATCAACCAGAAACAGCGTGTCGTAGACACGACACAGGTTGCCGACGGCTTCAAGGGGTTGCCAGGCGCCTGTAGAAGTTTCCGCATGCACGAGGGCGACGGCTTTGACAGGGCCCGCCCGCCGCAGTGCCGCTTCCACGGCATCCGGTTCGATGATCCGCCCCCAGGGCGCTTCCACCCGGATGGCCTTCCCTCCGCAGCGTTCCACGATGGAGGCCAGCCTGGCGCCGAACAGGCCATTCACCCCCACGATCATCGCCTCGCCGGGTTCTATGAGGTTGACGACGGCGGCTTCCATGCCGGCCGATCCCGTCCCCGACAGGGCAATGGTAAAGCGGTTGCTCGTGGCAAAGACCTGGCGCAAGCCGGTCTGAATCTCATTCATGATGGACAGGAACAGGGGATCCAGATGCCCGAGGAGCGGAGCCGCCATGGCCTGGAGCACACGGGGGTGCACCATGCTGGGTCCTGGGCCGAGCAGGAGTCGTGGGGGCGGAACGAATTCATGCATGACCGCGTCCTCGTCTATCGCGGGGAGAGTATAAGCCAAGTGCGCCGCGAGAGGCCATGTGATAATCGCTGGAACCGCCGCATGCCAGGCTCTTCCAGGGATGGGGAGGAACCCCCCATGCTATAGTCGCTGTGTATGACGGATCAGATCACGCCCTCGGCCCCGGCTCAGGATCTATCGGAGGCCGATGGACGAGGCGCTATACCCCACCCGTTCACCTCGCCGTTTTCACAGACTGTCAGTGTCGTTTCCGCCATGGTGCTGCTGGCTTCACTCCTGGCGATCCTATGGTTTTCCGCCACGTTGCCGCGGCTCCAGCGACTTGAACACCCGGAACGTTCGCTGGACCTGATGGTCAGCCGGACCATGGAAGTGCAGGAGGGGCTCGCCCGCTCCCCGAAGTGGCACCAACGGATCATGGCCTGGATGGCGAGCAGCCCTGAGACGGAGCGGGTTCAGGCCATGGAGTGGTACCGGGAGCTGGTCGCGGAAACCGACCGGCCCGACGCGCGATTGCGGCTGGCGATCCTTCAGGGGGAGTCGGGCCAAGCCGAGGACGCCCGCGCTGCCGCGATGGCCTGGCAGACCATGAACGCTCCTCTGCCGCTATATGGAGAGTTGATCGACGCGGCCTATGGCGCCCATCCGCTTGGAAAAGAGCGAGAGACCGAACTTCAGTCAGCCTTGGCGGAACGGCTTCCCTCCGGATGGTTTTATCATGCCCTTGCGGCCCGATTGGCCCAACGCGCGGGCGACGAGACGCTGTTCTCAACGGTGGAAGCGCAGCGCGTCCTCCGTGGCGACGCGCTCCAGCGCCGGGCCCGGCTGCTCGTCGTGGTGGAATTGATCTGTCTCGTCATCGGATCGGTCATCCTGGCCCGCCTGTTTCGCCGTGCCGGTCACGGGGCTGGCCTGCTGCAGGTGCCCGTGCCCGGCGTGCCGCCACCCTGGCCAGGGACGGTCGGCGCCGCAGTGCTGCTTCGAGGCGGCGCCCTCGGTGCCGTGCTGACGCTCGCCTTTCTCTCCTTCGCTCCAGCCGAGCCGGTCTCCCTCCGGGCCTTGGCCATCCCGTTGTCCAATGTGCCGCTGCTGGCGCTCGCCTATGTCTATTTGCTGAAGCCGGCGGGATTGAGCTTTCGGGACGGGTTCGGCCTCAAGGTGGATCGGGGAGAGCTGGGCCGGCTGGCCGGCCTGGTGTTGGCCCTCGCCGCGGCCGGGTTGTGGGGTGAGTGGATGATGGGCCGGGCGGCTGACGCCCTCGGTCTGACAAGTCATTGGACCGAATGGTTCGACCCCGATCTGGTCTGGGCGCCGCCACGGGTGCTGGCGGTGAGCCTATTGGAGTACGTCGTCTTTGCGCCCATCTTCGAGGAACTCGCATTCCGGGGACTGCTCTTTGCCCTGCTCCGTCGTCGCCTGGCCTTTGTCCCGGCCGCGCTGCTGAGCGCCGGCATTTTTGCCCTCGCCCATGGCTACGGATGGATCGGTTTCATCAGCGTGCTCTGGAGCGGTCTCCTCTGGGCCTGGGCCTACGAGAAAACCGGCAGTCTCCTTCCCGGCATGACCGCGCATGCGCTGAATAATTTGCTGGTGTGTCTCGCCGTCATGGCTCTCCTGCGATAGGCGGGCGTTGAAACTGGCTTTCAACTGCGTTCTCGGTTCGCGAATGTGCTCGACGTACCCCTAAGGGTACGCCTGTGCATTCGCGTCACCTGCGGCCTTGTTCAAAGCCAGTTTGAACGCCCTTACATCTCAAACCAGTTGCTTCTGTTCAAACAAGACAAGACAGCGCCTGAAAAAGGTCCGGATGTTGGATGGTGTAGCCGAGCTGCTTGATGAGTTTGGCGTTGGAGATGCGTTTGCCGGTTTCGTTGGACGGGGTAGGTTTTGGCGACGTGACGCCCCAGCGCGCTTGCACGGTCTCGCAGATGTCCTGCCAGGTTCGCGGTGTGCCGTCGCTGACGTTGTAGGCCTCACCGGGCGTGCCGTGCTCCAGTGCGGCGAGGCAGCTGGCGGCCAAGTCTTCCGCATGAATCAAGTTCACGTACTTGCGTGAGGGGCCGACACGGCCGGCCTTGATCCATTCGATCGGGTTTCGGTGCGGTCCATAGATGCCGGCCACCCGCAGGAGGATGGCTTTGTGTTCGGTCCGCAAATATTCTTCCCCCTGCACCCGCGGCTGGGTGCAATCGATCGGAGCCGCTTCCTCGATCCACCGGGGCGGATAGTCTTGTGAATCCCGGAACTCGTACGCCGACGTACTGCCGAGCACGACCATCCGTCGCTCCCCGGCCTTTATTGTGGCGGCGAATTCCTGCACCAGTTCCACGGGCGCAGCGGGGAAGCACCAGAGCAGATCGGCATAGTCTGGAATGTGAGACCAGGTGGACCGCTGCGCCAGGTCGAATGCGATCCGCCGGTCCGGAGCGACCCGACTTAAGTTGGCATCCGGCCGGCGGCCCGTCGCCACGATGCGTGCATAGCGGTGTGATCCCCCCGATAAGACGTATCTGGCGGTATAGCCGGATCCGAGGATGACGAGCGTGGCATGTCCCATGTGTTCACAAGGCTCCTTCAGAAACGGATGACAGTGTGCCAGTCATCATCGTGGAGAGTCCATGAGAATCATGCGTTTCAGTTGGCGCATGCTGTGTCTGGTGCTATAAGTGGATCAATGATCGGTTGAACTGCGGGATGCGAACTAAGGAATGATCATGAAGACACCAATCCCGGTTTGGCTCACATTGGCGATGCCGCTGTTCCTGACTGGATGTCCGGATGGCGGGGGAGGAGGGGTAATCGGGGAAGGCACCGCAGCTCCATCCCTTGTCTACGCGTCCAACCAGGGTTCCAATGATGTGTCCGGCTATACCATTAATACAACGACGGGCGTGTTGACTCCGGTCGCCGGGTCTCCGTTCCCGGCCGGCACGAGCCCCAACGCGGTGACGGTGTCGCCGGACGGTTCGTTTGCCTACGCGGCGAACGCAGGCTCGAGCAATGTGTCAGCCTATAGCATCAACACAACGACGGGAGTGTTGGCTCTGGTTCCGGGATCTCCGTTCACGGCCGGGACGACCCCGAGAGCGGTGACGGTGTCGCCCAACGGATTGTTTGCGTACGTGGCGAACGGCGGCTCGAACAACGTGTCCGGCTATACTATCAATACCACGACGGGCGTGTTGGTTCCCCTGGCCGGGTCTCCATTCGCGGCCGGTACGACCCCGAGAGCAGTCACCGTGTCGCCCAACGGATTATTTGCGTACGTGGCGAATGGCGGCTCCAACGATGTCTCGGCCTATACCATCAATCCATCGACTGGGGTGTTGACCCCCGTGGCCGGGTCTCCGTTCCCTGCTGGCACGACCCCGAGCGCGGTCACGGTGTCGCCCAACGGATCGTTTGCCTATGTCGCGAATCAAGGCTCCAACGATGTGTCAGCTTATGCGGTCGATACGGCGACCGGGGTGTTGACTGCGCTCGGGGGTGGAACCGGGAATCCATTTTCGGCCGGCACGACGCCCGTAGGGATGACGATCACGCCGAATGGATCCTTTGCCTATGTGGTTAACAGCGGTTCCAACAATGTCTCGGCCTACACCGTGAATATTGGGACCGGAGCGCTGACCGCCTTAGCGGGTGGAACGGGAAACCCGTTTCCGGCAGGCACGACCCCGACCGGCATCACGGTGACTCCGAGCGGATCATTTCTGTATGTGGCGAACAGCGGCTCCAACAATGTTTCTGCTTACACCATGGAGGCAGGGACCGGCGCCTTGACCGCCTTGGGAGGCGTAACGGGAAATCCGTTCGGCGCAGGGACGTTACCCTCGGGTGTCGCGACCCCCGGCAGACCGTAACGGGTCGGAGCCTCGTTCCTCTTCGGTGCGTGCCTTCCATAGAGTCCTCGGGTAGGGCGTGGTAAGATTTCAGGCCATGCCGCTGTCCCGTTTCCATCCCCTCATTTCGCAATGGTTTGAATCTCATGTCGGTCAACCGACCGACGTCCAACAGGCCGCCTGGCCGGCGATTCAATCCGGCGCGGATGCCTTGATCGCGGCGCCGACCGGCTCCGGGA
>CBDIWQ010000259.1:0-4676 GCA_965285965.1 uncultured bacterium | reverse complement strand
AGTGTTGTCGTTCCGATCTTCCGCCATATGTAGATTATCACGGGGCCGTCGTTCAGCCTGGTTAGGACGCCAGATTGTCAATCTGGAAGTCGCGGGTTCAAATCCCGTCGGCCCCGCCATTTTCTTTCCCCAGTCTGAGAAACACTCCAATTCACGATTGAGACCGGGGCATCAGTAAGAGGAGGGAGAGGCTAGACCTGTATGTTTCAAACTGGTCCCATCGAACTTCTAAATTCGCTCGGCATCGTCTCCAAAGTCGTTCTATTGATTCTCTTCTGCTTTTCCATCATTTCCTGGGCGATCATCATCTTTAAATGGGCCTCCTTTCGGTCAGCCGATGCCGAAGATCGGCGATTCATGGCCGTGCTGGGCAAAGCGAAGGATGTCGATGAAGTCGCCCGGCATGCGCACCGTTCGACAGGAAGCCCCTGCGCCAAGATCTTTCATGGAGTCGTGGGCCGGTTAGGGCGGGAGGGCGGATGGGAACCCCATGATCCGGGCGCTGAGGCACCCGTGATCGATCGCCACGTCATGGAACGCGTGGCCTCGCATATCGCCCAAGGGCAAATCGCACGATTGGAATCGTTTCTGCCCTTTCTTGCCACGACGGGCAACATCAGTCCCTTCGTGGGATTGCTGGGCACGGTGATGGGGATTATTGATTCATTTCGCGAAATCGGCACGCAAGGCACCGCCAGTATTTCCGCAGTGGCTCCCGGCGTCTCGGAAGCCCTGGTCGCCACGGCGGCCGGACTGTTCGCCGCGATACCGGCGGTCATCGCCTATAACTATTTTCTCACCCGCATCCGCCGCACCGCCTTCAACATGGATACGGTGGTGGTGGAACTGCTCGCCATGTTTTCCGCCAAATCGAAGGCTCCGGCCGTAGGAGTCAAAGGATGATCCTGGAAAGCCGGCAGCGTCGATTCTTAGCGGAGATCAACGTCATTCCGCTGGTCGATGTGGTGCTGGTGCTATTGATCATCTTTATGGTCACGGCTCCGATGCTGTACCGAGGGATGGATATCAAACTGCCTTCGTCCGCGTCGAATACGATCAAACCGGAAATCCGCGCGGTCCTGTCCATCGAAAAAGATCAGCGGCTCTATCTCGATAAGGATCCGGTCAGCGTGGCGCAACTCGAACACAAGCTGCGCCTGTTGAAGGAAGAACATGCGGATGTGTCTCTCTATCTCCGGGCCGACCGCGATGTGCCCTATGGCGTCGTGGTCCAGGTCATGGACGGCGTGAAAAAGGCCGGCATTGAGAAACTCGGAATGGTGACGGAGCCCATGGGTCCCGAGCGAGTGACCGATGCCATGCCGTTGTCGCGCAAAAAGTGACCGAGGGGCGTCATGGTCCAGCCTTCCACATCAGCCGACGGATGGTTTCACGATGAGTGGCAGGACCATCTCACCCGCCGTTTGGGCCGCGCGGTCGTCGTTTCGCTCTTGCTCCATCTGGGAGTGTTGATGGTGGTGACGTTGGTCCGGCTGCCTCAGCAGAGTGAGCGACCCTTGGCTTCTATCGAGATTTCTCTCGCCCATCTTCCCACCCCGCCCACCAAAGTCAGTGAACCGCCCAAAGTGACGGAACCGCCGAAAGTACAACCGAAAGTGGTGCAACCGCCCAAACCCGCGCCGGTCCCGCCGGCTCCGGTGAAGGTGGCCCCCGCGCCGGCGCCGGTTCATGTCCCCGTTCCTGTTCCCACGCCCAAGGCGGCCCCCATTCCTGCCCCCCCGGTCCCCGCTAAGCTGTCCAACGACGTCCTGCGGGATGTCATGAAGGGGGTGGAATTGCCGCCTGATGCGCCGAAGTTCGGCGACTTCAGTCCCGCCGATAAACCGAAAAAGGCCCAGCTCAAGCTGCCGGATGTTCCGGTGGCGTCCGAGATGAAAGAAGCGGCGGTCAAACTGCCTCCGATTAAATCGGCCTCCTCAGTGACCGACGACCTCACCCAGGAGTTGGATGAGGAGTTCAAGAAAATCAAAAAAGTGGAGTTGCCCAAATCCGCCCCGGTGGAGGCTCCTCCTAAGCCCAGTCCGCCGGTGGAGGCGAAGGCGCCCAGTATCAAGGCGGTCGATACGACGTTGAAGGTGCTCGGCATGGCCCCGGGATCCAACGCGTATCTCGGACGGGTGCGTCAGCGGATCAGCAGTTTTTGGTCCGCCCCGCCGGTTGACGTGACGGCACAAGCGTATGTGGTGGTGGTCAAGTTCCGGCTCCACCGGAACGGAACGGTCAGCGACGTGACGGTTGAACGGTCGTCAGGAAATGAGTATTACGATCTAGCCGGCAAGCGGGCGGTGGTCAGCGCGATTCCATTGCCCGCCTTTCCCTCCGAGTTAACCGAATCGTATTTTGACGCCCATTTCACTTTTACGGTGGGCGAACGACAAGGATAGACATGAGCTTACGTACCGCCGCAACCCTGAGCGTCTGTGCCACGATCGGGCTGATCTGGATTCTGGAATCCGGAGCGGCCGATGTGTTTCTGGAAGCGACCAGGCCGGATTTTCAAAAAATTCCATTGGGGATCGCCGGAATACAGAACGGTGGAGGCCCCGAGTGGCTGAGCGGCCGTATTGAGGAAGTGCTCAAGGCGGATGTCCGGCGTTCCTTGGTTTTTTCGCTGGTTGATTTACCGAGTGCGGGCATCAAGGTAAGTGGGTTGGGCACCGGTCCGGATCCCACTTTCAAGACTGCGGCCGAGCACGGAGTCTCCGTGATTGTCTGGGGCAAGGCCGCGATGAAAAACGGAGAAAAAGACAAGGACTCGGATATCCATATGGATGGATATGTCTATGACTCGGGCAGTGACGAAGTCGTGGGGGGCAAACGCTATGTCGGATCCTCCTCAGTTGTGCGACTGATGGCACACCGGTTTGCCGACGAACTCGTGTTCCGGTACACCGGCGAGCCGGGCATTGCGAGGACGAAGGTGGCCTATGTGTCGGAGCAGGGTACGGCCCGTGAGCTGTTCGTCATGGATTACGACGGCTATGACGCCCGGCAATTGACCTCCGACGGATTCTTGAATCTCATGCCGCGCTGGTCTCCCGACCGCCGCTTTCTCGTGTTCACCGCCTATCGCAACCGGAACACGCAAGATATCGACATGATTGAATTGGCTACCGGCAAGCGTTGGACGATCGTGTCGCTGGGAGGCCTGAATATCACGCCGGCCCTCTCGCCCGATGGCAACTTTCTGGCCTTTGCCTCGAGCCATGAAGGCAATTCGGAATTGTACCGGTTGGACACCAGGACGAAGGCCCTGCAACGGCTCACCGTCAACGCTTCGGGCGATCTCTCTCCCTCCTGGTCTCCCTCTGGCCGGGAGCTTGCATTTACTTCGGACCGTAGCGGAGGTCCGCAAGTGTTTCTCATGACCGCGGATGGATCCAACGTTCGCCGGCTCACCTTCGAAGGGGACTATAATGCGGCCCCTGCCTGGTCGCCCCGCGGCAACTGGATCGCCTATGTGTGCCGCACGCCCAAAAAAGAATATAAGCTATGCCTGGTTACCCCGGACGGTCAAAAACGCGTCCAGCTCACCACAGGGCCGGGAGTCGACGATTCCCCTTCCTGGTCGCCGGATGGCCGGCATCTGGTATTCAGCTCGACTGCAGACGGGAAAAGCCAAATTTACATGATCAATGCCGACGGGAAAGACTTGGAGCGCATCACGTTTACGGGGACACATAACAGCGCACCGTCCTGGTCGCCTGCATCGTAATGCGGCCGCCTGGGCGCGCATGATCGTCCCGACTGTATGCATCTGAGTACATCTCTATATGGAATCGAATACATTCAAGGAGGGTGAAGGTATTATGAAAAAAATAGGGTGCATGCTGTGTGTGCCATTGCTGTTGGGAGTGGTGGTGGGACTGCCGGGCTGTTCCAAGAAGGCCGTCCAATCGGGCGGTGATACCCAATCTTCTCAGCATGCCGAGGCGGCGAAGGCCGAGGCGGCGAAGACCGAAGCCATGAATGCCAGTTCCAGCGACAGCAGCATGAGCACGCATCCCGATTTTCCGGACACCTCGGTGTCCGGCCGTGATGCGTCCAACGGCCTTCGCGGCCTCGATATGAATCCCTCGGAAGAACGACTGGGCGGCGGGGCTTTGTTGGCCAAAGCTGACCCGGGAAGCGCCGGACGGCAGATTGAAGAGATTCGTGCCGAGCAAACGGCCTCGGCCGCCGCAGGACTGCGCGATGTGTTTTTTGCCTACGATAGCTTTTCCATTTCAGAGGAAGGCCGCCAGGCGCTCGCCCGGAACGCGGAATGGATCCGGATGAATCCCTCGGCACAACTTAAGATCGAAGGCCATTGTGACGAGCGCGGGACCTCGGCGTATAACCTGGTGTTGGGCGAAAAACGCGCGAAGGCGGTGCGCAATTATCTCGTGGAGCTCGGGGTCGGGGCCAACCGGTTAGGGGTGGTGTCCTATGGTAAAGAACGGCCGTTCTGTCAGGAGCATGCGGAATCCTGTTATGCGCAAAACCGCCGTGGCCATGTGGTCGTCAAGACCGGCAAGTAACGCCTTGCCATGGTGGATGGCACGTCCGTGACCGGGATCGACGGTTTTTTTGTGTCCACTTCTCTTGCAAACGCATGAGGCGGAAACTTTTTCAACAAGCGAGGTGTGGTGTGGCTCTCGTCCTGGTGATGGTGT
>CBDIWQ010000258.1:0-6346 GCA_965285965.1 uncultured bacterium | reverse complement strand
GCCACCTCCGGGACGGATCTCCGCCAACCGCTTCGTGCCGGTGCGACGCCTGAGGAGATGCGGCAGGCGATCCGATCCGGGTGGGGCGCGCGGCGAAGTCGGATCGTAGCCATGTCGTTCTGTGAGCCAAGGAGTTGGGCCTTAATGTTGTCTTCCTAAGACCCGCTTGGCCTCCGACTTGCCACCTCCGGGACGGATCTCCGCCAACCGCTTCGTGCCGGTGCGACGCCTGAGGAGATGCGGCAGGCGA
The DNA here is from genome assembly GCA_965285965.1 of uncultured bacterium. Lineage (GTDB taxonomy): Bacteria > Nitrospirota > Nitrospiria > Nitrospirales > Nitrospiraceae > Nitrospira_D. Next base: position 6,096 of record CBDIWQ010000258.1, on the reverse strand, counting down.
TCCGATCCGGGTGGGGCGCGCGGCGGGATCGGGGCGCCGAAGAACGCAAAGCTTTGGAGCGGGTCGGTTTGCGGGAGGGCGGCCTCATCGGCATCGATCGGTTGCGTGAAGATCCGCACTTGGAAATGCACGCGCGCGGCGGCTGAAGCCGGCATTCGCTCGTCGGTGTTCACCTGGCGCCATTCCGCGGCGTCACAGCAGCGTTCAATCATCCCGTGTTTTTCATGCCAGACACTGAGACCCTCACATTGCTGGGCGTCGGATTCCTGCTGGGGCTTCGCCATGCGCTCGACGCCGATCATCTGGCCGCCGTCTCGACCGTGCTGGCTGAGCGGCCCTCCTTCCGCGCGTCCGGTGCTGTGGGTTTTTGGTGGGGCATCGGACATACCCTGACCCTGCTCATCGTGGGCGCCATCGTGATGGTGTGGCAGCTGCGTATTCCCGAGTCCTTGGCCGCGACAGCCGAGTGCGGCATTGGACTGCTCTTGATCGTCCTGGGCGGCACCTTGGCTCGCAAACTGTATCGCGAGCGATGGCATCTGCATCAGCACGAACATCATGATGGGGCCCGGCACGTGCATTTGCACAGCCATCAACTCCAGCCCGATCATGGTCATCAGCACTGGATGACTCAATCCCTCCGCCCGTTGAGCATTGGAATGGCGCACGGTCTGGCCGGGTCGGCAGCCCTCATACTGATGGTGTTGTCCACGACGCACGAGGTGGGGCAGGGCTTGCTGTCCATCGCGGTCTTCGGCATCGGGTCTATCCTCGGCATGGTGGCGATCGGAATCACCCTCAGTCTGCCGCTCATCTGTTCCTGGACGTTCAGCCGGCGCCTGTTTGTCGCATTACAGGGTTTCGCCAGCGCCGCCAGCATATGCGTGGGAGTATGGATGCTGGTCAAGATGACGTCATCATGACCCGCAACTGACCGGTCCAGAGTCCATTTCAACGTGCGTCGTCTGCCGGGGTGTGCTATCCTGCGCCCGATTTTAGCCGACCGTCTGCTCATCGCAGCGGCTCCGGAACGAGGATACGAGATGGCCTGGTTTAAAAAGGAAAAAGCCCCCGAAACGTCCGTGCCCCCGCGATCGAAGGGCAGTGAGGGCATGTGGCTGAAGTGCAATCACTGCCGCGAGATCGTCTACCGCAAGGAAGTCGACCGCAACAACAAGGTCTGCCCCAAGTGCGACTACCACTTTCCCATTTCCGTCATGGAGCGCATTGCGCTGCTCGCGGATTTGGGGACGTTCAAAGAGTGGGACTCTCAATTGGCACCGAAAGACCCGCTCGACTTCCGCGATACCAAATCCTACAAAGACCGGGTGGCGTCTCAGCAGGAGAAGACCGGCCGCAAAGATGCGCTGATGACCGGCGAAGGGATGATCGATGGACGTCGTGTCGTCCTCTGCGTTTTCGATTTCAGTTTCATGGGCGGCAGCATGGGATCGGTGGTTGGAGAAAAGCTCTGTCGGGCGATCGACCGGGCGCTGGAGATGAAACTCCCTGTTATTCTGGTCACCGCGTCCGGCGGCGCCCGGATGCAGGAGGGCATTCTCTCGCTCATGCAGATGGCGAAGACGTCCGCCGCGGTGGCCAAACTGGGCGAGGCCGGATTGCCGTTCATTTCGATCCTTGCGGATCCGACGTTCGGCGGCGTGACCGCCAGCGTGGCGATGCTGGGCGATATCATTATCGCCGAGCCGAAGGCGCTCATCGGATTCGCCGGCCCGCGGGTGATCGAGCAGACGATCAAGCAGCAATTGCCGGATCAGTTCCAGCGCGCCGAGTTTTTGCTGGAGCATGGCATGATCGATATGATCGTCGAGCGCAAGCAGCTGAAGGGGACACTGAGCACGCTGGTGAACCACTTCTAGAGGGCTACGTTGGCGTCGTCTCGCACCCTGCTTCCCTGTTGCCGGCATCGTGGTTTCAGAACCGTCTGCTAGATGGGCGTGTCCTGCCGGGCTTGTCTGATGACCTACGCCTCAGCCATTGACTACCTCTACGGGCTCCAGAAGCACGGGATTAAACTGGGTTTGGAAACCATGCAGGCCCTCATGGACCGGCTGGGCCATCCCGAACGCCGGTATCGCATCCTGCACATCGCAGGCACGAACGGAAAGGGGTCCACGGCGGCGATCGCCGCGGCGATCCTCCAGGCCTCCGGTCTACGCGTGGGACTCTACACGTCGCCGCATCTGGTCGAATTCCGCGAGCGGATTCGCGTAAACGGCGAGATGATGGCTGAAGACGGCGTGACGGAGTTGACGGCCCGCGTGCAGGGTGCTTCGGAGAATCTTGAACCGACTTTTTTCGAGGCGACGACGGCCTTGGCCTACCTGTATTTCGCCGAAGCGCGGGTGGATGTGGCCGTCCTGGAGGTTGGGTTGGGCGGACGGTTCGATGCCACCAATGTGGTCCATCCGGTGGCCTGTGCCATTACGACCATCGCACTGGATCATCAGGAGTATTTGGGACGGACGGAAGAGGCCATCGCATTTGAAAAGGCGGGGATCGTAAAACCGGCCGTGCCTGTCGTGACCGGCCGCATAGGATCGGCCGCTCTTTCGGTCATCCGAACGAGCGCGGAACAGTGTGGCGCGCCGCTGTGGCAGCTGGGGCGCGACTTCGCGGTTGAAGGTCAGGGACCGGAATGCTTTACCTATCGCGGAAAGGTGCAGCGGTTGGAAGGGCTGTCCTGCGCGCTGGCCGGGCGACATCAGTTGGACAATGCGGCCTGTGCTCTGGCGCTTCTCGAAGCGGCCGGCGAAGGCGCCGGGCCGGTCAATGAAGCGGCCATTCGCCTGGGACTGCGGTCGGTGCGGTGGGAGGGGCGACTCGAGTGCATCGATCGCGATCCGCTGGTCGTCCTGGACGGGGCGCATAACCCCGCAGCGGGAGCCGCCCTGGCCGGATATCTGCGCGACTATGCGAACGACCATCCGGCAGCCAGGATCATTCTGGTATTGGGCATGATGCGGGACAAAGATTACGTGAGCTTCGTGAAGTCGTTTCGCTCCATGGTGTCCGAAATCATTCTCACGCAGGCGAGCCTGGCGCGATCGGCGACGGTCCACGAACTGCGTGCTGCGCTCGTGGACTGGACACAGCCGATTTTTGACGCGCCGTCACCGGCCGCCGCGCTGGCGATGGCCCGCACGCACGCGACGGCCCGTGATCTGATTTGCGTGACGGGCTCTCTCATGCTGCTCGGCGATCTCAAGGCAGCGGTGCGTGGCTGTGGGCTCTCACCCCTCCGGGGCTAGCATGGGAGATCCTTCTGGTTGGATCTGCCGTCATACCCTCCTGGCTCTTCTGTTCGTCATTTGTATTGCACCGGGTCCGGTATGGGCGGCTGCCAAACAGGTCACCCAGGGGCCTAGTTCCGTCCCGCTGGATGTGACCGCCGAGCGCATCGATTATCGACAGGATCAGGAGGTGTACGAAGCCGATGGATCGGTCGTCATTCGGCAAGGGGCCATCCGGCTGACGGCGGACCATGCGACGATTCAGGTCTTGCCGGGCATTCTTACGGCCACTGGTCATGTGCACATGACCGATCCGCAGACCGATATCACGAGCGAGCACTTGGAGCTCAATATAAACACGGAGGCGGGGGTCGTGACCCACGGCACCCTGTACATTCCCGCAAGCAATTCTTCCGTGTCGGGCCGCCTCATCCAGCGGTTTTCAGAATATCACTATCGTATTAAGGAAGGCAGCTTCACGAACTGCGATGCTCAGGAAGGCGATGTGCCGGCCTGGCGCATGCGGTTCGACGATCTCGACCTGACTCTTGGCGACGCGCTGGCCTTTAAGCGCGCGTGGCTGTGCGTGAACGATGTACCCGCTATCCCGCTGCCCACCCTGACCTACCCGCTCGGGACCCGGCATAGCGGCCTGCTCATTCCTTTTGTCGGGTATGACAATCGGTTCGGCACGCATATCCAGCAAGGGCTGTATTGGGCGATCAATCCAAGCCAGGACTTGACCCTCTCGCCTTCCTACTACAGCAACCTGGGATATGGATCCGACCTCGAATACCGGTATGTCTTGAACCGCCTCTCCCGAGGCCAGTGGTATGTGAGCTATCTTCAACAAACGCAGTTGCCTAATCTGGCCACGTTCACCAACACGGTCGACGATCCGCGGGGGGGCCGGGCGTCGATAACCGGAAGCCATACCCAATACTTCAATCCCGATCTCCTCCTGCGCGCCAACCTCAATTTCGTCACCGACCCGAACTACTTCCAGCAACTCAGCAATGTGGGGACTCAGCGGGCATTGCCGAGCAACGAATCGAATTTGTTGGCGACTCAGCGGCTGCCGTACGGGAATCTGTATTTTCTAGGACAATACCTGCAGCCACTGCAGGCCGGTGGGACCGACACCTTCCAGCGTTTGCCCGAAGTCGGGTACAGCGTGCCGAACGTTTCTCTGCTGGGTTCGCCTCTTCTGTTCGGCATGGACAGCAACTTCGTTAATTTTTACCGGGAGCAGGGATTTACCCTCGATCGCGTCGATGTGGTGCCCGGTATTGCCACGGACGTCATTGATCTCGGGCATGTCGTGGGCATTACGCCGCAAGCGAAGTTCCGCGAGGTCTATTACACGCGAGGCGCGCAGTCCGGGGAGGCACAGCACCGGGAGACGTTTTGGGCGGCGATCGATGCCACCTCCAAGCTGAGCCGGCGCTTTGGCCTCGACGGCGGTGGAAATGTACTGCATACCATCGAACCAAGTGTGATGTATGAGTATGTCCCATCAACCGATCAATCCCGCATCGCGCAAATTGACCAGGTCGACGATCTGCCGAAAAAGAACCTCCTGACATATGCATTGAAAAGCCGCGTATTGGAACAGGGCAAGGAAAGCGTGTTCAGCTGGCTGGACTTGACCGTGGCGCAAAGCTATCACGTGGACGGGGTGCAGACCCGGGCCCGGGACTTTACGCCCGGAGTCAATCCAATTTTGGGCTCTTTTACCCAGCCCCTGCAGCCGGCGACGGTAGAGATCCAGGGCAGAAAGTTTTCCGATGTCTGGATGCGCGCGGTCATCGGCAATATCACGCCGCAGTACAGCCAGGAGCAGTTGGCCATGCAGGCGTATGGACAGGGCCTCGGCAATGTCGCGTTATTTCGCCCCCCCATGAATCAGTACATGATCGTGGATGCGTTTCTAGATCCGTATCGCGGACAGTTGAGCCAGTTCAACACCGATCTGCGCCTGCAGGAAGCCACGAACTGGTATGTGGAAGTCGGACAGCGCTATTCGCGCGAGGGGAATCGCCCCAGGCGGGGAGATGTCTGGAATCCGATCTCGTTCAATGAAGTCTATGCGCCGACGGAGGAAATTCAATTTGTTACGGCGGGAGGCGCATTTCGCACGCCATGGGGATGGACGTTGGGCGCCAAGGGATACTATGACGTCAAAAACAAGCGCAGCCCGGAATACGATGTCGTCGCGCTGTATCAGAACCCCTGTAAGTGCTGGTCCTTGGGACTGTTCTATCTGCAGTTCCCGGATCGTGCCCAGTACAACTTCATGTTCAGTTTAACCGGCATCGGCTGGACCGAGAATTTTGGGACGGCCCTGATGCGCTCCATCCTGAACCCGTTGTTGTGGGGTGATCGCGGACTGCCTTGGGCCGGCGCTGGCGGTGCCTACGGACGGCCGTATCAAGGCTTGACGGAGGCGGGCCTGCCGATCACCGGCCGGTAACACACGGTTGGGTACCGCATGAGCCGCCTCCATGCGCCGCCGCTCTTCGCGCGTATTTTTCCTGCCCTGGTCGATGAGACGGCGGCCCGATTTTCGGACGGCAGGGATCGAACGGGTCGCTCCATGCCGTATTTGACACCAAAAACGAGGGTGGGTTACGATGCCGTCTTCGATTCATACGTGGTCATTCCAACGACGAAGGAGGGTGTGGACGTGGCTGGTGAAACCTTGAAGGTGGAAGATGGGACCTGGGATGCCGAAGTGATGAAGGCTACCGAGCTCGTGATGGTCGATTTCTGGGCGGTGTGGTGCGGTCCCTGCCAGATGGTGGCTCCCATCATCGATGAGCTGGCCAAGGAATATGCGGGC
>CBDIWQ010000257.1:0-4767 GCA_965285965.1 uncultured bacterium | reverse complement strand
CTCGAAAGCGCCGCCGGCGTTCCGGTGCTCGATCGGACCGGTGTGATCATTGAGATTTTCAGCCGGCACGCCCGTACACGAGCGGCCCGGCTCCAGGTCGAGATCGCCAGACTCAATTACATGGCGCCACGCTTGCGTGAGACCGGTGGCGACAAAGAACGGCAAAGCGGGGGCATCGGCGGGAAAGGGGCGGGAGAGACGAGTCTTGAGCTGGATAAACGCCGAATTCGCGACCGTCTGAAAGAACTGCGAACGGAATTGGCGTCGATCGGAGACGAACATCACACACGACGCGCCAGACGGGAAAACGAATTGACGGTGGCGCTCGTCGGGTACACGAACGCCGGCAAATCGTCATTGATGCGCGCGATGACCGGAAGCGAGGTCCTGGTTGCCGACAAGCTGTTCGCGACGCTCGATACCACCATTCGGCCCCTGTACCCCGAAACCCGTCCGAAGGTTCTCATGAGCGATACAGTCGGATTTATCAAGAAGCTGCCCCACGACCTGGTTGCATCGTTCAAGTCCACGCTCGATGAAGCCGCCCATGCGTCGCTGTTAGTGTTTGTCGTCGATGCGTCAGACCCCTCGTTTCGATCCCACCTCGCAGTGACGCGGAAGGTGCTGGCCGAAGTCGGGGCCACCGATGTTCCGAGCCTCGTGGTCTTGAACAAGCAAGACCGGCTCTCACCGGACGACATCGGCTCTCTCAAGGCCGAGTTTCCCGACGCCGTCTGTCTGTCCACCAAAAGCCAAGACGATGTGAAAGCCTTCCGTAACCGGATCATGGCTCACTTTGAGCGTGACATGATCGACGAAGAGTTCGGTATTCCGTTTTCTGCACAGGGGGTCATTGGAGAGATTCGCGCCCGGATGCGGGTCTTGTCCGAAGAATATACCGGCGAGGGCCTCAAGATCCGTGTACGGTCCACCCCTGAACATCTGGCGTTCATCCGGAGGAAGCTTACGCGATAGGTGTGGAGGCTGGCAGCACCGCTTTGCGTGCTCTGCTGGCCGCTTGATGAGCGGACACCTTTCACTCCTATTCGTTTCGCTCCGGTGGACAGTGGAATGACCGTATCCCTGACGCCGTAGGCGATCTCATGTGGCGGTTGTTATTGCGCCGCCACGCCCTTCTATACATACATCAGCAGCGGTTTCACGTCTTCCCAGGCCCATCCACTTCGTACATCGCAAGCCACTGTTTGCGAGCACCAGCGCCAATCCCTGTTTGAAATAGGTGGAGAGCCACGGGTCAGATAGGACGAGGCATCTCCCCCATTGACAGGAATTTCTAAAGGGCGTAGAGAGGAAAAAACAGCGGCCCCGTTCACTCCACGAGAGACCGGGAAGACCGTGCGGCTGCAATCCAGGTCTCTCGGGTGACTCACCAAGAGAGAGGAGGGTAGCGATGAGCGACACGACTCCACCTGGTCCGTCAGGCCCACCGATCCAAGAGCGGGCTTCTCGTCGGTCGTGTTTGCCGGTTCTCCTGTCGCGGCTATGCCTTTCGGCACTTCAGCGTCACTGCTGAGCAGCCGTATCCCTTTTTCGGAAGCGCCTTGCGCAAGCAGGAGGTTAGGCCCCCGGGATTGACGAGGTCTCCCCCGATTGGAAGTCTGCTGGCACTTGTTTCGTGTGGGTCTTCGGGCCGCAAACATGGATACATGGATCACTGGCGTCCCAAGCGCCAACCACGGGCGACCTCTCACCGATCATGCCGGGGTCGCCCGTGCTGTTTCCCCACCTCGCAGAATACGCTCCGGTCTCCACCGTACAGTACGGAACGACGACGGGTTGTCATGAGCGTTGTCGTTTGAGCGAGTGCCGCCAATAGTAATAGAGCGGGACCCCGGTCAGCACGGTCGCCAGTCCGTTGAGCGATTCGGCAGGTCGTTGCAGGAGGCTATAGAACACTAACGAGAAGGCGCCCGTCACCAGGATGGCGGGTAGGAACGGATACAAGGGAGCTCTGTAGACGCCGGCCGCGCCGCCAGTTCTGGGTCGCAGACGGAAGATGGTGGATAAGCTGAGCGCCATGAAGAGTGCGAGGACCAGCCCGCTATACACCAACAGCTGCTCGAACGTTCCACTGAGAATCAGGATGGATGCCCAGACGCTTTGAAACAGGATCGCGCGCACCGGGACCCCGGTGTGAGGATGGAGATGCGCGAGCCAGGGACTAATCGCCCCGTCGCGGGCCATGGCCCAATAGATGCGCGGGCCGGCCCATACCATCGCGCTCACGGCTCCTGCAATGGAGAGGCAGAGGAGCGCCGCCACCAATCGGCCGCTCCCTGGTCCCCAGAGGGCCGCCGCTGTTTTCTCTGCCACCGGAACCACCGGTTCCTGAGCGAGATCCGCAATGGAGAGGGCCGACAGGTAAACCAAGTTCAACAGCAGATAGATGCCGCCGACGAAGGCCGTTCCGCCGATCATGATTCTGGGGAGCGTGCGTAAGGGGTTCTTGATTTCAGCGGCGATATAGCTCGCGACATTCCAACCCAAATAACAGTAGATGACAATGACGAGGCCGATGGCGACGGCTCCTAGCGTGGGGACTTGCGTCTGAGTTAATGGCGCCGATGGCTGTAGGTGGCCCCCTTCCGCAAGGAGTCCACCGACGATCAACCCGGCAATCGCGATCACTTTGGTGGTCGTCAACACCCGTTGGAGACGCCCTCCGGTTGCCAACCCACGGGAGTGCATCAGCGTCACTATCCACAGCAGGCTGAGCGACAGGCCTTTGGCTGTCCATCCGTCGAGAGCGTCAAGAGGAACGGCACGCAGTGCATAGGAGGAAAAGGTGATCGCCGAGGCGGCGACAGCCGCGCCAAAACCGATGGTGAAGGATGTCCATCCGCTGAGGAAGGCGATCAGTGGTCCATAGGCCTCTCGTAGATACACATAATCTCCGCCGGCGTGAGGCAGGATAGAGCCCAGCTCACCGTAGATCATCGCGCCACCGAGAGCAAAGAGCGCGCCGATGAACCAGAGCAGCAGGATGATCAGCGGATCCCCGAGATCTCTGGCGAGAATGCCGGTGGTCGTAAAGATTCCGCCGCCAATGATGTTGCTCACCAGGATGCACGAGGCGGTGAACCAGCCGATTGTGGCGCGCGACCCCGAGGCCGGCGACTGTAATTCCAGGGATCGGTTCATCTACGGACTAGCCTGTGGTGCGGCAGTGTAAATTCTTGTCACCGGATTTGAGACCCGCGCGGCTTTTCTTTCCCGACCGGGTCGCATACCATAAACTATGGCCCAGACCAAAACAAAGAAACCTCGTCGCGCTGGAACCGGCCGGCGCCGCCGGAAGCCGGGGTCGGTTTCCACCGGTCTCTCGGCGACGGAATTGCAAGCCGCCGCGCCGCCTCATGAGGTGGCGGCGCTCCATCAGGCCATCGAGCAGGACGGCGGCAAGGTGCTCACCCTGTATCGCGAGCCGTACGGCGGTCGATGGTTGGTCATGGCCGCGTTGCCGATCGACTTGGTGGAGCCGACACCCTACCAACGCAACCTCTCTGAAACGCACGTGCGCAAGTTAGAGGCGGTCATCGGGAAGATCGGCCGGTTTCTTGATCCCATCATCGCCGTGCGTCTGCCGAAACCCGATCAGACTGCCAGGTACTGGACACCGAACGGACACCATCGTCTCTCTGCGATGCGCACACTGGGCGCCAAGGCGATTATCGGAATCGTCGTTCCCGAAACCTCTGCGGCCTACCAGATATTGGCGCTCAACACCGAAAAAGCCCATAACCTCCGTGAGAAGGCTCTGGAGGTGATTCGTATGTACAAGGAACTGGCACAGCTCGGCGAGGCGACCGAAGACACCTACGCGCTCGAGTTCGAGGAGCCGGCGTTGGCGACGTTAGGGTTGTGCTATGAGGAGCGGCCGCGGTTCAGCGGCGGCGCCTATCATCCCGTGCTCAAGCGGGTCGACGCGTTTCTATCGCAGCCGCTTGAGAGCGCCCTTGGAGTGAGGCGAGCCCGGGCCAAAGCCCTGTTGGCCTTGGATGACGAGATCGTCAAGCAAGTGGAAGCTTTGAAAGCCAAAGGCCTGACCAGCCCGTATCTGAAAGCGTTTGTCGTGGCCCGTGTCAATCCGATCCGGTTTCGTCCCAAAGACGCCCCTCCCCTTTCGTTTGAGGCGGCACTTGACAGGATGATGCAAGCGGCGGCGAAGTTCAATCCCGACAAAATCAAGGCGAGCGACCTCGCACAATCCGGCGGGGCGCCGGACGAAGGTGAATAACCTCCTGCTCCAGCCTTGTTTCTCGGCGCCGAGGCCCTTTAGAATAATCCGTCACCTTGGAAATGAGGAGGCTGTCTATGAGCCTGGCTGATAAGACCTGCGTGCCCTGCCGTGGCGGAGTGCCTCCGCTTCCGGCCGACCGCGCCGAGGCGCTTCTTAAGGAGCTGGCCCGCGGGTGGTCGCTGAATGGAACCGGACATTTGGAGAGACTCTACACGTTTAAGGACTTTGCCCAGGCGCTGGAGTTTGTGAACCGGATCGGCGCGATTGCCGAAGCGGAGGGCCATCACCCTGACCTCTATCTGGCGTGGGGCAAATGCAAAGTAAGTCGGATCGTAGCCATGTCGTTCTGTGAGCCAAGGAGTTGAAGTGGCGCATTGTCTTCCTAAGACCGCTTGGCCTCCGACTTACTTTGCCCAGGCGCTGGAGTTTGTGAACCGGATCGGCGCGATTGCCGAAGCGGAGGGCCATCACCCTGACCTCTATCTGGCGTGGGGCAAATGCAAAGT
>CBDIWQ010000256.1:0-7710 GCA_965285965.1 uncultured bacterium | reverse complement strand
GGAGCGCGCTCGGCGCCGCGGTGAACTGGGCGCTGACCGTTTGATTGCCATTCATCACGACGACGCAGGCTCCGGTCCCGGTACAGGCCCCGCCCCAACCCGCGAAGGTCGATCCGCCCGTCGCGGTAGCCGTCAGCGCCACTGAACTGCCCGTTGGGAAATTGGCGATACACCCGTCCCCGCAGCTGATTCCGCTTGGATTACTGGTCACGGTGCCGGTGCCGGTTCCGGGCTTCGTGACGGCCAGGCGAGAGGTATTGGCGGCAGTGTTGAAGACGGCGACCACTGTGGCATTGCTACTGACGGTACAGGAACCGGTGCCGCCGCACCCGGCGCCGCTCCACCCGCCAAAGGCGGACCCCGGCGCCGCGGCGGCGGACAGGACCACGGAGGCCCCGGCATCAAACGGCGCTGAGCAGGTGCCGCCGCAATCCAGGCCGCCCGGCGACGACGTCACCGTGCCGCTTCCGGCCCCTTGTTTTTGGACCGTGACGGTAAACGTCGGTGCCAGCCGGATTTCGACCGGGGTCCCGGCAGGCAGCGTGATGCCGCTGGTGCTTCCCGAGTATATTTTTCGGCCCACACTGTTCAAGGCCGCCACGGCGATGGTCCGGTTTTCGCCGACCGGGGCCTGGATTTGAATGGGAATGGTTTGGCCGCTGGTCGGATTGCTGATCGACACGGACGCAGTCCTCGGAGTCGAAATATCGGGCGCTGAAATTTGCACTGTAATCGTCGCGATATCGGACACGGATTGTGCCCAAGCGGTCGTTCCTCCCATGATCCAGTGCTGCACCAATGCCGCCCAGCGAGACGGGGCGGGTGTTTGCCGGGCCTCTTGGTTATCCAGCACGAGCGAAAGAGTGACCGGGACCGTCTGCTCGGTTTCGCTTTGTTCGCTTCCGCAACCCCAGAGGAAGAGCGGGGAGAGCAGCCCGATCGCGGCGCAAAACCAAATCCGATGGCGCCGGCTAAACATCACCCGACCCTCGAGGCCCATTGCTGTTCCATCCCATTGCTGTCCCATATAGAGGCTTTCAGTCATGGCAACTGAATTTGCAAAGTGACCGTGGTGTTCGGCTGCACCGCACCGGATGCCACCGCAGGCGGCGTGACCGGCGTCACAGGGAAGGGCCAGCCGGGCACCATGTAACTGCCTGATGGAGCCGGTCCTTCCGGCGACGTCACGCCGGCCTTGGCTGTGCTGGGTCCGGTGTCCGGCGTCGCGGCGGCAGCTCCGCCAAGCCCCACCGCTGCCAGGGCGGCCCGGGGCGTCTCAGGCCTGGGACTTTCGGCGAGGACCGTTCCTGAAATGGCCGCGGTGACCGGTTGAATTCCGCCATTGACGGGCACCGGCATCGTCGGAGGAGCGCCCGGCAACGCGATGGAAAACTGACCCGGCAACACCAGCACCGTGGCCCCGCCGGAGGTGAACGCCACGTTGCCGGTCTGTCCGATATTGGCGACGCCGCTGCGGCCTTCTTCGACGGTGCCTGCCTCCGCCGGCGCACGTCGTCCTTCCTTGGGTTCTACGCTTCCGGAGAGCGCCGGCCGGGCTTCGTTCCAGAGCACAAAATAGGTGCCGCGCGCGGTGGCAACCGCTGTGCCCGCGTGGATCTCAAATACCGAATTGTCTCCTTCAAACAGGCGGCCCACGAGGGCGCGTACGGAGCCTCGGCTTAGATGGGCGACGAAGGTGCGGGTGCTGCTGCCCGCCCGATACGTCTGTTCGGTGATTTCCAGTCGGCTGTTCTCGCCGATCGTCAGCAGGCTATCGTCGGTATAGAGGACCTTGCAGCGGGAAACCGGCTGCGTCTCAAGAATGGCCAGCGGGCCGACCTGGTCGTACGGTTTGACCACGACGGGGCTGTTCATCGTCGCCGGCTGCATCGTCACGGTCCCTTGCGCCGCGGTCACCACCCCGACGGGCTCCAGATCATCCGCTGCCGCCGGTCCGGCAGGGCCGAGAACCAGGCACGTGACCGCAATGGTAATCCGCATCCTCATGCTCGCCTCCTCAAAACATTCCCCCGAGCGTGAATGACACGATATGCCGCGAATAATCGAAGACCTCGACGTTGGATTGATCGCGCGTAAAGGAATACTGGAACGCCAGCCAAAGCCATGAATTGAGGTCGCGGACCGCCGTGCCGGTGAGGAAGAAGACATTGTCCTTTCGCACGGCTCCGGAGGGCGAAAACGAATTGGCGCTATCGTAGCTCTGCCGATAATAATCGAACGCCAGATCGAGCTTCGTGGCCGCCATGGGCTGGTACGCCACGCCCGTCGAAAACCGGTGGCCGGTGTAAGACCAATCGGCGTGGGTCGGCCGGCCCGGTTGCGTCACTTCACCCCCGCCCGTACGGTCCGTGTCAAAGGTGTATCCGGCCCGAACCTGTCCGCGATTCTCTGCAAACCGCAGATATTGCATGCCCCCGAGCATCCAATTGACACCGTCACGGGTCTGGTTGACCGGGGCTCCCAACAGATCGTCCCGGAAGCTTTTAAAGTCCTTGTATTGATAACGCACGAAGGCCTGGGTAAAGCTGCGGTCGCTTTGGGTCACCGTGAGGGTCGGCTGCAGCGCGTTGGAGAACAGATAGGGATCGCCTCCCACCGTCACGTAGTCCAGGATGTATTGGAAACGGAGTTGCATCGAGCCGAATTGGCGCTGGACGTACAGGGTCGGCGTATGGTCCTGCACGTTAAAGTCTCCCAGCCGTGCATGGACGTTCTGGTATAAGCCGTATCCGGCTCCGACGGTCCAGGTCTCGTTCTGAACGAAGCGATATTCCCCGCGACCGGTGAACACCGTCACGAAATCGTCTTTATGAGAAATGCCGGTGGACCCTCCCGGCGGAGAGACGCCGCCCGGGAGCAGCACCACATTTGAATCGTATTGAACGCTCATGCCGAACGAGGCATTCCACCGCTTGGATGGGGACAGGAGGGAGGCGCCCAATGCCGGCTTGGGCTGGATCGCGGCCATGGGGCCGGCCCGGACAGCCGATTGGAACTCCGCCGCGGCTTGGTCCGCCTTCCCCTCTGAATAAAGGACGGCGCCCCGTTGATAGTGCGGATCCTGCCCGAATTCCTGGTCCAGTTTGCCGGCACGCAGAAACTTTTCGGAGGCTTGATCGAATGACTGCCGTTTGGCGGCCGCCAGGCCTTCGTAGTAGTAGAGGAGCGGCTCATCGGGGAGGGCTTGTTCCGCCATGGTGAAATTCGCTAGGGCGTCCGTGTAACGCTCCTGATGGTACAGCGCCATACCTAACCCCATGCGTGCACGGGTGTCATCGGGATGCCGCTTGAGAATCTCCCGGAATCGCTCTTCAGCCGGTTGGTACCGTTTCAAGCGGAGTAAGGCATGGCCCAGATAGTAGCCGGCAGCCGGGTCGCCGGGCTTCGCTTTGAACGCTTCGCTGAGATAGCGCTCGGCCTCACTGTACCGCTCGCTGTTGTACAGCACGATCCCCTTCGAAAGGTCGAAGTCATACTCACGGACCTCCTCCGCCCCTTCGGCTGGTGCCAGGAACGCGGCCCCCAGCACGAACACCATCGCCAACGACCATGCCCAGCCGACTAACAAGAGATGACCTCTGCCTAAAAGTGAACTAGGACGACAGGGTTTCATTAACCGGCCGCCGCACTCAAAAAGGAACTAGGGATTTGGCCAGTCGGGCGAGGACCTACTCAAGAATTGGGCCGAACGAGGCGGCGCGGAATTGATGGATAATACAGCCGGATCCATGCATGAGGGAGCGTTGGAAGGACAAGTTGTCCATGCACCCTCCTGATTCAGGACAGGTTGTCCGCCGAAACCGGCCGGTGCTAGGCCTTCCGGCCCGTTGACAAGCTTTTGAGAGCCAGGTTACAAAGTTTCAGGTTTGACAGGCGGGGTCCGCTTCAATTGAGACCTCAACCATGGCCACATATGCGATGTTTCATAAGGAGGAGCCGAGATGAGTGACGTAGCCCCTGAGATCAAAGCCGGCGATACTGCGCCGGATTTCACCTTAAAAGACCAGGACCAAAAGGATGTCAAGCTCAGTGACTATCGAGGGAAGAAAAACGTGGTCCTCGCGTTTTATCCCTTGGATTGGAGCCCGGTCTGTCAGGGCGAGAACAAGTGTCTCACCGACGATTTCCCGAAGTTCGAAGGGGCCAATGCCGAGGTGTTCGGAATCAGCTGCGACAGCTTTTTCTCACACAAAGCTTGGGCGGACTCACTCGACCTGAAGCATCGGCTGCTCTCGGACTTCAACCGGGAAGTCGTGAAGAAGTACGGCCTCTACTTTGAGCCGCTGAATTGCGGCAAACGTGCCACGGTCATCGTGGATAAGAACGGCAAGGTCGCCTATGTGAAGGTGCAGGAAATCAAGGTGGCCCGCGAAGACAAGGACATTCTCGCGGCTCTCGCTGCGCTGAAATAACCAGTCAGGCTGAGGACTGAGCGCGGGGGCCTCGTGGAGGCTCTCCGCTCAGGCTTCGGTGGATGAGGCGATGGATATGGACGGCACCGTGCTCGACGTCAACGACGGCAACTATAAAGAGTTCACCGACAGCGCGGGAGCCATTGTGGCCTATGGGCTGGCCACCTGCGAGCCGTGCAAGCAGTATGACCCGATCCTTGCCGAGACGGCCGCAAACTATCCCACGATTAAAGTGGGGAAGGCCAAAATGCATGTTCCCGGACGTTGCCGCGAGATTAAACGAACGCATGCTTTTGAGACCTATCCGACAACGCATTTTTTTGCCGGGGGCAAACTGCTGCTCACCCGTGAAGGCGTGGTCCCACCGGACGAATTGGCCGCCCTCATCATGGATCACCTGCTCAAGTAAGATCGCGCCCTCCTCCCGCTCTCCTATCAAATCATCGATGTCCTTGACTGGATCAAGGCATGTAGTATGGTCGAGGGGAGTTTGGTGAGAGCCGGTCCCCGGCCCGAACCACGGCCAATCGGAGCCAGGAGCCAATGGCTACCCCGTCATCTTCCCGGTCCGTTCCCCAGTACGATGCCCAGATCCTGCTCAATTCGCAACCGGTCATGGTCACGGTCATCGATCCCTCCACTCACCGCGTCCAGTTTCAGAACGACACCGGCCTGAGAAAACTCGGCGATATCTCGGGATTCTCCTGTTATGAAAAAATCGCCGGATGTCCCTCGCCCTGTGATTTTTGCCGGATGCCGGAGGCGCTGCTCTCCAGCGAAGTCGTATCGAACGAGGTGGCGCTTCCCGGCGACAAGTTCTTGCTGGTCCATTGGTCCAAAGCCCCGACCATGGGCGGCCAGTTGCACGTCATCGAAACGATCGTGGACATCACCGAGCACAAGCGCACGGCGGCCGCCCTGCACCAGTCGCAGAAGATGGAAGCGGTAGGGCGGCTCGCTGGCGGGATCGCCCATGACTTCAATAACCTGATGATGGTCGTCATGGGACACGCGCAACGGCTGCTGCAGCAATTCGCGACGCATCCGGCCAGACCGGAATTGGAAATGATCAGTCAGGCGGGGACGCGGGCCGCGGCGCTGACGAGGAAACTCCTGACCTTCAGCCGCCGGCAGGTGTTCGAACCGAAAGAGTTATCGGTCACGCACATTATTCAGGAAATGGAAGATATCCTGCAGCGGCTCATCGGAGAACATATTCAGGTCGTGACGGTGCTCCATCCCCGGACCGGCCATGCCATGGCCGACCCGGTGCAACTCGAGCAGGTCATCATGAATCTGGTGCTCAATGCGCGCGACGCCATGCCCGATGGCGGCCTGCTGAATATTGAAACGGACAACGTGGATCTCGACGAGCGCTTCACCAGGGCCCATCCCGGATCGATCCCCGGGCCCTACATCAAAATCATGGTGCAGGACGCGGGATGCGGCATGGACGCCGACACATTGGCGCACATCTTCGAGCCGTTCTTCACAACCAAAGAACCGGGCAAGGGAACGGGACTGGGGTTGGCCACCGTGTATGGGATCGTGAAACAAAGCCGCGGGTATATCGACGTGACGAGTGAACCGGGACGGGGCTCGCGCTTTACTGTGTATCTGCCGCGGGTGACGGAACCCTCCCCTGCCATTGCCCAGGACCGGGAGGAGGCGAAATCCACGCCGCCCCCCGACACCATCCTGGTGGTGGAAGACGAATTGAGTATCAGAAAACTGGTCGTCACCATCCTTCAGGATCAGGGGTATCACGTGATGGAAGCGGCGGACGGCCAGGAAGCGCTTCAGTGCCTGCAGCGGGTGAAGGGAAAATGCCCGCTGGTCATCGCAGACGTCATCATGCCTCGCATGAACACGCCCGCGTTGGTGCACGCGGTGCGCGCCCTGCAACCGGACGCACAGATACTGTACATGTCCGGCTATGCCGGCGACACCTTGCAGGCCAACGGTCTGGCGGAGACCATGCCCTTTCTTCAGAAACCATTCTTGCCGACGACATTGATTGAAAAGGTGCAGGAACTGTTGTTGCGAAACGCTCCCGCTTCCTGAAACGTCCAATTGGAACGCCTTGCGGACCTACGGCGTTCTGGTTTTCGAACAGTGTTCGTGGACGATGAGCCAGGCCGAGGCGTCTTTCCGGAGCAGGCTGGTGCACTTCCCGGCGTCCTGGCCTTCCAATTGACCGTGCCTGATCGCTTGGAAGACATAGTCATAGGTCCCCCAGGCCTTCGTGCCATCCACGCGCAGGCGCAGATTCGACACCGTGCCGATAAAACGCAGCGTGCTCCCCTGCTTCAGCTCCGCCTCATATTCGGCGAACCAATTTTCAATGGCGGCTTTGCTCTCCGCCTGACCGTCCTGAATCCCCTCATAATCGCTGGCATAGAGCTGTAAGAGGGCCTGTCTGTCCCTGGTTTCAGAAAACGTCGCCGCCCCGGTCACGGCAGCTTTGATGGTATTCTCGATCAGGTCTTCGTCCTGCCCGGCCCATAGGGGGGCGTCGGGTAGCAGCGAAAGCAACAACAAGATGGCGAGGAGCCGCACTGGCATGAAGTACGATAGCGGAACCTGCGCTGCCCTGTCCAGATAGAAACAGGCCGGGTCCATTGCGAAGGACACGCGCCCGGCTCCCCTGCGGAGGAACCGGTTCAGTTCTTGGAGAAGACGAGCGGGTGCGGACAAACGGGAGACAACTTACGCGGAGTACTCGAACGAGAGATCGCGCGACTGAACCAGGCGGATGTTGGCCAGCGTTCCAGCCGTGATATGGGAAGCCACTCGATTCCAGATGTACCGGGCTAACGAATCGCCGGTTACCAATGGTTGCTGAAGGACCCGACCGAGGTCCTGTCTGTGGAGCACCTTGACCACCTGTTCATGCACCAGCCGGTCGAGCGCGGCGATGTCGGTCACCATGCCGGTGACCGGATCGATCGGGCCTTGAACCGTCACAAAGCAGTCCCAGTCCCGCCCCTGAGTCTGGTCCTGCGTGGCGTTAAACGAATAGCGTCTGGTCACCCCGGCCATGTCCAGTCCGCCGGCTCGCGTCATATCGGCGCAGAGATCTTCATCTTCCCAGAGACGAAGGCTGTGCAGCGTGCCAATATCCCGCTGCGCCGCCAGCTTGCCCCAGAGGACGCGGGCGATGTTTTCCGAGGTGGGGATCAGGCCGGTGAAATACGGCATATCGAGATTGAAGTTCTTATGATCGAATTCTTCGATGACCGCCAGCAACACGCGCTTCAGATCGAACAGGTTGATG
>CBDIWQ010000255.1:0-9219 GCA_965285965.1 uncultured bacterium | reverse complement strand
GCTGACGATCAACACCGACCGGCCTGAAGCAAACCGGGGGTGTGGGCGAAAATCCCACACCCCCGGCTGCGCCTCATATGGAGGACGTTAGCGGCCGAGCGCCTTCTTCACGGCCTGGCCGATTTCGGCGGGGTTCTTGACTACTTTGACACCGGCCGCCTCGAGGGCCTTCATTTTTTCGGTTGCCGTGCCCTTGCCGCCGGAGATGATTGCACCGGCATGTCCCATCCGGCGCCCCGGAGGCGCAGTGATCCCGGCGATGAAGCTGACGACCGGCTTCTTGACCTGCTTCTTGATGTACTCCGCGGCTTTTTCTTCCGCATCGCCGCCGATCTCCCCGATCATGACAATGGCGTGCGTCTCCGGATCTTTCTCGAACAGGGGCAGCACATCCACGAACCCCGTACCGTTCACCGGATCGCCGCCGATGCCCACGCAAGTGGTTTCACCGAGACCCAGCGCCGACAATTGATGCACGGCTTCATAGGTGAGGGTGCCGCTCCGGGAGACCACGCCGACGATGCCCTTCTTATGGATGAAACCCGGCATGATACCGATCTTTGCTTCGTCCACGGTGATGACGCCCGGGCAGTTCGGGCCGATCAACCGGACGTCACGCCCATGCAATGCCCGCTTCACCTTCACCATGTCATTGACCGGAATGCCCTCGGTAATGCAGATAATCAGCTTGACTCCGGCGTCGGCCGCTTCGAGAATCGCGTCGGCGCAAAAGGGCGGCGGCACAAAGATGAGGGAGGTATCACACTCCGTCTTCTTCACGGCGTCGGCCACCGTGTTGAACACTGGAATCCCCTCGACTTCTTGGCCGGCCTTGCCCGGTGTGACGCCCGCGACCATCTGGGTGCCATAGGCCTTGCATTGGGTCGCATGGAAGGAGCCTTCCTTCCCCGTGATGCCCTGCACGACTACCCGTGTGTGTTTATTGACGAGAATGCTCACGGTCTTCTCCTTTACGCCGCTTTGCCGGTCATCTGCACAATCTTCTGCGCCGCTTCCCACAAATCGTCCGCCACCTCCAGCTTGAGGCCCGACTCTGCCAGCAGTGTGCGCCCTTCTGCGGCATTCGTTCCCTGGAGGCGCACGACGAGGGGTACGGTAATCTTCACTTCCTTGGCCGCTTCGATCACGCCATGGGCAATACGCTCGCACCGCACGATGCCGCCGAAGATATTGATGAAGATGCCTTTGACGTTCGGATCTTTGAGCAGGATTCGGAAACCCGCGGCCACGGTCTCTTTGGTCGCGCCGCCGCCCACGTCGAGAAAGTTCGCCGGCTCACTCCCGGCCAGCTTGATGACGTCCATCGTGGCCATGGCGAGACCCGCGCCGTTTACCATGCAGCCGATGTTGCCGTCGAGTTTCACATAGTTAAGATTATTCGCCGTGGCTTCGATCTCGAGCGGATCTTCCTCGTTCAAATCCCGCATCTTCTGCAGATCTTCATGCTTGAAGAGTCCGTTGTCGTCGAAGGAGACTTTTCCATCCAGCGCCACCAAGTTTTTTTCCTTCGTGATGATGAGCGGGTTGATCTCCACCAGCGCGGCGTGCTTTTCCAAGAAGAGCCGATAGAGGTTGCCGAGCAGCTGCACGAACGGGTTGATGACGGAGGGCTCGATGTTCTGAAGCCCCAAGGCAAAGGCGACATTGCGCCCATTGTGGCCTTGGAATCCGACCGCCGGATCCACCGCTTCCTTGATGATTTTTTCGGGGGTTTTTTCGGCGACTTCTTCGATCTCCATCCCGCCTTCGGTGCTGGCGATGAACGTCGGCCAGCCGGTATCCCGATCCACGAGGATGGAGAGATACAGCTCTTTGCTGATGTTTGCGCCTTCTTCGAGGAGGAGCCGATGCACGGTCCGGCCCTTCGGCCCGGTCTGATGGGTGACGAGCGTCTTGCCGATCAACTCTTTCGCAAGGCCCGCCACGGCGCTCTTGTCTTTCGTAATCTTGACGCCGCCGGCTTTGCCACGGCCGCCGGCATGAATCTGCGCCTTCACCACAAAGACCGGCGTATTAAGCTCATTCGCCCACGCCGTCGCGGATTCGGGAGACGTCACTTCTTTTCCCCGCGGCACCGGCACTCCGAACTGCGCAAACAACGTCTTCGCCTGGAACTCATGCACATTCATGCTGGACCCCTTTTAGCTCACTTTTCTGGTGTAGGCCGGCAAGACCATCGGAGAGATCACATTGCTGAGATTGCCATGCTTCTTGGCCTCGGCCCGGAACCGCTGCAAGTGCGTCAGCGTGAGCTGGCCTTGCTTCATCGCGCCGGACCGACCCGCTGCCGTCAACCCGGAGCGCCTGCCAAAGACCATCAGATCGAGTAGCGAATTGCCCATCAATCGATTGCGCCCATGCAACCCGCCGGAGGCTTCCCCGGCCACGAAGAGCTGCTTCACATTCGTTTCGGAATTCGTGTCAATCTTCACGCCGCCGTTCTGATAGTGCAGCGTCGGATAGATCAACACCGGATCTTTGCTGATGTCGATGCAGAAGCGCTCAAACTGCATCATCATCGCGGGAAAATGCTTCTCCACCGTCCCGGGTCCATGCTCCGCATCGAGGAGCGGAGTATCAAGCCAGACGCCGACCCGCCCCGACATCGTACGAATCCCCCGGCCTTCTTCACATTCGCGGATGATGGAGGACGACACCACATCGCGCGTGTCCAGTTCGTTCACGAACCGTTCACCCTTGGCATTGACGAGATGCCCGCCTTCCGACCTGATCCCTTCCGTGACTAACGCGCCGATCAATTGCTCGGGATAGACGGCACCCGACGGATGGTACTGGAACGTATCGATATGGGCGAGCTTTGCGCCCATGCGATACGAGAGGCACAGCCCGTCCCCGGTGGCACCGTAGTGATTGCTCGTGGGAAACCCTTGGATGTGGAGGCGGCCGATGCCGCCGGTCGCCAGAATGACCGACTTGGCCGCGACGACGACATGGCGATGGTTGTCCAGATCTTTGAAGATGGCTCCGGTGCACTGCCCGTTCTCATCACTGAGCAGTTCCACCGCCGCGCAGAATTCGAGCAATTGGATTTTCTGATTGATGACTTCATCCTTGAGGACGCGCATGATCTCGAGGCCGGTGTAATCGGAGCAAGTCAGCAGTCTGGGCTTGGAACTGCCCCCGCCTTTTTTGACATGCAAATTGCCGTCCGCTTGCCGGTCAAATAAGACGCCCAGTTCAAGCAGCCACTTTGCAATGGAAGGACCGTCCTCGACCATCACCTTAAGCAGGTCATGGTCGTTGTGCATATGCCCGCCCTTGAGCGTATCGATAAAATGGGTCACCGGTGAGTCTTCCGGCGCAACGGAGATTTGCATGCCGCCCTGGGCCATGACGCTGTTGGAGTCGCCGAGCCGCAGCTTGGTGGCCAGCATCACGTGAGCGCCCGCGCCATGGGCATGAAGCGCCGCGGCGCAGCCCGCCCCCCCGCCACCGATCACCAGGACATCGGTCGTATAATGCGGAGTGAGGTCCGCGTCGTCCTGAATCGGGCTGTCCCCCTCCAGCAACGTGGCCAATTCGACCACGGTTTTTTCATCGATATTGGGACCGAACCGTATGGGGCGATAAGCGCTG
The DNA here is from genome assembly GCA_965285965.1 of uncultured bacterium. Taxonomy (GTDB): domain Bacteria; phylum Nitrospirota; class Nitrospiria; order Nitrospirales; family Nitrospiraceae; genus Nitrospira_D. The sequence goes on along the minus strand of CBDIWQ010000255.1, from coordinate 5,601 downwards.
GCGCGGTAATCGGGGTGATACTTGTGGATCAGCTGATCGCAGTCAGCCGGTGAAAATTTCGGGATGGTTTGTTTGCGGCGAGCATCCCGAGTCTTGTGGACGATTTGTTGCAGCGCGTGGATATCCATAATTAATAGGCGCGAGGCCAGGGGCTAGAGGTCAGCGGCTATGGCACAGCTCTCCGGCATCACGTCATCCTTCCTCCTGCCCCTTGCCGCGAGCCTCTTGCCTGACGAGCGTTATTTCACCGTCGCACAGTGAGCGGCGAGTTCCTGGTCGTTCATCTTGAGGACCTTCTTCCACTCTTCATTGAAACGGCCATCCTGGATTTCCCTGATCCGCGTCTCAAGCCCCGGCGGCTTCTCGGTGAAATGCGCGCCTTGCGCCCGGCTGACATAGAGGGCCACCAGATTCGGCGCGATGTCGGCGATGCAGACCGGCGTGCACATGCCGCACATGACGCAGTCCATGAACATTTCAGACACGCTCTTAAAATCCCCGAACACCGCCTTCCACACGCCTTCCCGCACGTCGATCTTCTGGGGGCAGGCTTCCGTGCAGGCGTTGCAATTCCGGCAGAGCGGCGCCTCGGGATACAGGTTGAAGAGATCCTGCTTCGGATCCTTGAGCGATTGAATGTCGTACAGTGCTTTGCGCGCGGGAAACGGCGGCATGAGCGTGAAGGACATCCCGTCCTGAACGGCCATTTGACAGGCCAGGCAGGTTCGGACCTTGGGGTCGTCTTTGGTGCGGTAGTAGGTGGCGCAGGCACCGCAGAAGCCGCCGAGGCAGCCGGCCCCACGCACCACCTCCTGGCCCGTATACCAGAGCGCTTTGATGACCGTGATGCCTTCCGGGACTTCATACTTCTTGCCGGAAATCTCGATAGTCACCAGCCGAGGCTTCATCACCTCGGGTTGATCGATCACGTTGGTGTCTTCTTGTGCCATAGTTCAAATCCGCTCCCCGCGCTCAGCCGTCAGGTTCAGCCTTCGAAGGTCCGCTGGCTAAACTGGCCACTGACCGCCGACGGCCTCCTATGCGATCGCGTCGACAATCGCGTTCAGCGTCGCGCTCGGACGCATGGCCTTTGACGCCTTCGCATCATCGGGATGATAGTACCCACCGACATCAACCGGCTTGCCTTGGGCCGCGAGCAATTCAGCCGAAATTTTCGCCTCATTGTCCGCCATCTCTTTGGCAATCTTGGTAAACCGCGCCGCGAGATTCTTATCCTGCGTCTGCTGGGCCAAGGCTTGAGCCCAATAGAGAGCCAGATAGAAATGGCTGCCCCGGTTATCGATCTCGCCGACCTTACGGGCCGGAGACTTGTTGCTCTCCAGGAACTTGGCATTGGCCTGGTCGAGGGTGTCCGCCAAAATCTTCGCGGCTTGATTGTCGGCGACTTTAGCGAGGTGTTCCAAGGACGCGGCCAACGCGAGGAATTCACCGAGCGAATCCCATCGCAGATAGCCCTCCTCCTGAAACTGCTGCACATGTTTCGGGGCGGATCCCCCCGCACCGGTCTCGAAGAGGCCGCCGCCATTCAGCAACGGAACGATCGAGAGCATCTTGGCGCTGGTCCCGATTTCGAGGATCGGAAAGAGATCCGTGAGATAGTCGCGCAACACGTTTCCCGTCACCGAAATCGTGTCCTTGCCTTCCTTGATCCGCTCCAACGACAACCGCGTCGCCTCGGCCGGAGCCATGATGCGAATGTCCAGGCCCTGGGTATCATGCTCCTTCAGATACCGTTCGACCTTCGTGATCAATTGCGCGTCATGCGCCCGGCTCTTGTTGAGCCAGAAAATGGCCGGCGCGCCGGTGGCCTTTGCGCGGCTGACCGCGAGTTTGACCCAGTCCCGGATGGGCGCATCTTTTACCTGGCACATCCGCCAGATATCCCCTTCTTCGACCTGATGCTCCAGGAGCGTGGTGCCTGCGGCATCGACTACACGGATAGTGCCGTTGGCCGGTGCCTTGAAGGTCTTGTCGTGGGAACCATATTCTTCTGCCGCCTGAGCCATGAGTCCGACATTGGGCACGCTGCCCATCGTCTTCGGATCAAGCGCGCCGTACTTCTTACAAAACTCCACAACCTCGTGGTAGACCGGCGCGTAACTGCCATCCGGGATGACGCATTTGGTGTCCGCCAGTTTGCCGTCAGGCCCCCACATCTTGCCGCTGTCGCGAATGACCGGCGGCATGGAGGCGTCGATGATGATGTCGCTGGGCACATGCAGGTTGGTGATGCCCTTGTCGGAGTTCACCATCGCCATGGGGGGCCGCTTCTTGTAGACCTCCTGAATGTCGGCTTCGATCGCTTTGCGCTGATCCTCGGGCAAGCCTTTGATCTTCGCGTAGAGGTCGCCCAGGCCGTTGTCCGGGTCAACGCCCAACTTCTTGAGCGTCTCGCCATGCTTCTCGAATACATCTTTGAAGTACACCGTCACGGCATGACCGAAGATCTTCGGATCCGAAACCTTCATCATGGTGGCTTTCATGTGCAGCGAGAACAAGACGCCCCGTTGCTTGGCATCTTCGATCTGCTCCTCCAGGAACTGGCGCAGGGCCCGCTTGCTCATGAAGGTGGCATCGATGACTTCCCCCGCCTGCAACGCCACTTTCGGCTTGAGCACCGTCGTCTTGCCATCCTGGCCGACGAACTCGATCCGCGCATCGGTCGCCGCGGTCGTGGTCATCGACTTTTCGTTGGATCGGAAATCTCCGCCCTTCATGTGGGAGACGTGCGTTTTGGAATCCGGACTCCAGGCCCCCATTTTGTGCGGATGCTTTCGGGTATGGGCCTTGACGGAGAGCGGCGCCCGGCGATCCGAGTTGCCCTCGCGCAGAACCGGGTTGACGGCACTGCCTTTGACCTTGTCGTAGCGCGCCTTAACATCCTTCTCTTTGTCGTCTTTCGGGTTTTCCGGGTAATCCGGAACCTTATATCCCTGACTCTGCAATTCCTTGATCGCTTCTTGGAGTTGAGGAAGCGACGCGCTGATATTGGGCAGCTTGATGATATTCGCTTCGGGCGTCTTGGCCAGTTCACCTAACTCAGAAAGCGCGTCCGGCTGCTTCTGTTGAGGCGTGAGATACTCAGGAAACACCGCCAAAATACGGCCGGCCAATGAGATATCCCGCAATTCCACGGATACGCCGGCGGCCTTGCTGAACGCATTAATGATCGGCAGAAACGAATACGTTGCCAACATCGGTGCTTCGTCTGTCTTTGTATAGATGATCTTCGACGCTTTGGTCGTCATGATTATCCCTCTTTCAACCCTGTTGTTTAGTTCAGCGCATTCAGCGCCGAACCAGCCTTGAACCACGCAATCTGCTGCTCCGTCATGCTGTGGTTCGCCTGAATGGTGACCGCCTGCCCGCCCGTCTTGTGGATGGTGACTTGAACAGGCTTACGGGGCACCAGACCTTGTAGTCCCGTGACGCTGATGCGGTCCTGCTGCTCGATCTTGTCGTAGTCGCTCGGATCGGCGAACGTCAACGCCAGAATCCCCTGCTTCTTGAGATTCGTCTCATGGATCCGAGCAAAACTCTTGGTGATGACCACTCGAACATTTAAGAACCGGGGCGACATAGCCGCATGCTCGCGGCTGCTGCCCTCGCCGTAATTCTCGTCTCCGACGACGATGGAGCCGATCCCTTGCGCTTTATAGCGCCGCGCGATCTGCGCGATCGTCAACCCCGATTCGCCGGTCAGCACATCGGTGCCCTTTCCGGGTTCGGTCGAGAAAGCGTTATTCGCACCCAGAAACATATTGTCGCTGATCTTGTCCAGGTGACCCCGGAACTTGAGCCACGGGCCCGCCGGCGAAATGTGGTCGGTCGTGGTCTTTCCCTTGGTCTTGATCAGGAGCGGCATCTTCTCAAAGTCCTTGCCGTCCCATCGCGGGAAGGGCTGCAGTAACTGCAACCGCTCACTGGTCGGCGGGACATCAACGGTCAGGGCATCACCATTTTCGGCCGGCGCGACAAATCCTTCCTCCCCCTTGGCAAACCCCTTGGCAGGCAGCTCTTCGCCCTGCGGCGGTTCAAACTTGAATTCTGTTCCGTCCGCACCTTTGAGCTTCTGGTTGACCGGATCAAACCCCAAGTCACCCGTAATGGCATAGGCCGTCACAACTTCCGGACTGGCGAGAAAGGAGAGTGTTTCACTGATGCCATCATTCCGTCCGGGGAAGTTGCGATTGAACGAACTGACGATCGAATCGGCCTTGCCCTTGACCCCGTCGGCACGTTTCCATTGTCCAATGCAGGGCCCGCAGGAGTTCGATAACACCGTTCCGCCCAACTGCTCGAAGGTGTCGAGGAACCCGTCGCGCTTCATCGTATGATAGATACGTTCGGATCCCGGTGACACCAGGAACGAAGCTTTGGCCTTCAATCCCGCTTTGAGTCCCTGCCGTGCAATGTGCGCCGAGCGGCTAATATCCTCATAAGAAGAATTCGTGCAACTTCCGATCAACGCGGCCTTCAACTCGACCGGATAACCCTTCTCCTTGGCTTCCGCCGCCAGCTTGGAAATCGGTCTCGCCAGATCCGGGGTGTGCGGTCCGACCACGTGCGGTTCAAGCTTCGAGAGATCGACCTCGACGATTTGATCGTAGTATTTCTCAGGCGATTGATAGACTTCGGGGTCGGCCACCAGCAACTCTTTATGGGACTGCGCGAAGGTGGCCAGGTCTGCCCGGTCGGTAATGTTCATATAGGCGACCATCTTCTGGTCGAACGGAAACACGGAGGTGGTGGCCCCGAGCTCCGCACCCATATTGCAAATGGTGCCCTTGCCGGTTGCACTGATCGTCTCGGCGCCGGGGCCGAAGTATTCCACAATCTTATTGGTCCCGCCCTTCACCGTCAGCAACCCGCACAGGTACAAAATGACGTCCTTCGGGGAAGCCCAGCCGTTCAATTTTCCGGTGAGCCGTACGCCGATGAGCTTCGGATCGAGAACTTCCCAAGGGAGTCCGGCCATCACTTCACCGGCATCGGCGCCGCCGACGCCGATCGCCAGGCCGCCCAATCCGCCGCCGTTCGGCGTATGGGAATCCGTCCCGATGATCAAAGAACCGGGGAAGGCATAGTTCTCCAACACGACTTGGTGGATAATCCCGGCTCCCGGCTTCCAGAATCCGATACCGTACTTCTTTGCTGCCGATGCCAGGAAATTATAGACTTCCTTGTTTTCATCCATCGCCCGGAGCAGATCCTTTTCCGACCCCATTTCCGCCCGGATCAAATGATCGCAATGGATGGTGCTCGGCACGGCCACTTTTTTCTTATTGGCCTGCATGAACTGCAACATGGCCATTTGAGCCGTGGCATCCTGCATCGCCACGCGATCAGGGCGGAGGGCCAACATGGCCTTGCCACGCTCCCACTGTTGCGAGTCAACGTTGTCGGCGTGAGATACGAGAATTTTCTCGGCTAACGTCAACCCGCGGCCGAATTTCTTTCTGGCCTTGGCAAACGCGTCCGGCATCTTGGCATAAAGGTTTTTGGCAAGATCTATTGACATGATGATTTCTCCGTCAAATTATCGTTATGCGCCTCCAAGTCGGAGGCCAAGCGGTCTTA
>CBDIWQ010000254.1:0-10113 GCA_965285965.1 uncultured bacterium | reverse complement strand
GCTTCATTTCCACACGAACCATCGGCTCGGTGCCCGAGGCCGTCGCGACCGCAACCTCCGCCGTCCGCTCGCGCAATTCGCTCGGCAGGCATGTCGGGAAGTCGGATCGTAGCCATGTCGTTCTGTGAGCCAAGGAGTTGATCTCATTAATTGTCTTCCTAAGACCGGCTTGGCCCTCCGACTTGCTTCATTTCCACACGAACCATCGGCTCGGTGCCCGAGGCCGTCGCGACCGCAACCTCCGCCGTCCGCTCGCGCAATTCGCTCGGCAGGCATGTCGGGGTCAGCGTCCGGCCCTGGCAGAAAATCATCGCGCGCTCGAGAATATTCTGCAGTTCACGAATGTTCCCCGGATAGGGGTACTGCTCCAGCATGAGTTGTGCTTCTGGATCCAAGTCCGGCACCGGCTTGCCGAACTCCTGCGCGAACCGCACGATCGCGCGCCGGCACAGCGGGAGAATGTCCTCCACCCGTTTGCGGAGCGGCGGCAGTTCGAACGCCACCACATGGAGACGGAAGTACAGATCCTCGCGGAACGTTCCGCGGGCGACTTCTTTTTTGAGATCCCGGTTCGTGGCCGTGACCAGCCGGAAATCCACCCCGATGTCGTCGGTGCCCCCCAGCCGCCGGAACGACCGCTCCTGGATGACCCGCAAGAGCTTGGCCTGCATCGGTTGGTCCAGGTCCCCGATTTCATCCAAAAACAACGTTCCGCCTTCAGCCTTTTCCAGCAAGCCGTACTTGCGCTGGGTCGCGCCGGTAAAAGCTCCTCGCTCATATCCGAAGAGTTCGCTCTCGAAGAGTTCTCGCGGGATGGCCGTACAGTTGACGCCGATAAACGGCCCGGCGGCGCGCGGCCCGTTGTGATGGATCACCCGTGCGAAGAATTCCTTCCCGGTGCCCGTTTCCCCCAGCAGCATCACCGAACTTTTTGGATTGTCCGCGACCTCACGCACCTGCTCCAGCAACTGCTTCATCACATGGCTGTGCGCTTCAAGGTTACTGAGATGATATTGACTGCCCAGTTCATCCTGCTCGGATTCCAGGCGCCGCCGGAGCGTCAGCACATCCAGGGCGCGAGCGATCACGGGATCGATGCCCTCGAGGTCCACCGATTTGATGAGGAAGTCGTACGCCCCAAGCTTCATCGCTTCCACCGCGTCCTGCACGGTGCCGTAGGCCGTCAACATGATCACCATGGCGGCGGGCGCCCGCTGGCGCACCTGCTTCAAGGTATCGATCCCCCCGAGTCCGGGCATTTTCACATCGAGCAGAATCACGTCCGGCAGATCGTGCTGTAGCGCCTCCAACAGGGCTTCCCCGGACTCATACGCCACCACGCGATGGCCTTGCCTGCCAAGCCGCTTGACGATTGCGGCACGAATCGCCTGTTCGTCATCGGTCACAAACACAACAGCGCGCATGGGCCTATCCCCTTCCGACCGGAATGTCCTGGTTTAACGGCATCCAAATTCTCACGTTCGTTCCTGCGCCGACCTCGCTGATCATATGCATTTCTCCGCCGTGCGTTTCAACGATGTTGCGGCAGATGGCCAGCCCGAGACCGGTCCCATGCCGCTTGCCGCTGGTAAAAAACGGCTTGAAGACCTGTGACAGTGCCTCCGGCGCAATGCCGACGCCCGCATCCCGGATGCTCAACACCATGCCGGGACGGTCCTTTCGAGGTAACTCCCCCACAGTGAACTCAATGCTGGCGCCGTCCGCGGGCGACGCCTCGATGGCGTTATGCAGGACATTCAAGAGCACTTGTTTCATCTGATCCCGATCGGCATGCAGAAGAGGCAGTGCAGGCGGAACCGACGTCTGCACGGTCAAATGCTTTTCCTTGAGCGGCACGTCCAGCAATTTGACCACCTCGCCGATGAGATCCGACACCGCGAACTGCATGGGGGCGAGTTCCCGCGGCCGCGCGTACTCGACGATCTGGTTCACGATCCGGTCCAGGCGTCTGGTTTCTTTCAAGATCACCTCGACCTCCGCCCGTCTGGGATCGGCGTCCTTGAACTCGTCCCGCAACAGGGACGCCGTCGACCCGATGCCGACGAGCGGATTACGGATTTCATGCGCGATGCCCGCGGCCACCTGCCCCAGGGTCGCCAACTGCTCGGCCCGGCTCAACCGCGTCTGGAGATCATCCAGCTTCGTAATGTCGATGTTGAACCCGACATAGATCGGTTCCGGTCCGTCGGCGTTGGCAATGGGCAGCCGGCGACTCAGGATCGTCCGCACCCCGCCGTCCTTGTGCAGAAACCGGAACACCCCTTCGTAGGGCCGGGCTTCGGCCACGGCCAGCGAGAAATCAGACAGCACCCGCTCCCGGTCTTCTGGATGAATCTGCTCGCGAAACGTCGACGGGTCGGCTTCCTCATCGGGATCAAGCCCGGCGAGGACCTGGTTATAGCGATTGCTGAAGGTCACATGCGTGCCTTTGGTCGTAAAGATGCCGAACGGCGCATGATCCACGAGGCCACGATACTTCGATTCGGAATTCATCAAGTGCTCATTGAGTTGGCGGAGGGCGGCCTCGGACTTTTCCATCTGATCCAGGTGCCCTCGAATCTGCCCGCTCATCTCGTGCATGACCCGGCTGAGATCGCCGATTTCGTCCTCTCGCTCGAACACCGGAATGAACGGCACCACGCCGCCCGGCGACGAGGCCACGGCGTTGGCCAGTCCGGCCAGCGGCCCCGCAATGGACCGGGCGATCAAGTACAAGGCGGCCACCGTCAGCCCGAGGGTCAGTACGCCTCCGCCCAGAATGATGAACAGAAGCGAGGTCCGGTCCTGGCTGATCTTTCCGAGCTCCTCCATGGCGCCTTGCTGCTCGAGTTGATCGAACTGCGTCATGAGGTTCCGGATCTCGATCATCAGGGCGCGGCCGCGGCCTTCCTCCACATATTCCAGCGCCCGCTGTCTATGGCCGGATTTGACGGCTTCGATCAAGGCTTCCTTTTCCGTAATGAGCTGAGTCACCAGCGTTTGAATGACGCGGAAGTGTTTGGCCTGCTCCCCCGTAATGCGCTCTTCCAGGTCCTGCCCGATCGCCCTGATCCCCTCCTGCGCGACGCGATACGGCCGAAGATACCGATCCTGCGTCGTCATCACATATCCACGAAAGCCGGTTTCAAGGTCGACGACCAAGCGCATATATTGCGCCGCCTCTTTTTGGGTTACGTACAGATTATTAAGATGCTCCTCGTCCAACGAGAACAATTCCACACTCTGAAAGGTCACCAGACTGAGCAGGACCAGCGCGGTAAGAGGAATCGCGGAAGCCAACAACAGCTTCCGATGAATCGGGAGGTGGTTGAAGAGGCGGGCCACCGACTTTCGCACAGAACATTCCTTCCCTGCTTCGATATCGTAGGGGCGGCATCTCGGCGCTGTCAAACTGCTCCTGTGTCGCCATCCCGCGCAAGTCCCTCCCGACCTGATGACCTGGACATGGCGGGCGCCGGAGCAGCCGGTAGGCCTTGAAGGGCGAATCGGCGCTCTTGATCGTGCGATCGCGACGGATCATAATTTCCCCCCACATGAGCATGCGGAGCCATAAAGAACGGGCGCTGGCCGGCGCGCTGATCGTCCTCGGAGCCGGCACATTTGTCCTCGACGCCCTGACGCCGCTCAGTTTTGCCGTCCATGTGCTCTACGCCGCCGTAGTCTTGCTCGCCACGGCTTCCCGCCTGCTGTGGATGCCGTTGGTGACGGCCGGAGCCGGCTCGGTCCTCACGGTGATTGCCTGGTTTTTCTGTCCTCCCATATCGGGCATGCCTGAATGGATTCCCATCGGCAACCGCCTGCTCACCATCGTCATGCTGTTCGTGTTGGGGTGGTTTTCCCTCAAACGGCGGGAGGCCGAAACGGCCCTGCAGGAGGTCAATGAGGGGCTGGAGGCCAAGGTCCAGGAGCGGACTCAGGAATTGGCCGGAGTGAACCAGGCCTTGGTCTCCGAAGTCACCGAACGCATGCAAGCCGAGCATGCCCTGCGTCTATCCGAGGGGAGGCTCGCCGGGATCCTGGACCTGGCTGAAGATGCCATCATCGTCATCGACCAGGACCGATCGATCGCCCTTTTCAATCAAGGCGCGGTGAAGCTCTTCGGTTATGAGCCACACGAAATCCTGGGGGCTCCCATTGACCGCTTGCTGACCGAACCGCTGCACGTCGATCCGGCGGAAGCGGTCGTTCCGACGGCCGACCCGGTACGCCGCCTGGCGCACCCCCGTGACGTGCTGGCCGTGAAGAGCGATGGAACGGCCTTCCCGGCCGAGGCCAGCGTCAGCAAGCTGACCGTCGCCCATAAAACGACATGGACCATCATCTTGCGCGATCTGACCGACCGGCTCCGTGCTGAACAGCAACTGCACTCGCTGACCACTCAACTGATGACGGCACAGGAAGAAGAACGGCGGCGGATCTCCCGCGACCTGCATGACGACATCAATCAACGGCTGGCGCTGGTGGTCATTGAAATGGGAAGCCTGGAAGCCAACCCGCCCACGTCCGTCGCGGAGGTCCGCAGCGCGTTTCAATCGCTCAGCCAGCGGCTCGCCTCCATCTCCGATGACGTGCGGCGCATGGCCTATCAGTTCCACCCGTCCGTGTTGGACGATCTGGGGCTGTTCGCCGCACTCCAGTATCTGACGGATGATATTTCGGAAAAGACCGGCATCAAGATCATTCTCGTGCAAGAGGAGTTTGCCGATCCCTTGCCCAAAGACATCGCGTCGTGCCTCTATCGCATTACCCAGGAAAGCTTGGCGAATGTGACTAAACACGCGCAGGCCTCGCGGGTGGAACTCGAATTGACCTGCGACGGCCAAGAGATTACCTTATCCATACGGGACAGCGGCGTGGGGTTCGATCTGGAACGGGTGCGAGCGCACCATGGGGGCCTCGGACTCGTCAATATGCGTGAGCGCGTCCGATCGATCCACGGCCGGCTTGAGATTCAATCGCAACCGGGTGAAGGCACCCATATTATGGTGAACATTCCATTCCCAGGAGCGCCTCATGAGCATCCCACGAGTGCTATTAGCCGATGACCATACCCTCGTGCTGGAGGGGTTTCGACGACTGTTGGAAGAACATTGCGACTTGCTCGGGACCGCGGAAGACGGCCGCGCCCTAATCCAAGCCGCCGAGCGTCTTCAACCGGACCTTGTGCTGCTCGATATTTCCATGCCCCGGCTGAACGGCATCGATGCGGCCCGGATGCTCAAAAAACAGCATCCGGAAATGAAGTTCATTTTCGTCACCATGCATGCCGATCCCTCTTATGTGAACGAGGCCTTTAAAGCGGGCGCCTCCGGGTACCTGCTTAAACGCTCTGCCGCGCAGGAGCTGATCCAAGCCATCCAAGCGGTCATGAAAGGCGATTATTATGTGACCCCGCTGATCACCAAAGACGTCATCAGCGCCTTCCTCACCACCGGCCGGCCCCGAATTCCGGCCGCGGACGACCTGACTTCACGCCAGCGCGAAATCTTACAGCTGGTCGCTGAAGGGTTTTCAGCCAAGGAAATCGCCGGACAGCTGAAGCTGTCCCATCGCACCATCGAATTTCACAAAGCGAAGATCATGGAAGTGCTGGATCTCCATACCACAGCGGATTTAGTGAAGTATGCCGTGGCCCACGGATTGGTGGCGGCCTCATGAGCGGCCGGCAGATGGCATCCGGTAATTCCCGCGCCGAGATCAAGTAGAGTCCACAGGATCATCCGGTAAGTTCTCGCTCTGTGCCCGGACACCTTCCCTGTATGCTGGTATCCTCCCACGATGTAACCCGTCCGGGGAGGGGCCCATGATTCAGCTTCGAATGGTGCTGGCCGACGACCATCCCCAGCTCTTGACCCTGCTACGGAGCCTCTTGGAACCTGAGTACCACGTCGTGGGAACGGCTGAGAATGGACGCGCCTTGGTCGCCACCGTGCTGGCGTTAGAACCCGTTTTTGTTCTGACCGATCTCGACATGCCGCTCATGAACGGAATTGATGCCACCAGAGAGCTGCATCGGATAGACCCGGATCTGTGTGTGATCGTTCACAGCTCTCACACGGAGCCCGACCTCATCGAGGCGGCGTATCAGGCCGGCGCCGCAGGTTATGTGATCAAAGGCTCGACCGAGTCGCTCGTCTCGTCCCTTCGAGCCGTGGTCGGGCATGTCCGGAAACCGCTCAGGACGGCTACCTCGCTCTATCGCCGGCCTTCCCTCGAGAGCCCCATGCCGTCGCCCTATCAGAATGTGTAAGCCGGCGGTTCAAGATCAGGTCCAAGCATCGCGCGTGTCCTGTCATACCAAATTAATGGCCCGGTCGTGGCTTCGGCGCATGGACGGGCTTTCGTAGCGCATGCATCAGTCGCGCACCATGGACGTAGGAGCAGGCAGACCGTGACCTCCTTACCACGCCGCATACTGATCATCGATCACGACCAACATGTCCGGAAACTGCTCTCCGAGCAGCTGACCGGGCTTGGCTTCATGGTGACGGAAGAAGACACCGGCATTTCCGGGCTCTCGCGCATGACCTCCCAAGCCGACAGCGCTCCATTTCACGGCTTACTCGTCGAGCTTCAGCTGCCGGTCCTGGGCGGACTGGCGGTGCTGCAGGAAATCGGGGAGCGGTTCCCCACGGTGCCGGTCATCGCCATGTCCGACGTCAGCCATGTCGGCAAGCTTCGACAGGCGGTGAAATTGGGAGCCAAGGAGTACCTCCTCAAGCCGTTTGATTCGGAACTCCTGCGGCGTAAATGTATGAGCGTATTTCAGGATCACCAAGTCTCATGAGGACCGGCCAGAGAGATCGGATCGTGTGATAGTCCAACGCCGATAGACCCGTCTCTAGAACCTCTCCTTTCAAATGGACTAGCATGGTAGGTAAGTGGGAGCCGGGCATCTGGCCCGGCCTGATGGACAATAGGGTGGCAGTGCGTTCTCTTGTTCAGCGAGGCAAGAAGATCATATGGTAGTCTCTTGCCTTGTCACCTTGAGCCTGAAGAAATTAAAGGAGAGAGTCATGCGGTTTGTCCCGTTGCTGGCACTGTTGGCGGCCCTTCCCTTGATCGCCCTCGAGGCCGGAACCGCCCGGTCGGCTGAACCTGGATCACCGGTATATGACTTGCCCGCGATCGTCGATCTGGCGCTGACCAGGAACCCGGCCGTTTCCTCTGCGGAAGGCTTCATCGAACAGCAGCGTGGCCAGCAAGGGGTTGCGGGCGCCTATCCGAACCCCACGGTCACCGGCAATATGGGCTACGGCGCCATCCGCGACGCTCCTCCAACCGGCCCTCTGCAGCCGTTGTCGCGTCAGGAAATTACCGAGTACAACGTGAACCTCGGTCAGCCATTTGAATGGCCCTCGATGCGCGCGGCGCGCAAGCAGGTGGCGCAGGCCGGCGTGGCCACCGCACAGGCCGGCCTCGAGGAAGCCCGCCTCACGCTGACGGCCACAGTGAAGATCGCCTTTTATGAGTTACTGTTCGCACAGCAGGACGCGATGCTCGCCCGGCAAAATCTCGATATCGTGGAGGGGGTGACGCGCATGGTCAAAGCTCGCGTGAAATCCGGCGAGGCGCCGCAATTCGAATCGATCAAGGCGGAGGTGGAATTGCTGAAAGCCCGGCAGCAGGTCACGCGCGCGGACAACAGCGTGCGGGTCAATCGCGTCGTGGTGGACACCCTGACGGTCGGGGCTCTTGGGCCGTCCTACACGATCCAAGGCGATTTTTCCGGTATGTCCAAGGAATTGCGCATTGAACGGCTCATGGCGCGTATGGTGGATCAGCATCCGACGATTCAGCGGCTGCTGCAATCGGTGGAGCAGTCGGATTGGAAGATCGAATTCGAGCGCCAGGCCCGCGTGCCGAACATCACAGTCAACGGCAGCTACTGGCGGGAAGTCGGACGCGAGGCCTATCAAGGCGGACTGTCCGTACCCCTCCCGCTCTGGTATCGCCGCCAGGGAGAAATCGCCGCGTCGCTGGGCGCCAAACGGCGGGAAGAAGCCGAGCTGCTCCGGGCGCGGAACGAGCTGGCCCGGGGGGTGCACCAGCATTATCAGGATGCCCGCACCACGGCCGATCTGATCGAGGTGTTTGACAAAGGCCTCTTAAAGCAAGCGCAGGAAGCTTTGCGCCTCGCCCAGTTCAGCTTCCAGCAGGGAGCCTCAAGCCTCCTGGAGGTCTTCGATGCCCAACGAGTGCAGCGCCAAATTCAAATGGATTACGCGCGGGCGCGGTATGAATTATCGGTTTCGCTGACCCGCCTGGAACTTGCGGTGGGAGGCACATTATGACGGCGACGAGCCCCATTCTTTGGAAAGATCAGGCCGGCCGCCGGCCAAGCCGGCTGGTGTCCTCTTTTGCCGCTTGCGTGGTGTCGGTCCTGATGGGAATGGCATTAGGGTGCGACAGCGCTCCCAGCGATGCCGTAGCCGTCAAGCCTTCGGCCGACCCGTCGGCCGCCGGAATCGTCGTGCTGCCCCCCACGGAATCCTCGCGTATCGGGCTGGTGGTCCAGCCGGTGACGCGGAGCGAATTCCGAACGCACCGCGACTTTCCTGCGATCCTGCAGCCCAACCAACGGGCGATGGCCGATATCACGACCCTGGTCCGGGGCCGTGTCGTCGATGTGTATGCCGACCTCGGACAGCAGGTCGAAGCCAACGCGCTCCTGGCCATTTTGTACAGCAGTGAGTTGGGTCTGGCCCAATCCGCGTATCTGAAGTCCCGCGCCAAACTCCATGTCGCTGAGCAGGCCTATGGACGCGCCAAATTCCTCCTCCAGGAAAAGGTCATCGGTGAAGCGGAGTCCCAGCGCCGCCAGGCTGAAATGCTCAGCATGCAAGCGGAGGCGCTGGAAGCGCGGAATCACTTGAAATTACTTGGGATGAGCGAGGAAGAAATGCGCCGTTTGGATCGTACCAGGGAAATCCGATCTCACGTGCCGATCGTGGCTCCCTTCGCCGGCCGGATCATCGGACGCAATCTGACGCGCGGCGAAGTCGTCGAGACCACCGAGAAACTGTTTGTGGTGGCCGACCTCTCGGAAGTCTGGGTACGGGCCAATATCCCCGAAAAAGACATCCCCTTCGTCCATTCCGTCCATGCGTCGGGGGGCACGCATGCGGAAGTGCGGGTCAACGCGTATTCGAAAGAAGTGTTCAAGGCCACCATCACCTATGTCGGTGATGTGCTCGATCCGGCGACTAGGACCATGCAACTCCGGCTGGAGCTTCCCAACCCGGAGGCCAAACTGAAACCGGAGATGTTTGCCACCATTCGGATCTACTCGGAGTCCCAACCGGACCGGCTGGCCGTGCCGGAATCCGCCTTACAACGGGATCGAGACCGGACCTTCGTCTTTGTCCAACGCAACGCCAACGAGTACGAAGCCCGGGACGTCAACGTCGGGGAATCCAACGGCACGTTGACGACCATCCACGGCGGGCTCGAGGAAGGCGATCGGGTGGTGACACACGGCGCCTTCGTGCTGAAATCCGAGCTGCTGAAGAAGCAAGTCTGATGGTTGCGCGTCTTCTCGACATTTCCCTTCGTCAGCGCCTGATGATTGTCATCCTGGCCCTCGTGATGGGCGCCGGGGGCCTCTACGCCTTCAGGACGATTCCGATCGATGCCTTCCCGGACGTCACGAGCGTGCTCGTCCAGGTGGTCACCAAGGCGCCCGGCCTGTCGCCCGCCGAAGTGGAACGACTGGTGACATATCCGATCGAACTGCAACTGACCGGAGTCCCCTCCCTGACCGAAATGCGGTCGCTCACCAAGGTGGGCCTATCCCTAGTGACGATCGTCTTCGATGACGCGATGGACATCAACTTGGCCCGCCAGCTGGTCCTCGAGCGGCTGATCGAAGTAAAGGAACTGCTGCCACCGGGCGCGGAACCCATGCTCGTCCCCAATAGCACGGGACTGGGCGAGGTGTATCAATACTACTTGGCCGGCCCTGACGGCCCGGTCGAAGACGAGGAAGCCCAACGTCAGCAGTTGATCGCACAACGCACGCTGCAGGACTGGGTGATCCGGCCTCTCCTCAAGAGCACCCCCGAGGTCATCGACGTCAATTCGATGGGCGGA
>CBDIWQ010000253.1:0-10455 GCA_965285965.1 uncultured bacterium | reverse complement strand
TTCAATGTCTAAGTGTTTGACTACTGCTGTGTCTGGTATACCAGAGATTGCGCAACGTGTAAAATTTTTGTGTCACGGATTGTCCGGATCTCTCTCTTGGAGGAGACCTATCCGGCTCTTCCCGGCTTCCCACCTTTCTCGTAGTCCCTCAGACCTGCCTCGCAGCATCCGGTGAAAACGCCTTTTAGTGAGTGATACAGCTTTTCTCCGTACTCGCGAAACGAACGACGAGATATAACGATAGACTGTGCGCCATACCGAGCGGGTAAACGGGAAGCGTCAGCTCTGTAGACAACGGACGTTACACGCAGCGGCGGTTCCCAGGCGGCCTGGTGGGAGCCAAACTGACGAGCCGCTATCGCCGGCGCCTTTGCCCTATCATTCGCAACACTGGGCGGCCGAGTGTGAATTTGCTTTCTCTCCATGTGTTTCACCGAGGAACGACGCAGCGATAGTTGACGGGGCCTGAGCGCAGCGTCGTAGGCATAGGCCGTCGAGCGACTGCAAGATCCACACGGCGTAGCGCCTCCCGTCCAAGTGCTGGATCGGCACCAGTGCAATCGAAGAAGAACGGCGGATGCCGCAATGGAAGATTGATGGAAGAAAAAGGAATGAGAAAAAGATGACACAAAACTCTCTGGCCTACCGCTCTCCTGTGAGTTCTTTCCGGACCAGGCCGCGCATCATGGCAGGATCGTTGTAGCCCACTTCACTGAGCGCATCCATGAGGTGCAGCCCCTTGGAGGCCACTAGTTCTTTGGCCTTCGCATAGTTTTTGGCACTGAATCGCGCGACGGCCGGTTGCCCGTTCACAATCTGACAGGCCAGGACTTCGCCGTGTACTTCCAACGTGCCGCCCTGCTCGACCAGCGTCTTGGCCTGGGCGGACGAGATACCATGCAGGCTGGCGAATTCCTCCAATCCGCCGGTCTCAACGAGCCGTCCATCCGGCATGATGCACAGACGCTTGAAATGAGGCGACCAATCCTTGCGGAAATCGATGTACTTGATGTCTCCGCCCTTGGCGACGGCCCGGTCGAGCGTCCGGTAATCGATTCCAAGGTTTTTCTGCTGCAGTTTAGCTTTCAACTCTTCAGGGAGCGTGCGGCGAAACACCTCGAGCGCCGCGCCAGCCAGGGAAAGCGCTCGTGCCCGTGCCAACTGTTCCGCCTCGGCAAATTGCATGAGATCCAGCACGAAGGTTTCTTTCCTGGCTTCGCCACTCGGATCGACGATGCAAGCAAATAAACCTCTGGTAAGCAACCCGCCGATTTGCGGATAGACATACACCCCGCCTTCCATCAGTAACCTCGTCATGATGTCCGCCGGGATATCGTAGCTCTCCGAGAGCACCTTCGCGTGGGCTGGAATATCTTCCTGAAGAGTCATGGCGCAAGCCGTCACATTCCCCGGTGCATCGAACTCGGAATAGTCCTCGATGATGTTATAGAGCACTGTGGGCTTTGGCTTATCTGATTTTTTCTTAATTTTGAACATGAGGTCTTTCCAAGCAAGTGCTTGTGATAATTATTAATTCCTTTGCAAGTAATGATATGGTTGCAGGGTCATCAATCGTCCATCCTCGACAGGACCACCGATCGTAAAATGATAAAGGGATTGGAGGGTTAATCCCTTCACGTTCAGAATTTCATGCACCGGATCGTCAAAGAAGCACCCGATCCCCGTCGCTCGCACTCCAGCCGCTTCCGCTTCGAGATAGAGCACCTGACCCAGTAAACCCGCCTCCCAGAAAAGACGTGGATAGCACCAGGCCCCCCCGTCCCGCAAGCGGCCTTCGAATTCCGCCAGCATGCCCAAAGAGAATGCACTGTCGCCGGCAATATCTTGATGGCAGCTGACCTGCGAGGCCAGCTGCCTCGCATCGCCTTCCAGCAACCAATACAGCGGCAGATTGTCGGGGCACCCGGGCGGATTCGTCCAGCTCAATTCTGGATTCAGGACTTGCCGGATGAAGGGACTCTTCTTGAGGTCCCGGATGAGGAAGTAGAGTCCTGGCTGGAGCCCCTCGACTCGATGCACGAACAACATGAGATGGATAGCAGGATCATTGGGCCAGACATCCCAGGGCACCGGCCGGTCCAATAGAGGCTGATCGGCGCGCGGCATCACTCGTTCGAGCATCCTGAAGAAGGTGGCAGCGGCGATCGAGGTTCGACCGTCAAAGGAGACGGCGCTTCGGCGCTGCCGGATGAGCTGTCCTGCAGTGGGGGTGGCATCGTCCATGCTTGGTAAGGGATCGCGGGCCGCACCAGCGGGAAGTGAAATCACGGTCCTCTCACCGGTGACCTTCCAGGATGCCTCCACCGCCCTATCGATCACCTCCCAGTGCACGGCATGCTCGCGGCTTAGCCGGTTGGCCTTCCCATGCCAGGCACTAGCGGCCAGGTCTTTCACCACCGCGGTGTCGAGGAATAGGGGCATATCTGTTCCTTCGTCCCGCAGGGACTCATGCGGCCACATGACCGCCAGACAGTCCGGATGCTCGGTTTCGACGTCCGGAAAGTCATCGACCCGGCTGGTTCCCAGCAGCAGGGCAATCGTGTTCTGCTCCAGGCCGTCCAGGAGCGTCATGCTCCACCCGAGAGTGGCAGCGGCCAGGCGGCCGGATCCGATCGCATGCCCTACATCGTGATTGCAGTACCGGAACGCCCGTTCTCCGTATTTCCAGGCTTCCCGCCAATGGATCGACGTCAAACCAAAGAGAAAAGCGCCCGGCGGAAAGGGAGCCAGTAGACCAGCGACCTGCTCCGCTGGAAACTCGGCCCGCCATTCAAGGGCATGCTCCCGGGGAGCATAGTGATAGAGCCCCGGCTTGAGATCGAGGCCATGCGTTCGCGGCACGACGACATAACCCTCTGTTGGATGCAGGTTGCCGGACGATGGATTGCTCCTCAACGCCCATTCCGACTCTCCGGCTTTTTTCCAGGCCGAGAGCCCCAAGGAAAACTCGAAGAACCTGGAGAGCGAGCGCAGGGTGACCGCTTGAGGAAGGACAGCCCCATGCTGATAAACGGCGTCATAGGACGGCGACAATGGCTCTTCGTCGGGCTTCAGTAATGGAAGCGGAACCAGTGGCGCCCCGTCAAATCTCCTGAACGGATCGGGCTGATTGGCCCAGTCCAGGAACCCTAGCGACCGCGCATAGCGATTGAAATGATGCTTCGTTTGGACGTGATACGCGATGACCTGATCGACTGGATCAGTCAATACCGGACCGGCTGGTGGAGTGGGAAACGACTGTTCACTACTCATTGTGATCGTGCAGGCAGTCTACAGAGCGGCGGGAAGAAAAGTAAACGCGGAGCCTGGCCAATGAACCCCGCTACCCCTCATTGACCAGGCGATCCGTCTCCACGTATCCTCTCCGGATCATTGAGGCCACCTATGCAATTCGACGCAGCCCTGGCCGCCCAAGCGGCGTTACAAGAAGCACAATCTGAACTGGGTCCCGATTGGGATACCGCCGTTGGTTTAGAAGAGACCTTTTCGTCCAACGCCGGAGCGACGGCACGCGAGGCCTATGAGGCACTGCTCGCGCTGGCACCGCGCCACCCCCAGGCGCATGCCTTTCATGCCTTCTGCATCTACATCACGTGGCAGCAGGTGACGGAAGAGACGATCGCGCATCATTTTGAAACCGGGATGCGACTGTCGGAAGCCTATCTGGCTTCCTTGAACGGCAAGGACCGGCGGCACATCGCGTGTGTGACGGAATTGCTCGAATCGTTCCGTGCCGGCCTGGGACTCGATGAGGAGGACGAAATTCAGGTCGAATTCAGGAAGGACACGCCGAAAGGCGGAGACTAGCCGGAGTTCCGACGGTCCTTGACCTTGGTCAGTCACAGCAGTGGTCGAATACTCGCGCAAACTTCTCACATCTCCCAAGAGCCGCCGGATGTCGGACGACCATAAACATCGGGCCAGGATCTTTCTTCATCGCGGTGATCTCGTGCAAGCTCGTGCGGCCTGGGAAGCGGCTGTTGCCGACGATCGCGCGGCGAACCAGCCGCGGGAACTTTCAGACTCGCTGGGCAATCTGGGCAACACCTGCGCGCTCATGCACGACTTTGATACCGCCGAACGGTGCTATCGCGAGGTGCTGGACATCCAGCGGTTTGAGTGCAACCGGCATGCGATCGCCCATACGCTCGTCAACCTCGGGAATCTCCACATCGGGGCGGATCATCCTGACAAGGCCCGCCCCTACTATCTGGAAGCGTTGGATCTCCTGCGCGAGCTCCGCGACGATCGCGCGCTCGGCATCCTCTACAACAATCTGGCGCTGCAAGAAGCACGTGACGGTCAATGGGAACAGGCCGTCACCTCCTTTCAGCGGGCGCTCGAGTATCATCGGGCGGTAGGAAATGAAGAAGGACTCGCCGTCACTTACAGCCAATTCGGAAAGGCATTTCTGGACCAGGGTGATTCGACCAAGGCTGAGCGCTGTCTCAATAACGCCTCGGAACACTACATCAAGCTCGGCAACGAACCAGCCGAAGCGGCCGTGCTTCGACTCCTGGCCACCATCTACGAGACGCGCCACGATGCGATTTCCGCCCGTCGGTGCCTCGAACGCGTCGTGGCTCTCGATCTTCGATACCAACTTCCTGAGTTTCAAATCGACTCGGCCCGGCTTGCACGCATCCCTCGTGCCGACCGCTAACTCACAGTACTGCTACTCCGTGACTTTCGTCCCCTCAGACTGAACATCGCCTTTTCCTGGACAGTACATCGGCCTCTGTTACCGTGGGGTGTCACGACGGGTGCGTCAAGTTCCCGGGCCATGAGCCGACAGGATACTGACCAGGTCTCCATGCCATTTGTTGTGCGGGTCTGCTTCACCATCTTGATGCTGGGGTCACTCATGAGCACGGCCGTCGCCCGGGCCGCGGAGCGGTCGCCGACCATGACTATCGGCACCCAGGAAGTCGGCCTCACCGCCGGCTATCTGTTGCCGCATCGGCTCACGAGCGATCACAGCACGAAACAGCAAGGTCCCGCCTTCATGCCGTCCTGGATGATGACACTGACCGATCCGCTCGGGAGCGGATGGTATCGCGGACAGGTGTCGGTCGGCGCAGAAATGGTCTACCTGCAGTTTCGAGAGCCGGTGCTCACGCATGGCGTGGGATTCACCCCGAAGATCAAATATACCTTCGTCACGCTGGACCGTCTCCGTCCCTATGTGGAATTCGCCGGCGGGCCCTTCTGGACCGATCTCGGCGGACGGATTCCGGAGGAATCTTCGCAATTCAATTTCGTGCTGACGGCCGGCATCGGCGTCTCGTATTTCGTCACGCCGCAAACCGCGATTAATCTTGGCTATCGCTTCCATCACATTTCGAATGCCGGGACGCATTACCCGAACCTCGGGCTCAATGCGAGCCTCCCGTTCGGCGGGTTCTCATTTTACTTTTAAGTCTTGAGGAGACTGCTACCATGGCGCACCGGTTCATTCGCTCCACGCTCATAGCCTTCATAGGACTGACCCTGGCGACGACAACCGGCTGTGGCCGATGGATCGATCTCAAGCCCGCACCCATGGATCAACAGGAACCCGTCACCCGTGCGGTCGCCGACCATGAACGGGTGCCGCTCCTCTTGGATGGGTTCCGGGTGACCCAGAATGGCGCCTTCCAAAACCCCCCGATATCCATTGAACGACGCATCTTGAATCAGGTCCAGGAGACGCGGCTCTTCTCAACGCTCATCCCTCTGGGAGGCGACGCGTCCTCGCTCGGCGACAAGGCGGTCACGGCCCGGATCCTGCTCGACGAAACCATCGATCCCCATGGCGGCGAGGCGGCCTGGAAAGGATTCGTCATCGGCGCCTCCATGTTTCTCCTCTCGCCTCTGATCGAGTTGAATTACGACTACGCCGCCCGGGCGAGCCTCGAACTCGAGCGATGGGACGGCGCAGTCAAACGCTATGAAGCCCGCTCCGCGGGAACCGCCCGGTATCATTTGTTCGGCGCGAGTCCCCTCGTGATCGACGAACTCAAAGGGCAAGTGACGGAAGCCTGTTTGACAGACCTGATGGAGCAGCTGATCAGAGACGCGAGCTTTTATGTCGCCGGCACCGGCGCCCTGCCGGGCTCGACCATCCGGACCGTGACGGTCAAAACCAGAACACCGGCCTCATCCGCTCTGTCCGCCATTCCCATCTCCCTGCCGGCCACGCCGTAGGCGGCACCCCCTCCCTCACATCGCGCTCGCGGATCCGCTGCTCCAATGCTATAGTGGGCTTCACACAACGGAGCACCACCATGAATCTGGATGCATTTCGTCAAATGGTCGCCAAGAATCCGAAAGGCTTTCTCGGCCGTTATGGGCTAGGCAATAAGCTGTTGCAGGAGGGCGGAAGCGCCGAGGAAGCGGTCGAGCATCTTTCCGTGGCCGTGCAACTGGATCCGCTCCACGTCGCCTCGCATCTGGCCCTGGGCCGCGCGCTGGTCAAGCTGGGGAAACAAGAAGACGCCAAACCGGTATTGGCCGCCGGCATCGACGCCGCCATGTCCGGCCGCTCCAACGGCGGGAAAGACCTCGTGCCCGAGATGCAACAACTGCTTCGCACGCTTTCGTAAGGCACCGGACAAAGGAACTGCGATGAAGCTTGAGGACGCCAGGAAACGCATTGAATCCGCGGTCAGTCAATATGGTCAGCATGCAGCCCCGGCGATCGATTTGGTGTTGAATGAAGTGCGCTCGGACCTGGGCGCCGGTGCATTCAACGAATTGGTGGAAGAGTTCGACCTCGAACTGTTGTACAACATTCCGCCCATGGAATCGGACCACTCCAACAGTTAAGCCTTGAGAGCCATCCTGCCTTGCCACTGATCTGGGCCGCCATTTCCGCTCACGGGTTCGGACATGCCGCGCAGGTTGTGCCCGTCCTGAATGCGCTGGGAGGACTGGTTCCCGGTCTACGCGTGCTCTTACGAACGACCGTTCCTCCCTCTTTTTTTCAGGACCGCCTTTCAATTCCTTGGGATATCAGCCCGGTCCAACAGGACGTCGGCTGCATCCAGGACGGACCGCTGACCATTGACGTCGCTGCCACATGGCAGGAGCACCAGCGGTTCCATGCGACCTGGGACAAGAGACTTGAGGCTGAAGTGGCGGCTATGCGGGCGGCCCGGCCGAATCTCGTGCTGGCCGACACGCCGTATCTCGCCCTCGCGGCGGGGAAGCGCGCCGGGATTCCCACGATCGCGCTCGCGAGCTTCACCTGGGACCTCGTGCTGGCGGACTATCAGGCCCCCCCTTCGATCGACAAAACGGCGTTGGTGCGGGCCATCGAAGCGGCCTACGCGCAAGCCGACCTCGCGCTGCGCATCACGCCGGCTCCGAAGATGAGCCTGTTTCCCCGCATCACGGATATCGGTCCCATTGCAGAACCGGCCGCTCCCGACCGGCGGCATCTCGCCGAGGTGCTTCAATTGGCTCCCGATGAAAAGACAGTGCTGGTGGGGTTCGGCGGGATTCCGCTTACCACCCTGCCCTTTACGCAGTTGGAAGGCCTGCACGGCTATCGCTTCCTTTTTGACGGGCCGCTGCCGGAAGGAAGCATGCGGATCGTCTCCACGCAGTCTCTCCCTTTTTCATTCAAGACCTTGATGGCCTCGGTCGATGTCATCATGACCAAACCAGGCTATGGCACGCTGGTCGAGGCCGTGACGTTACAGACTCCTGTCCTCTATGTGCGGCGATATAATTTTGCGGACGAGCAGCCCCTGGTCGAGTATCTGCATCGGCACGGCCGCGGGTATGAAATGTCGAAAGAGGAATTCGTTCAAGGCCGGTGGGAGCCGGCTCTCCGGAAGGCCGTTGAAACGCCGCTGCCGGCCACTCACGCCCCCGCGCCGAGCGGCGCACGGGACGCCGCGATGTCGTTGGCTCACTATTGCCAGTGATCGAGGACCAGTGATGTCGCCGGTCGGGAACCTGATCCGCAGCCTCGCACGAGGATGGAATCTGCCGAAACCTCTGCCAGCGGCTCACTGTTACCGGCCGTGCTGTCTCCTCTCATCTTCTGAACCTCGTCAAGCGACACTACGAGCCTCGGTTCGCGATCATCCCGTGCGGAACATGAACCTCTGTGGAGCCTTCCCCATCCCGCAATATAATTTTGCGCACGGGAACGGTGCGAGGGTTGGGAGCTGGGATCGGAGACTTGAGGAACTTCTGGAACCTCAGACCCACTGCATGAGTGTCGTTTGATGTAGCCGGTGACCGAGCGCAGAGGCGCCTTCTCCATCACATCCAGCGTGATGAGCCGTTTTGCCAAGCCATCGGACCACCTGGGACGTGATCCGGCCCGCATCACCCTCGTCTTCAGCATCGGACGGCTGGTCCTCGCCACCGCCCGGCTTGGTCCCCATCTTTGCTTCTTCTGCCGTCAGCCGTGACGCTCGGTCTGGAGACCTGGCTTCAGTCTCTTTGTGGCCGCTGACGCCTCGAGAGCCGTCTCTATGAATGGACCCTCAGATCTGGGCATCCTTCCGCTGCAGACTCAAAACTGCATCCTTTTGCCCGATTCGTCCGTAGAGTGTTATAGTTGTGGCGGTTTTCAGCCTCCGAAGGATCCGCCTGCACCGTATGGACCGTACGCCACAACCGGGCGCATCAACCATAGATCCCGACTTACTGGCTCGTGTGGGCAAAGGAGACCAGGAAGCCTTCAGTCAGCTCTATGACAAGTCCAGCGTCCTGCTGTACTCGTTGGCCGTCAGAATTTTGCGCGATCACGACCAAGCGGCCGAGCTGCTGCAGGAGGTTTACCTCGAGGTATGGCGGAAGGTCGCCCGTTATGATGTCGGCCGCGGGACCCCCATTGCCTGGCTGATTACGCTGACACGGAGCCGGGCTATTGACCGGCTCCGCGCGCGAAGTGCCAGAATTCCCATCAGTGAATCGCTTGAAGGGCCCTCATCGGCGCAGGTGCCGGACCAGCGTGCGGGGCCCTTTGAATCCCAGGCCGACGAGGAACTCCGGAAGCTCGTCGGCGACGCGCTCAACACCCTGCCTCACGCGCAGCAACAGGCCGTTGAGCTGGCATATTATGAAGGGCTGACCCACATGGAAATTGCCGCGCGTCTGAACCAGCCGTTGGGCACCGTGAAAACGCGTATTAAACTGGGCTTGTCCAAGTTGCGCGAGATCTTGCGCCAATGTTTGGATCAGGGTGACCGTTCATGACTCACGAAGAACTCGAAGATGCCGTTCCATTGTATGCCGTCGGCGCGCTCGAACGTGTCGAACGCCAGGCGCTGGAAGCGCACCTTCTTTCCGGTTGCGTCTCCTGTCACACGGCCCTCAAGGAATACCAATCAGTGGCGGCCATCCTTCCGTTCGGCCTGAATGCCGCCGCTCCGCCTCGCGCCTTAAAGGCGAAAATCCTGGCCGCATGCAGCCCCGTCATGGCGGCCGAAATGGAACCCCGCTCATCGTCCAAACCGAGCCTGGAACCGGGCGAGTGGATGAACCATCTGTTCCCGCCGGAAACCTCTTCACGGGCGACACGGGTGGGATGGGCGCTCGGGGTGGCGGCGCTTGTCCTCGCCGGCATCGGGAGCTATCTCGCTTGGGACGCCTATACCCGCATCACGGACAGCTCCACCCGATTGAGCCAACTGCAAGCCGAGGCGGAAGCCACCAATACCAAACTCGCCATGGTCCATCAACAGGTCACCGAACGCGAACAGGCTCTGGCGCAATTGAAAGCAGAACTCCAGCAGCGGATGACGGAAGCCGCCGAGTTGAAGGATCAGTTGAGCGAACGGGAGGCTGAACTGGAAGAGGTGAAGATGCTCGTCGCCGAGCGGGGCGGCAGACTGCGTGCTCCGCAGGATGAACTGGCGACGCTCCTTCGTATTCCCGACGTGAAAGCGGTGTCGCTCACGGGCTCCGACGTGGCAAGAGACGCCGCCGGATTCATTCTGTTTGATGAACGAGCACGCAAAGCCTGGCTGTATTCGGTCAATCTCCCGGAATGTCCCCGGGGCATGACGTACCAGGTCTGGGCCATCCAGGATAAGCCCGTCAGCCTGGGAACCTTTCATATGAACAGCGGAGAAACCGCTCACCTGTTAGTGAAACACGTGCCCGGTTTCAGGGAGACCAAGCAGTTTGCGGTCAGCCTGGAACCAATGGGGGGCCGCCCCCGGCCAACCGGCGCCATCTATCTTGCGAGCTCGGCCAGCCGCTAACCCTCTTGCTGCCTTCCACCGCTGAGTCCCCTGTGAGGATGACCGTCATGGATGAACAAGAACGAGATCGCCACTTTATGCGGCTCGCGCTGGCGGAAGCATCGGCGGCCCCACCGCTGGGAGAAATTCCCATCGCCGCCGTCCTGGTCCACCAGGACACCGTGCTCGCCTCCGCGCATAATCTTCGGGAAGTGCGGCAGGATCCGACCGCCCATGCCGAAATGAT
>CBDIWQ010000252.1:0-8127 GCA_965285965.1 uncultured bacterium | reverse complement strand
GATGAATCCGATCAGGCCTTGTTGGGCCGGCTTGTCGTCATCTGCAACAAGGTTGCAAAAATGAAAGGCTTGTCTGAGCCGGGTTTCCGCCTGGTGGTCAACACAGGGCGAGACGAAGTCGGATCGTAGCCATGTCGTTCTGTGAGCCAAGGAGTTGATCTCATTAATTGTCTTCCTAAGACCGCTTGGCCTCCGACTTACCGCCGTCTCGCCCTGTGTTGACCACTAGACGGAACCCCGGCTCAGACAAGCCTTTCATTCTTGCAACCTTGTTGCAGATGACGACAAGCCGGCCCAACAGGGCCTGATCCGATTCGTCCAGGTCGTGCACGGAGGACACATGGCGTTTCGGAATCACCAAGGTGTGCACGGGCGCCTGCGGGTTAATGTCGTCAAAGGCCAGCGTGTGTTCGTCCTGATACACCACCTTGGCCGGGATGCTTCCTCCGATAATGCGGCAAAAGAGACATTCATTCACGACATCCTCCCTCAACAGCCCGGCTTCAATCCGGATTTGCCGAATCGTTTGCCCAACTCCTCATAGATGTCGCTAAGCCGCACATCGTGGTAACCCAGAACCATGAGAGTGTGGAAAAAAAGATCGGCGACTTCGTAAACGATTTCCTCTCTCTTACCGCCTTTGGAGGCCAACAACACCTCGCCGGCCTCTTCGGCGACTTTCTTGAGGATTTTGTCATGGCCCCCTTCGAACAACCGGGTGGTATAGGACCCGGGCTGCGGATTCAACCGACGATCTTGAATCGTCCGTAAGACTCCCTCCAGAATCCCTCCGCTGGACTCCTCGCTCTTCTCGCCGCCGGCCCGACCTGGCTCGGTCAGCCTGGAGAAAAAGCAGGTCCGTGCCCCGGTATGGCAGGTCGGGCCGGCCGGTTGCGCCTTCACCAGGATGGTGTCGTGATCACAGTCGATAAACAACTCTTTCACCTGGAGCTTGTGGCCTGAGGTTTCGCCTTTTTCCCACAAGGTTTGCCGGGATCGGCTCCAGAAGTGGACGGACTTGGTTTCGAGAGTCCTGGTAATCGCCTGCTGATTCATATACCCCAGCATCAGCACGGTCCCGTCCAGCCAATCTTGAATGACCGCCGGCAACAGTCCCTGCCCGTCGAATTTAAACCCGCTGTATTTTATGTCACTCATCGGATCATCACGCCACCGCGGCGCTTTCCAGACGGACAGGAATGCCGCGCTCCCGGAGATAGGCCTTCGCCTGAGGGATGGTATAGGTTCTGAAGTGGAAAATGGAGGCCGCCAGGACAGCATCCGCATGCCCCTGGGCAAACCCCTCATAGAGATGCTCCAGGGTACCCACTCCTCCCGACGCGATCACGGGAATAGACACGCGTTGCGAGACAGCCGCCGTCAGTCCGAGATCATAGCCGCGTTGCTGGCCGTCTTGGTCCATGCTGGTCAACAAAATCTCGCCGGCACCAGACCGCTCCATTCTTTGTGCCCATTGAACCGCGTCGAGTCCGGTAACGGTGCGACCACCGTGCGTGAACACTTCCCATTGACTGAACGCGGTACGTTTGGCGTCGATCGCCACCACGATACACTGCGTGCCGAAACGCTGGGCCGCTTCTTTCACGAATTCCGGCCGCTGCACGGCCGCGGTGTTGATGCTGACTTTGTCCGCCCCGGCATTTAATAACGCCCGTATATCATCGAGCGTCCGCACACCGCCACCCACCGTGACCGGCATGAATACGCGGGCAGCCGTCCGCTCAACAACCTCGAGGAGCGTCTTCCTGTTCTCATGCGACGCGGTAATATCGAGAAAGCACAGTTCGTCCGCCCCCTGGCGGTCGTACACTCCTGCCACTTCGACCGGATCTCCCGCGTCCCTCAGATTGACGAAGCTCACGCCCTTCACGACCCGGCCGTCTTTCACGTCGAGACACGGAATGATGCGCTTGGTCAACATGAGCGTACCATGTCACACCGGACTCCCCGCCACCGCTGCAAGGGCCGCGCGGTAATCCAATTTGCCGTCGTAGAGCGCCTTGCCGACAATGGCACCCTCGATGCGGGAGCCCAGCGCCTGCACTGCCAAGAGATCCTGCACCCGCGTAATCCCGCCGGACGCGATGACCGGGAACGGCGAACATTCGACCACTTCACGGAGGGCCGACAAGTTGGGTCCGCTCAACATGCCGTCCCGCGCAATATCGGTGTAAATCACCGCGCCAAGCGCGACGTTGGAGAGCGCTTCCAGGAGATCCATGGCTCTCGTCTCTGACACGGCGGTCCAGCCCTTGACCGCCACCTTTCCGTCCCGCGCATCGAGGCCCAGCACAATGCGTTTGGGAAACTCCCGGCAGGCTTCCTCAAGGAAAGCGCGGTCGGTCAGCGCCGCGGTACCCAGTACGACACGAGACACGCCTGCGTTCAGATAGCGGCGAACGGTCTCCATATGCCGAATGCCGCCGCCGACTTGTACCGCCACGCTGACCGTCTTGATCACCGCTTCAATCTGCGGCAGGTTGCGCGGTTCCCCGTCGACCGCTCCGTTCAAATCCACGACATGAATAAGGCTGGCGCCGCTTTTCTGCCAGACGCCCGCCACCGCCGGCACATCGTTGGAATAGACGGTCTCGGCCGCCATGTCGCCCTGGCGTAGCCGGACGCAGCGCCCATCTTTCAAATCAATCGCAGGAATCACCAACACGTTAGTGCGTTCCTTCCTCTCCGAATGGAAACTCCTCCAACACTTCCTCGACCCCGTACCGGGCCAACTCTTCCGCCGTCACAAATGCCCCCCAACGTTGAACGAATCCTAACATGTCCTCGATCATCGGCCGCTGGCGTTCAAAATAATTCCCGATCCACAACACTTGGCCGTCGGCCGCCACCACCTTCACCTGAAAACCCACCGCGGCCGGTGGATTCGCGCCGAGCCGGCTCCCGACCCGCTCCTGATAGACCGAGACCTCCCCGATCATGGCCGCATCCACCTTCAACCGATTGGCGACGGCCGCAGCCATCGCTTCGGGGGTCGTCGACGGCGGATCAGCGGTCAACCGCTTCGCGGTGTCTGCGCCGGACACCACCTGCAAGCCCTTCCTTTTTTGGAGTCGAACCCAGAACAGTTGTGTAATTTTCTCCGACGCATAGGATGGCACGGTCGTAGTCTGGCGAAGCGGCGAGTCGATATTCGATGGTTCGGTCACCGACATGTCCGAGTGACGAATCCCTTGCGGCGCAGAAAGATGGAGGTCGCCTGAATCGCGCAATTGCGGCGTGGCGATGGAGACAAACGGGACCAGAGCGAGGGATCGGACGGGATGGCGAGGCAGCTCGGCCGACGACTTGGTCGTCACCTTCGATCCGCTGCATCCGGCCCCGATCATAGTGAGAACAACCAGGCAGGCGGCAAGAGCCCCTGGATTCGGTGACCAACCCGCTTTCACTTCCAGGTTCCAAAATTCTTGATTAATCGCAACCCCACCGCTTGGCTCTTTTCGGGATGGAATTGACAGGCCACGATATTGTCACGCCAGACAGCCGAAACAAAGTCTGTCCCATACGTCGTCATAGTAGCCGCAACCGCCGGGTCATCGGGAGCGACGTAATAGGAATGAACGAAATACCAATGTGTGCCATCCGCGATGCCGTCAAACAGGGGACAACGCCTGCGGTAGTGTACTTCGTTCCATCCCATGTGGGGCACCTTGAGCGCCGGATCAAGACGGAAACGCCTCACCTTGCCAGGAATAATGCCCAGACCTGGATGGATGCCAAATTCTTCCCCTTCTGAGAACAGGACTTGAAGCCCAAGACAAATGCCGAGAAAGGGCTTACCGGATTGAACCGCCCCATGGATCGGCTCAACGAGCCCGTAGCGTTCAATGTTGGCCATGCAATCTCCGAATGCCCCGACCCCCGGCAACACCACGTGGCTCGCATTGCCGATGATTCGGGCATCGCGGGTTACCGCGCATGGATGGCCCACGGCCTCAAAGGCTTTCGAGACGCTGCGCAAATTCCCCATGCCGTAATCAATGATCGCAATCATGCTCGTGGTACCGGATCAAGCGAAGGTGCAACCATACCGCAACGGGAGGTGATCCTGCCACCGTCAATACAAGCATCGAAAGATAACAGGATCCGGCTCGATACGGCGCAAACCACATAACTGTCAGCGGGTCATCCCAATCCACCATTGACCCAAACAAAAATGGCCGGTTCCCTCTTCAGAAACCGGCCCTCGGCATAGCACCTATGCGTCTACAGCGCTGGCTACAGCACTCCCTTCGTGGACAGCACTTTTCCACCCAAACGCTCCTCCGGCAGGGTTGCCTGATCCAGTGCTTTGGCGAGTCCTTTGAATATCGCTTCCATGATGTGGTGCGGATTGCGACCGTACAGGAGGTTCACATGCAGATTAAGTCCGCCGTGGATCACAAAGGCTTGGAAAAAGTCCTCGAAGAGGCCCAGGTCGAATGTTTTGATCTTTCGATCGGGCAGAGTCACGTTGTAAACCAGAAAGGGCCGGCCGCTGAGATCGACGGTCACTTGGGCAAGGGTCTCATCGAGCGGGACCGAGGCAAATCCGAAGCGTTTGATCCCAGCCTTTTCTCCCAGCGCCTGATGGAACGCCTTGCCCATGACGATGCCGACATCCTCGACGGTATGGTGCTCGTCAATGTCGATATCGCCTTTGGCCATCACCGTGAGATCGAAAAAGCCATGCTTGGCCAACAGCTCCAGCATGTGATCAAAGAACCGGATAGACGTTTCAATCTTCCCTTGCCCACTGCCATCGAGGCTCCACTCGACGGTGATGTCCGTCTCTTTCGTCGCGCGATGGAGCGAGGCGTAGCGGGGGGCGCCGTCCTTCCTCATGAAAACCTGCTCTGAGCCGACTTGGCATGGGCATCGAACCCTTCCATGTTGGCCAGCCGGATCAATGGATCTTTCACTTTCGCCAGCTCCTGTTTCGTATAATGCACAATGTTGCTCACCTTCACGTAGTCGTTGACCGAAAGCGGCGAGAAGAAGCGCGCCGTTCCCCCGGTCGGCAACACATGATTCGGCCCGGCGATATAATCCGCCACGGAGGGCGGCGTATACCGGCCCAGAAACAGCGCTCCCGCATGGCGGATCTTTTCCAGGTAGTCGAACGGGTTATCGACGGATAGCGTCAGATGCTCTGCGGCAATTTCATTCGCGACCTCAATCGCTTCCTCCATGGTCGTGACCACAAAAGCTACGGAATGGCGTGCGATGGCTTTGGCCGCAATCTTCTCCCGCTGAAGGCCTTTTAACTGGCTCTCAATCAGCTTCGACACGTCTTTGGCGAGTCGTTCCGAGGTCGTCACAAGAAACACCTGCGCATCCTCATCGTGCTCCGCCTCACACAACAGATCCGCCGCCACATGAGCCGGCTTGGCATCATCATCGGCGACCACGAGTAGCTCACTGGGGCCGGCGACCATATCAATGCCGACTGTGCCGTAGAGCAATCGCTTGGCGGTCGCCACATAGATGTTGCCCGGTCCGACGATCTTGTCGACCTTGTGGATCGTTTTGGTGCCGTAGGCCAGGGCCGCCGCGGCTTGCACCCCCCCGACCCGATAAATTTCCGTGACGCCGGCAATATCCGCGGCCACGAGCAGATACGGATTGATCGGACCTTTCTGTGGCGGGGTGACCATCACGATCCGCCCGACCCCCGCAACTTTGGCCGGGATCGCGCACATCAACACCGAAGACGGATAAACGGCCTTGCCGCCGGGGACATAGACGCCAACCGCGTCGACCGGGGTGACGACCTGGCCGAGCGTAGCATCATCGTCCTGGTACATCCAGGTCTTGGTTCGTTGCCGCTCATGGAAGGCGGTAATGCGCTGCGCCGCAAACCGGAGCGCGTCTCCTTCATCCTTGCGGATATGAAAGTACGCGTTCTTGATTTCCTCGGACGTGACCGGCAAATCGCCCGGTTTCAACGATACTTTGTCGAACTGTTTGGTATACCGGAGGACGGCTTTGTCGCCCCCGCGCTGGACGGCCTGAAGAATGGTGCGCACCACTTTCTCGACGGCCGCGCCGGCCGCTTGGCCGCGCAAAGAAGCTTTTTTGAGGCTGGGAAGGAATCCGCGGTCCGCCTGCGTGACGATTTTCATGCGCGCGCCGTTCGTTTGCTGACGTTGCGCCCGGTAGCCCGTCGGCCGTTGCCTTCGACTGCCGTGCGGGGGACTGTCGCCGTTCGAAGCCTGCGGATCAACTCCATCAGAGGTTGATGCTTCAGCCTGAGGCTGGCCCGATTGACGATGAAACGTGCCCTGTCATTACTAGCCCGGATTACATGAACGGCGTCGAGAAGCGGCTGAGACCGAAGCCCGCCGGGGCTTCTCACAAGTGAGGACGACGCAGGCGTACTTGCGGTCCGTCGAGGAGACCGGACGAGAAAAGCCCCCGCGGCGAGAGGATCGGCCGCTGTAGTAGTCGTTCATGAATAATTCGGGCTAGGCCATGATACCTTGGAACGATATCGCAGGAGTGAGGTCATCATCTGTTTTAGATCCCAAGTGATTTCTGCTCGCTATGGAACGGTGCGCGGCGTGCGATTCCACTCGGATATCCATGGCCTAGGGTCGGAAGTCATCAGTATGAATCATTGGAATACGCACGGTGCTGAGAGTGCGATACCGCGCGAATCGGTTCCCGTGCGATGTGAGTATCCAGGCTCTTTTTTCAGGCCGCACGGGTTTTCCGTTGATGACCGCGCAGGCGACCAATGGAATAGAAATTGCTCAAAGGAAGTGTGTTCGGCCGATGTTCATTCTGGAGCTACATCATGGATCATAGCTTGTTGGAAGCCATCGGCCATAACCTTACAGCACCAATGCCGCTGTTCTTCGTGCTGGGGATTCTGGCCACTCTTATCCGGTCTGACCTCAAAGTCCCGGAAGCGTTGTACATCGGGCTGACCCTGTATCTCCTCGCAGCCATCGGCCTTCATGGCGGAGCTGAAATACGTGAAGTAGGGTTAACCGCGATTTGGATGCCGATGGTGGGCACGCTCTTTTTAGGGATCATGATCCCCATCATAGGTTATCTAATCCTTCGAAAAGTGGGCAAGTTTACGATTCATGATGCGGCTGCCATCGCGGGTCACTACGGGTCGGTCAGTGCTGTCACCTTTGCGGTTGCTACGCAATTTCTCTCAAGCTTGCAGGTAAGACAGGAAGGCTACGTTTCCGCTTTCCTCGCCGTCCTGGAACCTACCGGAGTGGTCATCGGCATTTTGTTGGCCAGAATGGCGCTACAAGCGGAGGGGCAAGCCAACGGCAATGCAAAGGAGAATGGATGGATCAAGCGAGTGCTGCATGAAGCCATCACCGGTAAGGGCTCGATGATTCTCTTAGGCGCCTTGGTCGTGGGATATATCTCCGGCCCGGAAGGTATTGCGGTGACCAAGCCATTTTTCGGTGATCTGTTTAAGGGAGTGCTCTGCCTCTTCATGCTGGAGATGGGACTGGTGGCCGGGCTTCGGTTGGCGGAAGTCAAAACGGTCGGCAAGTTCCTGATCATCTTTGGGATTCTTATGCCGGTCTTTGATGGGATGTTGGGCGTGCTGACTGGAGATTTTGTAGGGCTCAGCCTCGGTGGAGCCACGATGCTGGGCGTCATGGCGGCCAGCGCCTCATACATCGCCGCACCGGCTGCGATGCGTATCTCCTTGCCGGAGGCCAATCCCTCTCTGTACTTGACCGCGTCGTTGGGCATTACGTTTCCCTTCAACATCGCGATGGGCATACCGCTCTATTACTGGTTCGCCAAAGTCCTCTTCGGCGGATAAGTAACTCGCTGCCATGAAGCGCAGCAAGTTTTATCGGCTGCTCAAAGCGGTCATTCTAGACCATCGGCCTTAGGCTCGTCGATGTAGGGATACTCTTCAGCAAGTCGATCAAGGGGCTGCTCAAACGATCATCTAACAAGGTCGTAGCCGAAGGAAACCCCGCGGCGTACTTCTTTTCACGCTCCCGCCGCAAGCGCCATTTCACCCTCCCGCCCCGAGCCTGCCAGGACAGGCTTTTTTCCCATGGGACGAGCTCCTTCTCGTGGGTGCATTGAGGATTTACAGAGGAGAGAAGTCGGAGGCCA
>CBDIWQ010000251.1:0-5707 GCA_965285965.1 uncultured bacterium | reverse complement strand
CGGCTTGAGTTTTGGGGGGATGCATTGTAAGGTTGGTTCGCCACCCCTCACGGTTCCCCATTCCAAACAGGAGATCGCATTCGGATGCCACGCGATGAGCGCTTTATTGAGATTCAAGAACGGCCGTCCCGCCGATGGCGCTGGTGGAAAGTGGCGCTGGTGGCGGTGGCCGGCGTTGGGATCGCGGGCGTCACGGCGGTGGCCGGCATCATCTGGCAATTTTCACGGGATCTGCCCTCTCTGGATCTCCTGCAGAGCTATCAGCCGAGCCTCGTCACAACCGTGTATGCGGACGACCGGCAACCCATCGGGCAATTCTTCATTGAACGGCGTATTTTGACGCCGCTGTCCGATATCCCGAAAACACTGACCCAGGCGGTGATTGCAACGGAAGATGTCCGCTTTTTCGAGCACCCCGGCCTCGATTACATCGGTATCCTGCGGGCGGCCTGGACCAACGTCCGGCATGGAGGCCGGAAAGTCGAGGGCGCCAGCACGATCACGCAGCAGTTGGCCCGCTCCCTCTTTCTGTCCTCAGAGCGGTCCTACGATCGCAAAGTCCGAGAGTTGATCCTGGCCTACAAAATGGAAGCGGTGTCCAGCAAGGAACAGATCCTCGAGACCTATCTGAATCAAATCTATTTCGGCCAAGGGTCCTATGGGGTGGCCTCGGCCGCCCAGTCCTATTTCGGCAAAGACGTCACCCGGCTGACCTTGGCCGAGTCGGCGTTCCTGGCGGGCCTCCCCAAATCGCCCAACCGGTT
Organism: uncultured bacterium; assembly: GCA_965285965.1. Taxonomy (GTDB): domain Bacteria; phylum Nitrospirota; class Nitrospiria; order Nitrospirales; family Nitrospiraceae; genus Nitrospira_D. The sequence continues at coordinate 4,943 of CBDIWQ010000251.1, read as the reverse complement.
TTCTCCCTTTACGGCCTATGAACGGGCCAAGAAACGGCAGGAGCACGTCCTCTCCCGCATGGAAGATGCGGGCTTCATTACGTCGGCGGAGCGGGAGAAGGCGGCCGCCGAAGTGCTGAACTTTCATCGGCCGGGCAGCGAACATGTCGCGCCCTACTTCGTCGAGCACGTGCGCCAGTTGTTAATGGCAAAGTACGGCGAGGCGATGGTGTACAAGGGCGGCCTGCAAATCTTTACGACTTTGAATGTCCCCATGCAGAAAGCGGCGGAAGCGGCTTTTGCCGCCGGTGTGCGGGAGTTGGACAAACGGCAGGGCTGGCGCGGGCCTCGGCGCAACGTCGATCCGGCCGCGCTTCCGCCTCCCGGCTCTTCACCGCCCGAGCACCCCCTGAAAGTCGGCGAAGTCACCGAAGGCGTCATCGTGAAGCTCGCCAAAGACCACTATGTCGTCCAGGTGGGGACGGTCACGGGCCAACTGGCTTTCGACAACATGGCCTGGGCGAAACGGCAGCTCAAAGGGTTGGATCCGGGCGTCGACGTCGTGGTGAATTCGAACCTGAAACAGACGTTGAAGCCCGGCGATGTGATTGAGGTAGCGGTGAAAAAGATCCTCAAGGATACGGTCCACCTTGCGCTGGAGCAAACGCCGATCGTGGAAGGCGGCCTGATTGCCATCGATCCCGGATCCGGAGCCATTCGCGCGATGGTGGGCGGCTATGACTTTTCCCGCAGCGAATACAATCGGGCCGTGCAGGCGCATCGGCAACCAGGGTCCGCCTTCAAACCCGTGATCTATGCGACGGCGATGAATCAGGGGATGAGTCCGGCGACCCAGATCCTCGACGCGCCGGTCGTCTACGAACAGGAAGAAGAGGACAAGATCTGGAAGCCCGAAAACTATGGGCGGAAGTTTCACGGCATGGTGAGCCTCCGTGAGGCCCTGACGCATTCGCATAACCTCGCGACGGTCCGGCTGCTGGACAAAGTAGGCATCCGCAACGTCATCGATTTTGCGCGCACTGTCGGAGTCACGAGCCCGCTCCCGGGCGATCTCTCTTTAGGACTCGGCTCCTCATCGATCGGACTGATGGAATTGACCTCGGTCTATGGCGTGTTCTTGAACAAGGGCACCAGGGTGGACCCGTTCCCCATCAGCATGGTGAAGGACAGTACCGGACGGGTGCTGCAAACCGCCGAACCGCAGCCGCGGGAAGTCGTCGCCAAGGAGACGGCCTACCTGATCACCAACATGATGGAAGACGTGGTGCAGAAGGGAACGGGACAAGCGGCGAGAATTTTAAATCGTCCGGTCGCCGGCAAAACCGGCACGACGAACGACTATATCAACGCCTGGTTTATCGGCGGGGCGCCGAATCTCGTGACCGGTGTCTATGTCGGATTTGATGATCGCCGGTCGTTGGGCGAAAGTGAGACCGGTGCCCGCGCGGCGCTCCCCATTTGGATCGCGTTTATGAAACAGGCGCTCAATCAGGTGCCGGTGGTCCCGTTTGAAATCCCCGACGGAGTCACATTCGTCAAGGTGGATTCGTCCACGGGCCTGCTGGAATCGGAGCAGGACAGCGAAGCCCAGCAGGGGACGGTGGAGATGTTTGCCAAAGGCAGCGAACCGACGCAGGCGGCGCAACGCCGTCTGGATCCGACCGATTTTTATAAGCTGGATCAGATTCCGGAAGGTCCGCCGGCCGGCGAGGGCGCGCTCTAGAAGCGCATGCGGTCAGGACTTGGAATCTTGGTATTCCTCATGCCACGCCATCTGAATCGATTCGAGCAATTTCTCGTTTGATTTCTTCGGGTCGTCCTTGAATTCCGGCAGCGCGATAATCCAAGCATGCATATCGGTGAAGCGGATCGTCAGCGGATCCGTCTCAGGATGTTCTTCGACCAAGCGAATCGCGATGTCTTCCTTGTCCTGCCACGTCAGATCCATGGGAACTCCTCGGGTTGCTGTATTGTCGTCGTCCGTGAATGGCGCCGCTAGTTTCGCGTGGTGGCTGGCGGCTTAAGTGATCTCGGAGAGCTTCTTATTCTGCAACGCTTCCCGCAGCGACGTGTCCATGAGCAGTTCGGCCAGGTGATGGGTGGCCGTTTCGAGTTCCGCCATGCGGGCGCGGATCAGCTTATGATCCGCTGCCGATTTGGCTGTCCGCAGCGCTGAGAGCCCGTTCTCTATCGCCAGCCTCTCTGAGTGCTCGATGAGATGGCCCCCTTGCGTGAGCGCCTTTTCGGTCGCGGCCAGGATGGCATCGGCCTCGGTCCTGGCTTCTATCAGTTGGCGCGCTTTCAAGTCCTCAGCGGCATACTGGAAGGATTCTCCGATCATCCGCTCCACTTCCTCGTCGGTCAGCCCGTAAGAGGGTTTGACGGCAATCGATTGGGTCTCTCCCGTACGCACATCCTTGGCGGACACGTTCAAAATACCATTGGCATCGATTAAGAACGTGACCTCGATGCGGGGGACGCCGGCGGGCAGCGGAGGAATCTTGAGCCGGAACCTCGCCAAACTCCGGTTGTCCTTCACCAACTCGCGTTCGCCCTGCAGGATATGGATGTCGACGCCCGTTTGGCCGTCGACATAGGTGGTGAACATTTCTTTGGCGCTCGCCGGGATCGTGGTGTTCCGCCTGATCACGCTGCTCATGACGCCGCCCATGGTCTCGATGCCCAGGGAGAGCGGCGTGACGTCCAACAACAACATGTCGGTCGTTCCCCCGCTCAGGATGTCGGCTTGCACGGCCGCTCCGAGCGCAACGACTTCATCGGGATTCAGATCACAGTGTGGTTGTTTACCGAACAAGGCTTGCACCCGCCGGCGCACGAGCGGCATGCGCGTCGCTCCGCCGACGAGCACCACCTCGTCGATATTCGTCGGCGCAAGGCCGGCATCCTTCAATGCCAGCCGGCAAGGTCCCATCGTGCGTTCGATCAATTCTTCCGCAAGAGCGTCAAGCTCGGTTCTGGTAAGGACTCGTGAATACCGTCCTTTGCCCTCGGGAAGTTCGATCGTGATGTTCGTGCTCTCGTTATCGGACAGCCGGATTTTGGCTTGCTCGGCCTCGAGCCTGACGGCCTGCATGTGATCAGGATATGCCGGAAGGTCGATGCCATGCCGTTCCCGGATCTCGTGCAGGAAGGCGTCCGCGAGCAGACGATCGACATCGTCGCCTCCCAAATGGGTGTCGCCGTTAGTGGCCAGCACCTCAAAAATACCCTCTTTCAGTTTCAGGATAGACAGGTCAAAGGTACCCCCGCCCAAGTCATATACGGCGATGGTGCCCTGCGTCCGCTGCTGCAACCCGTAGGCCAGCGAGGCGGCGGTCGGTTCGTTGATGATGCGCAGCACTTCCAACCCGGCGATCATGCCGGCATCCTTGGTCGCCTGGCGCTGACTATCGTTGAAATAAGCCGGGACCGTGATGACCGCTTTGGTGATGCTTTCGCCAAGATGAGCCTCGGCTCGTTGCTTGAGCTCCTTTAAGATCATGGCGGAGATCTGGGGCGGCGAATAGGTCTTGTCCCCGAGCTTTATGCGGATCACGCCGCCCTGCTCGGTCAGCGAGTAAGGGAAATAGGCCAACTCGCCTTGGACATCGGCCAGTCCTTTGCCCATGAAGCGTTTGACGGAATACACCGTCCGCTCCGGATTGCGGGTCAGATGCTCCTTCGCCGCATCGCCCACAATCAACCCGTTATCCGTCACGGCGACCACGGAGGGCACCATGGGGCGTCCTGCACGACCCGGAATCACATGAGGTTGCCCGTTATGCATATAGGCGACGAGCGAATTGGTCGTGCCGAGATCGATGCCGACAATGCGTGCCATATTGATTACTCGATGGTTGCGAGGAGATCGTTGACGATGTTGCTGACGTACGTGCGGTTGGAGAGCAGCTCCCGCATGCGTTTGAGAACCCGCTCCCGCTCGCTCCGGCTCTGATCGGTGGCTTCGCCGCGGTCTTGGAGCGCATCCCAATCCGTGAAGAGCTGCTGCAACTGGGTTTCCATGTCGCGCTGGCGTTGTTCGAGCGCCGCTCGTTCTTGAACGAGTCGCGCGCGAAGCTCCTGCGCCTGCGCCGAACCTCGATCGGTCTCGCGGTACTCGTCCAACGTCTCTTGGAGCTCCAGAATTTGCTCGAACAGGTCGCCGGGCGGGGAGGTCCGAATCTCCTTGACCGATCCCGCCTCGAGATCGAGCAGGTATTCCGCCCGCTGGATAGGATCGCGCAAGGTCCGATAGGCGGTGTTGAGGGTGGCGGCGTTACTTAAACTGATGGCCTGCTCTTGTTGGCTTTTGGCTTGATAAAAATCGGGATGGAACGCGCGGCTCAGTTGGTAGAACTTCGCTTCCAATTGCTGCAGATCGACGGAGAGTCGCCGGGGGAAACCCAGACAGGTAAAGTAATCCGTATCCTTAGAAACCGGTTGCACCTTAACGCAACGATCGCAAAAATACTCACCGGCGACTTCGGACTGACAGTGCCAGCACATGCTGCGGGCCATCTGTAACTCGCGTGCACTGGCGCTGTGTGTATGAGGCTCCATGATCTCCTATGCTGATCTACTCAGGCCGACTCCATAGGGGCGGCCGCCTGCTGCGACGCTAAGCCGAGAACGATTCGCCGCACCCGCAGGTTTTATTGGCGTTCGGATTGACGAATTTGAAGTTGCCGCCCATGAGGTCTTTCTGAAAATCGAGCTGTGTGCCTTGAAGATAAATGGCGCTTTTTGCATCGACGATGACTTTGACGCCGTCGAAGTCATAGACCTGATCGTATTGCCCGATCTTTTCGTCGAAGTTGATGGTATAGCTCAACCCGGAGCAGCCGCCGCCTTTGACTCCCAGCCGCAACCCCCCATCGGTGAGGCCCTGGACGTTAATGAGGCGCTTCACTTCCTTCAACGCGGCGTCGCTCAATGTAATCACC
>CBDIWQ010000250.1:0-4947 GCA_965285965.1 uncultured bacterium | reverse complement strand
ACGATTCCCGAAGGAGGTATTGAGCGGTCGTCTCACAAATTTGCGCACAGTCGATCAACAGGCGAATGTGGTCCGGTGCGGCATGACGCCCACCGAGCTTCAGGCAATGCTGGATCGTGTGCGTGCACAGAGCATGGCAGTCTTGGCAGAGCTGAATGCATTTTTTCATCTCGTCGTCCGTGTGATGCCCGCCTTGGACAGCTGAAGGGTGCGCCTCTGCGCCATACGGCGCGGCATACCCCTTCGGCATGATCATGAACGAAGCACCTGTGGCTAGCAGAGACGCAGCCGTCGAGAGAAATGTTCTTCTGTTGAAATCATTGAGTGGTGACATACATCCCCCTTGCGTGGCTTAGTGTTCAGTTCACATTCCGTTTGTTTGACACTCTTCCTTACACCGCTGCTTCGTCAGCGGTGACAGCACACCTACCGCTCGGTTCTCTTTCGCCTCGGGCGATGCCGCACAGGGCACATACCAAAGCGAATCCAAGCCGCGGCGAGCCGAAACCCGAAGGAGGTATCAAATCCTCAGAACTGTGGTTGAGATTGAGAGATGAATGGGTGTGTCGGCATTGCGTGGAGGATGGTCGAAGCGGAATACAAGAAATACTGACGTAGCCGGTTGCGCAGCGGCTTCAAAGTCCGCCACCTTCAGGATGGGCAGTTCGTCGCTCGCATCAGCGTGCGATTGCGGTCCTAACACAAGGAAGGCATCACAGGGCTGCCGGACCGGCTGCTCGGTGGCTGAGGAGCAGTCCATTGCCGATTCAGCCGGGAGCGGCAACACACAGGCGTAGGCATTGAACATCAGAACCAACAGCAGCAGGACGAGGAATGTGCACATCCGAGCCATAGCCATAGAGGCATTATTCAACCCGCTAGTCGCCGGGTCAAGTGCGGCCTGACGCTATTCCGATGTCCTTCTATGCCTCGTCGACAGCCCGTTCTGATGAGATGAAATGCGCAAAGATTCGCGTAGAGGACCGGCGCGGTCAGGCCGGTCACGCGGTTGATGCTGGGGATCGCTCCCTGTAGTTGGAACCTGTTCGCAACTGCTCAGGCGGCGGGTCATGAGTATCTGCGCCGCCTCTTGCTGGCAATATGGTGACGGCACCTATTGGCTGCGAACGCGGCGGAACATTCACAAACCGACATTTCTCTTGGCGAATCAGGCGTATGAATCTACCTTGGGGACCATGAACCAGACGGACAAAGGAATGGTATCCCGGGTCACATTACTTCTGCTTCAGCTGCTGTTGCTGTTTGTTCTGGGCGGATCGGTGTCCGTGGCCCAACTGGCCAGAGACGACATGGCGGTTGGCACAGCCGTCCTCGTATTGAGCGTGCTCACCCTCTCTGTGCCGGCGTCCATGTGGAATGGCCGCTGGAACATTACCATACCCATCCTGGCCAACTGTCTCTTGCTGGTTGGAGCGACGTACCAGGCGGGGGCGATGCATCCTCCGTTTTATCTCGGCTACATGCTGCTCATGCTGATGGCGGCACATAGTCCATCGATGATGCAGACGGTCTCTTTGAGTAGCCTGCTCTGCAGCGCCTATGCGCTCTCGCTCTATCAGCTTGGGGCGCTCCACAGCCAGCACGTCCTCCTCATTCCCACTATGGCGGCCATGGCACTTGTGTCCGTGACGAACACCCGCCTCATTACTGCCAAAGAAGAACGGACGACCGCCTTCGAAGAGAAGGTTCGCTCGGAAGCGATGTCCGATGAGCTGACCGGCATGCCCAACCGGGCTCAATACATTGAACGGGTCTGGCGCGCGATCGAACGTGCGCAGAACAACAAGTGTTTTGTGTTTGCCGTCTTGTTCATTGACCTGGACGGGTTCAAACCCATTAATGATCAATTCGGTCATAAGGCCGGAGACGCCGTACTCAAAACAGTCGGCAAACGGCTGCAGGGTTGCCTGCGTAAGGGGGACCTCGCCGCGCGGTATGGAGGCGATGAGTTTGTGCTCTTGGTCCATAATGTATTGGGAGAAATTGATGCGGTGCGGGTGGCGGAACGCGTGCTGAGAAAGCTTCAGGACCCCATTGATGTGGGGAGGCCTGTCTCCGTCGGCGCCAGTATCGGCATCGCCCTCAGCACGAACATTCATGCTCGGCCGGAAGACTTGATCAAAGATGCGGATGCGGCCATGTACGCAGCCAAGGCCAAAGGCAAAAACTGCTATCAGTTCTGCAATCAGCTTCGTACCGTGCTCTCGTAAGGACGCTATCGAGAGCGTTCCCCTCCTGACCGAGAGGCTCTTCCATCCCCACTCGTTCCAAGCCGCAGTCCCCTGCCGACGATCCAGTTTTCTCCCCTTCCAGACTTCATAATCATGCGGCACACTCATTGGACGTTCCGAGGTCAGGTCCTGCACAAGCCCATGGCCAGACCGCCGTCCCTCTGATTCCTCCCAGTGGTCCTCTCCCCTCCATTTTGATACACCACGAGATCACCCCGAGTGAGGAGGAACTATGGCGCGCCAATTACATGGTATGCGGGTGGCAGTTCTCGTCACCGACGACTTCGAACAGGTTGAACTGACGGAACCGAAACAGGCGCTGGAAGAAGCGGGCGCGAAGGTCCTCATCATCGCGCCACAGGGCGGCGAGATCCAGGGCATGAACCATGACGAGAAGGCCGACCGGTTTCCCGTTGATCTGACCTTGTCGGACGCCGATCCGGAACAGTTTGATAGCGCCCTGCTCCCGGGCGGAGCGCTCAATGCGGATACGTTGCGCGTCGTGCCGGAGGCGAAGGACTTCATCACTCAGATCGACCGAGCCGGGAAACCCATTGCGGTGATCTGCCATGGGCCGTGGCTGCTCGTCTCGGCCGGCCTGGTCCGCGGACGGACCATGACGAGCTATCACACCATCCAAGATGATCTCCGAAACGCCGGCGCCGAGTGGCAAGACGCCGAGGTGGTGCGGGATCGCAATTGGGTCAGCAGCCGCAAGCCGGCCGACCTCCCGGCGTTCAATCGGGAAATGCTGGCGCTCTTTAGCGAGCATCAAGCCGGGCAGACCGCGCGAGCGGCCTAAGCGAAGTTCCGGCAGCGGAGACAGGGCGGTGACATGCCACGGACATTAGAAGAGAACGCCGGCTTCGTCTATCTCAAAGGGACATTCCCTATCGTATTAAGTAATCGCGACGAATAGGGTACCGCCCACAGAGTCGGGCATGAGGGGACCATGTGGTCCTCATGGAGCACGCTGACAGCGTCTGTCGTCTTTTATCAGTGCCTTTCTGTGTGGGCCTCTGCAGGCATCCCTCTCTATACCTATCGGGACCACTCCGGCACACAGGTCTTCACGGAGTTGGACTCGAAGCCGGAAAAGTATCACCAACTCCCTCCCCACAGCTCCTCGCCCCACCGACCCGTGCCGGCTGCCCAGCAGCCGTCTTCACAGGTCCGGACCGTGACGGCGACGGGGGAATACCGCATGACCGACCACGACACACGGACCACTGCGGTTCGGCGGGCGGTCGAAGCCGCCAACCGGAGCGCTCTCGAACAGGTCTGTATCTATCTGGAGAGCGTCAGCGAAATGAAAGAAATGGAACTCACGACCGACGAGACCAGGACCTATACGGCGGGTATCGTCGTGGTCATGGATGAGAAGATCACCACCAGACTGGAGGCCGACACGGTGGTGATCCAGGCCGATCTTACCGCGCAGGTGGACCCGGACCAAGTCGCGCAGGCCATCACGGCCCTGCGAATGACCCACGGAGGCACGAGGATCTATTCCTATATGGATGACTTCGGCACACAGACCTACACGAACGTGCCGGGTTCTATTCCAGAGAAATACCGGGGTCGCGCCCACCTCCTACTTCTCAACAGCTCCCCTGCTTCACCCCCTGTGCCGGAAGTCCCGGACCTCCCTCTGGAACAGGCTGAGCGGTGACCGATGCCGATCGACCCGGGAAAGACCCCGTAGCCTCGGAAAGAACCCTTATACATTCGAGAGCCCTCCCTCCTACGTGTCGCAGCATGAATCGAGTCAGGATAGGCTTTCCATGCTTTCCTCTTGGGCCAGCGGATCGGATTCGATCGCCAAGACCGGCAAGCACGGCAGGCCTGCGCACCAATGTGCTCCCGGCGGGGGATCGCGTATTCGTTACATGGCTGCTATGCGGCCTGCCCGGAGATTTGCAGGGATCGCGAGATCCATTTTTGCGGGCGGCGCGACCTGCCGGCCCTTCATGGTCTCCAGGAATGTCTGCTTGCCAATCGACAGATTCAGGCGTTCGTTCCAGTGCTTTTCCTCGCCGATCGTCGAAGACACCCTGCCCTGGTAGTCGTGACCCGGGTACACAATCGTGTCGTCCGGAAGGGCAAACAAGACGTGGTGGACCGAGTCGAATAGTCGCTCAGCTGAGCCTCCCTGCAGATCGGTGCGCCCATTGCTGCCGATGAAAAGGCAATCCCCCGTGAACACGGCGCCGGGCACGACATAACTGGTGCAGGCGTCGGTGTGGCCGGGAGTGGCCAGCGCGCGGATCGACGTGTTTCCGAAGGACAACGCTTCTCCGTCGAAAAGGAACAGATCCGCACCTGTGACCACGCCCTTCGCCGCACCCCCATAGACGATGCGGGCACCGGTGCGATCCTTCATCAAGGAGGCGCCGGTAACATGGTCCGCATGCACGTGCGTTTCCATGACGAAGCGCAGGGTGAGGCCGAGCCGTCGGACGACACGGCTGTCGCGTGCGACGTTCTCGAGGACGCTGTCGATGAGCACCGCCTGGCCGGATCTGCGGTCGGCAACCAGGTACGTGCGCGCTTCCGCGCGGTCGTCTATGTCCTGGATCTCGTTCACGTCCAGCAACACGGTAACCGTATAGCCATCCTTTTCTCTGTTCATCGCAGATGCTCCGCTCCAGCGGGCCGATTGACACGGCCTATGTCACACTCTTTCTCGCACCAT
>CBDIWQ010000249.1:0-4218 GCA_965285965.1 uncultured bacterium | reverse complement strand
GCAAGATTGACCGAGGAAATTCCAAAAGGGAATTACAATTACGGCCAGCTTCAAATTCGCTTTGAAGACGGCTCGGTAGGATGGTATGAAGCGGGATGGGGACCGATGATCATCGGGCGGTCGTGTCTTTTGGGCCGAGATCGCCGACGAGCGTGCCAAGGTTCCGGTACATCACCGGCACAATGCCTTTGTGGGCCAATCGTCGTTCAAACTCCTGGAAGGTTTCCGCATCGCTGGCCGGATCGAGTCCCTCGGTCATCAAGAGCGCCTTCGCCGCAGCCAACACGGCCCGGTATGACTTGTTCACAGAAACGGAATACTGGTGCTTATCGACGAGCAGCTTGGCCTGATAGAGCTCCTGGTCCGCTTCCAAAATGCCGTTTTCAATCATCTCGAGCGCCCCGCCGGCGCATTCACCCGGTCCGAGATCCTCGAGAATGAATTCCTCTTCCCCTTCCCAGTCGTAATAGAAGGTCGGATCCTCTTCATATGACGGAACGATCGTGTAGGGGATGAGTTCGTCCTTGAGATGATTCTTGCCGGCTCGCGTGATGAACGCCGGCAGGCCTTCATTGGGCTGACGCTCCCGCCGATAGACCTCAATAAGATGGGTGAGGGCCGCGGGGACGGCTTTGGCCGGCAGCTTCACAATCATCTGTCCGATCTTGGCCGTCCCGTTCACGGAACCGCCAAGGTGCAACTCGTAATGCGGCGCCACGTGTTGGCCCAGGCGCTTGCCGACGCCGTGCAAGTCGATCGTCGAAATGTGGTGTTGCGCACAAGAATTATGGCACCCGCTGATCTTGACATTGACGTCGTGCAAATCGTCAGGCACACGACCCGCCGGAAACACTTCGGCCAGCGCCCGTGCAAGCCCTTTGGACGAGGTGATTCCCAACCCGCAAGTGTCAGTGCCGGGGCACGCGATGATGTCTTCAACGAGTTCCGCTCCGGGGTCGGCCAGGCCGCGTGACGCCAGTTCGTCGTATAAATCGGCGATCACACCTTCAGGAATCCATCGAATGACCACATTCTGATTGATGGTCGTCCGCAAATTTCCGTTCGAATACCGCTCGGCCAAGTCCGCGACGAAGAGCATCTGCTCCGCCGTAATGTCACCCATAAACAACTTGATGGCCGCCGTGGCGTAGCCGGGCTGTTTCTGCGTGACGACGTTCGTCCGCTTCCACATCTGATAGGGTGTCTCGTCCCCCGCCGCGTGGCGGCCATTGCCGTTGCCCTGGCCGTTCGCGGCAGCCGGCCGCGATGGCATGAGGAGCTGAGCCGGCTCATCGGCATGCTGGAGGAGGCTGAGAGGGCTGTGCTTCGGGAGGGCGTAGCCCATGGCCGCATAGGCGGCCTCCCACCGCCGCTTAAACTCGTCGAAGCCGAGCTTTTCGATGACGAATTTCATGCGGGCCTTGTTGCGATTTTTCCGATTGCCTAAGGTATCGAACACCTTAATGACCGCTTCAATGCTCGGAATGAGCTCATCCATCGGAGTGAATTCTCGAAGCAACTGGGCGACCCTCGGCGCCGAGCCCAGTCCTCCGCCGACGACCATACGGAAACCTATCGCGCCATCCGCCTGCTTGGCCGCAAGCAGTCCGATGTCGTGAATCGGCGTCAGGGCGCAATCATGCTTGCACCCGGAAAAGGCGATCTTGAATTTACGCGGCAGGCTTTGGTTCAACGGATTGCGCAAGAGGTGATAGGCCACCGTTTTGGCGTACGGCGTGACATCAAACACTTCGCCCTTGCAGACGCCCGCGAGATGGCAGGCCGTCACGTTACGCACGGTATTGGCGCAGGCCTCTCTCGTCGTCAGCCCGACTTCCGCCAACGCTCGCATGATCGTCGGCACATGCTTGAGTTCCACAAAATGCAGCTGGATGTCCTGCCGGGTGGTCACATGACTCACACCGGTGGCATAGCGGTCTGCGATTTCAGCCACGCGGCGGAACTGGTTGGACGAAATGCCGCCGAACGGGATCTTGATGCGGACCATCTGGACGCCGGGCTGGCGCTGACCATAAATCCCGTATTGCAGCCGAAACGGCTTAAAGAGGTCGCTCGGGACGTCACCGGCCAACGTCTTCATTGCCTCTGCTTCAAAGGTCTCGATTTCCTCCGCGATAGCGGGAGGAATCGGAGCGGTCTGGATTTCAGGAATCACGAGTTCCGGCGTGCTCATCGAACAGGCCTCCTTATGTCTGTCCAGTCGTAGCGGCGGCTAGGGAAATGGGCGACCATCATATGTGGTACATGGGGTTACGTTGCTCTTCGAGAGCTTGTTGCCTAGCCGCCAATTGCTCGACGGTGATCTTTTCAAGCACGTTGCGTTCTGCCTGCTGGACCTGGTCCCAAACATGGCCGAGTAACAGGTCCGGGCTCGTCACGCGCCTCTCACTGGTGGAAGGATCCGAGAATGACTGGTGAAACACCGGTCCATCCAACGCCTCCATGATGTCGGCCACGGAAAGATCGGCGGGCTTCCGGCTGAGGCGATATCCGCCTTGCGCCCCGCGGACACTCTCGACAAGACCCGCTTTCTTCATCGAATGAAGCACTTGCTCTAGGAAGCGAACCGGGATTCCCTGATGCCGCGCGATGGCCCGCGCTTGAACCGGCACCTCATTTTGTATATGCATCGCAAGGTCTACGGCCGCCATGATTCCATACGTGACACGTTGAGAAACCCTCATTCTTTATTATTCCGGTAGAGATTCAGATTTATAATCTGTGTTGGTTTCACCTGTCAAGTGGCCTCCGTCAGAAATGGCGAGGGAGCGGAGGACGGTCTTCGATGGAAATAGGGACTCCAGTCCAATTCAATCCCTTCATTGGAATCCTTCGCAATTGACATCCCATGGGTCCTGGGCAATAATTCCACCTCTTCTTCCTGTGGTGCCGTTCATGCCCGTCCCTTCACCCGTGTTTACACTTCTGCTGCTCACGACGGATCCCGACGTACAGGCTCAGTTTGAGCAACTCTTCAAGCACGCGGCACTGACCGTGGTTCGAGACGCCGGTGCCCTTCAGAACATGCCTTCAAAACAACCATTCGACGCAGTCATCGCGGAGTCTCCTGCGGGAGAAGCGCTGCCTATGTCTCTGCGCGATCACGTTCATCCGTCCCGAACCCTATTGATCACCGGTTCGCGCGCCGTACTGAAGAAAACCGCTAAGATGATGCAGTTGATGAACCGGTCCGGTACACCGCCGGTCGACCATATAGCGCCGGACACCTCTCTTGAAGGCTACCTTGAGATGAAGATGGGGGATTTTGTCAAAGGCATGCGGAACGGATCCGCGAGGAACCTGCATCCTATTTTGATCTCGGCAGTCGAACGCCCACTGATCACGTCCGCATTGCGCGAAACGCAGGGCAACCAGATTCAAGCGGCGGAACTCCTGGGTTTGAACCGGAACACCTTAAGAAAGAAGATCACGGACCTCCATATTCCCTTGAAACGAACCAGGGCGAAAATCAACCGGACTCTGTAGCGCGTTTGTTGAGCAACGGCATGCAGCGAAGGTGGGCCTCACTCGTACTTAACAAGGAGGGACGAGGATGACGAAAGAAGAACTCATCGCGAAGATGGCCGCCTCGGCGGGGATTACGAAGGTCGCCGCCGGTACGGCCCTTCAAGCTTTTACCGGGGCCGTGACCTCTTCGCTCAAGAGGGGGCAACGGGTCTCTCTGGTCAACTTCGGCACGTTCACGATCTCGAAGCGCAAAGCTCGCATGGGGCGCAACCCGAGGACCGGAGCAGCGCTCAAAATTCCCGCTGCCAAAGTGCCTAAGTTCTCTGCGGGGAAGGAATTGCGCTCGGCGGTCAAGTAATCTCTGCTCGCGCGATGCTGAGTGAAAGGCGAGGCGCCTTCAGCCCGCTGAGGGCAGCCTCTGTTGCGGGCGTTTTCTAGACTCTACATGCTGCCCTATATTAGCATGCGCACCCAGACGATAGGCGCGTAGCTCAGGGGGAGAGCGCTACCTTGACACGGTAGAGGTCGACGGTTCAAGACCGTCCGCGCCTACCATCCATCTGGATGGGTTCGTTTTGAGGCACTTCTTTGCCTATCGAGGCGGGGTGCCTTTTTGTCGTTTCTCGTACTGCCTGAAAGAACGATCGGCTTCATAGCGGTTATGAATATAACTTTGCAGGATGGCAAGAAAAGCGTCGTGGGGCGCGGTGAAACCGTCGGGGCGGCACT